>JANNGR010000562.1:0-18119 GCA_031403955.1 Betaproteobacteria bacterium
CCAACGCCGAAACCGGCTCGTCGCATATCAGCAAGTCGGGGCTCAATGCCAACGCGCGCGCAATACCGATGCGCTGACGCTGCCCACCCGAGAAGCTGTGCGGATAACGGCGCAAGTGGCGCACATCCAGCCCGACCAACCCCATCAATTCCTTGACGCGTGAAAACCGCTCATCTCCGTCGCCGATACCGTGGATCACCAGCGGCTCACTGACGATGTCATAAACCGTCATGCGGGGGTTGAGCGACCCAAATGGATCCTGAAATACAAACTGGACGCGGCGCCGGTACTCGAACAATTCTGGTCCTTCCAGCTTGAGTACGTCGCGTGGACGGCCGCGGTCATTGAACACGATCTGACCGGCATCCGGCAGGGTCGAGCGCAGGATCATCTTGGCCGTGGTTGTCTTTCCGCAACCGGACTCGCCGACCAGCCCCAGACATTCACCAGGCGCCACGTCGAAACTGACATCGTCCACCGCCAATGTCTCACCCGCCGGTTTGCCTCCGAACAAGGACGTCTTGCGGGTGCCAAATCGTTTAGTCAGGTTTCGCACCATCAGCATCGGTGCGCTTGGGTCCACATTGGGCGGACGGCCGTCCTGTATTTGCGTGAGGTGACCCGCCGAAACCTGAATCTCGCGAATCGGCGTCAGCCGCTCGCCCGGCGCCATGTTGAATCGGGGCACCGCGCGCATCAACGCCACCAGGTAGGGATGGCGTGGGTCGCGGAACACATGTTCAAGGGTTCCCGCTTCCATCACCTTGCCGTGGTACATCACCACCACCTCGTCGGCCATATTAGCGACTATGCCGAGGTCGTGCGTAATCATCATCATGGCCATATGCAACTCGCCCTGCAACTGTTTGATCAACTGCAGGATTTGAGCCTGGATTGTCACGTCCAGTGCCGTCGTCGGTTCGTCCGCGATCAACAGCGCCGGACGGCACACCAGCGCCATGGCAATCATCGCGCGCTGCCGCAGTCCACCAGACAACTCGAACGGATAGGTGTGTTCCGCCGCCGCCGGCTCAGGGAAGCCAACCAGCCGCAGCATTTCGATCACGGCCGCACGACGCTCTTGTTTGCCCAGCGCGGAGCGGTGCAGCGCCAGCGCCTCACCAATCTGGTTGCCTATGGTATGCAATGGCGACAACGCCGTCATCGGCTCCTGGAAGATGATCGATATACGGGCGCCGCGGATGGCCTGCATTTCCGCGCCCACCAGGTCCAGTCGTGATATGTCAACTTCGGAGCCCGGCCGGTTCGGATCGTGGAAAAGAATCTCGCCTTGCTCGATACGCGCAACGCGCGGCAAAATGCCCATGATCGCCTGCGCCACGATCGATTTTCCCGAGCCCGACTCGCCCACCAGGGCCATGGTACGACCGGCCGGAATGCGAAACGAAACGCCATCCACGGCCTTTACCGTGCCGGCGTCGACATTGAGATAGACCTTCAGGTCCTTGACCGTTAAGACGTTTGCCATATCCCGTATGTAATGCGCCCGGATGCCCTGCCCAGCCAGCGGCCAGGCAGATTAGTCTCCTGATACTGAACCCCGTGTTGTCAGCGTTGTACGGGTGATTCGATCCATGGCTATCTGAGCGCAGTATAGAAGAAGTGTTGACGGCGGAACCTTGGATGCCCAGTGGTCCGTGCTCTCCGATCCGCGCGCATGACGTCAAGATTGCTGCTGCACAAACAGGTCGGTCGCGCTGCGCCAAGACACCCCTTGCCGGCCAGCGGTGCGCTCGAACAACTGCTGCAAGAAGACCCACGCCGACTCGTCGTGCACGGCATGGTGGGTCAACCATCCGGTGGGTTCGGCGCCATCGGCCAAGCCACTGCGACGCGCCTGCAGATGGCGCGTCGCCTGACCGAGTGCCACGTCCTCGCCAACAAACCCGCGCCCTCCACGCCAGTCGATGATGTCAACATGGGTATTGACCAGCAGCAGCCCCGGCGCGGCAAGTTGAGAACTGCGCGGCCCAAAGGTACTCAAGCCGCGATATCCTGCGTCAGCCAGTTGGCCCACCAGCGCTGGCGATGACATCCGGTTCCAAGGCGGTACCAGAACCCGCATTGCCTGACGAACCGCAAGGAGTTCGAGCCGAGCACGGCCACGCTCCAAGCGGGCCAGTGCCGCGGCTACCGGCTCGGAGGCGGGAAACTCGGTCTTCTTTTCATGGCCCGTGGCGCGGTTTCGATGATCGACACCATGCTGCAGTACCGTGACCACCGCGTTGTTGACCTCAAATGCACCGGCTTGCGCGGCGTCTGGAATCACCGCCAGCGCCAACGGTACGCCAAACGAGGTGGCAAGGGCTAGCAGTCGCGTCAACGCCGGCTCGGGCCGGCAGGCGTCATCATCGCGCCACCAAAAATCGACGGTTCGTCCGGCTTCACGCCAACGCGCGATTTCGTCAAAAAATCTGTGCCAGGCGGTACTCATCAGTCCAACCCCGCTGTCCATTGCGCCAGCAGCGCTGCGCTGTTGCGAGCGCCATCGAGATTGACTGAGCTAGGTGGCAAGCACGGGCGACCGGCAGCCCGGTTGATCGCATCGGCCAGGTTTTGGGGACTCAAGGCCGACTCTTCAACCACGTCGATCCAGCCGCGTTCGGCCAGCAGCCGCGCGCGCAGGCTCTGCTCGGTCTCAGCGCCGCCAGCAAATGGCACCACGACCGAACGGGCACCCGCTTGCAAGGTCTCCATGATCGTGTTGTAGCCACCCTGGCTCACCGACAGGCGGCAGTTGGCCAATAGCTGCACGAAGTCGGAACGGTTACGCTCAACTACCACTGCGCCGTCGCTACTCACGCCGGCAAGGGCCGCGAGCGCGGCAAGGTCCGCGTCTGCAATAACGACACCGGCCAACAGGCGCCATGGGTGCTGCGCCAATACGCTAAGCGGGCGCGCCAGAATCGCTGTCTCCAGCAACTGCCTGCCAACCGCGCCGCCCCCCACCGACACAATCACCTCGTTGTTGCCAGTTGACGCGCCGCTGTGCGCGACCGGCGCGCGGTCCACCACATAGCCGGTGTAATGCAGTTTTGCCGCGATGCGCGCGGCATGTCGAAAGGTTTGGTCAAACCGGACCAGGGCCGGATCTGCATGCACCAGCAGACGATCAAAATAACGCTCGAACAACTCCAGCATGTTGTCCTGGCGCAGCGGATCTTTTTGTCCGCCGCCAAGCACATCGCGCACCGAAGACACAATGACGGGCCGGCGCGCGGCGCTACCGGCAGCGTCGAGCAGCGGGAGTAACTCAAAACGCATCTGGCGCCGGCCGAACGGGAACAGTTCAATCACCACGGCATGCGGATCAGCAGCACGCCACGCAGCCAGCAGCAGCTCACGGCGTTCTTGTTTCCACCGCTCACTGACCGGGTTGCCACGGGCGTCAACTAGCGCTTTGAACGACAGATCGGCCGCGCCAGCGGGTGGCAACTGGACCCAATGTGCCGCTTTAGTGGCCATGCCAGCAACCTCGAAACCACCACTCACCAACGTGACTTCCAGCCCGAAATCGGACATCGCATCGGCAAGTGTTGCGGCTCGTTTCAAGTGGCCGATGCCCAGCAAATGCTGTACGTACAGCAGTACGCGCCTGCTGCTCATTTTCGGGACGCAACCGATTGCACCGGAACAAGTGGCAGATTCAAGCTCAGCACACTGGGCCGGCCCGCATGGTCCAGACGAAAAACCTGCAAAGCAGTCCAATCCAGTTTGGCAGGTGGTCGGCCGCGCATGTCCCAGCCACACGCCGCGGCGAAGACCACGCGGATCACACCGCGGTGGCTGACGGCAAGCGTCTCGCTGCCGGCGGCTGCGATTTCGCGCAACCAGTCAGATACGCGCGACAGAACTTGACGCGGGCTCTCGCCATGCAGCGGGGTGAAATCCAGCCCCAGCGACTCGTTGGCAACCATCGCCTCACCAAGTTCGAAGCGCAGGTCGCGCAGAGTACGGCCCTCCCACTGGCCCCACGACATTTCCGCTAGGCGCGCTTCAAGCGCGGGCGAAGGTAATCCCAGGGCGTGGGCGGTCTGCACACACCGCTTGAGCGGACTGGTCACAACACGCATGCGAGCGAACTCGTCTGGCAATCGGTGCAGCCTCAACACCGCACGTCCCGCTTCATTGAGTGGAACATCGGTGCGCCCCTGGATTCGCCCATCCCGACTCCATTGTGTTTCGCCATGCCGCAACATGGCCAGGCGCGTCATGGTGCCACCACGCCACCGAGCGACGTTGCGGCGGCTTCGCGCAGTCCTTCGAACGCCAGGTTGAGACGGCCCGCGGCTCGCTCGACGCTACGTTCGGCATCGACAAATTGGGCCGCTGCCCGACCCATGCCGACGCGGTACGGCGGGTCCAGCAATAACCTGCGCACCAGATTTGCAAGTTCCTGCACATCGCCTGGCGCGGCCAGCAGACCGGTACGGCCATCACACACTACGTCGGGAACACCGCGAACGGCACACGAAACCACCGCGATACCGGCTGCCTGCGCCTCCAGCATGGCCATGCCGTAAGCCTCGTTGACAGCCGGCCAGACACTCAGGTCACTGGCCGCGTAAATGGCGGCCATGGTATCCGCGCCACATTCACCCAGAAAACGCGCGCGCCCTGGTGCCGCACTTTCCAACATCGCCTGGATCTCGCCACGCGCGGGCCCGTCACCCGCAACCACCAACTCCCACGGCAAGTCGATCAGACGCCGCAGCACTGAGGCGAGTACACGGTACGAGGCCAACTTGTCGCCGTGACGCATCATGGCCACGACCACGATCCATACGGCACCGGCTGAGAGCCCATGCGCAACGCAAAACCGGCTGCGATGGGCCGCGCGTGCCTGGGTGGCGACCCGATATGGGGCGGGATCGAGAAACGGCGGCAAACGCGTTATCCGGGTCGTTGCCGAGGCCACCAATTGCAGCCCAGGAACGTCGTCGCCGGTCGGACACAGAAGCAATGCCGCGGCATGAATGGCACGCTGCGTCGCCAGGTGCCCGATCGCCCAAGGGCCATCGGCGCGTTTGGGTGCATACGACGCTTCCGAGATAACGTAAGGGATGCCCAGATCGGCACTGATCCGCGGTCCCAGCCAATCCGGGGCTTTGTAATACAGGTGGTAGGTGAGCCATAGTTCCGGACGATCAGCCTTGGCCATCGCGCGCCAGCGCAGCGCCAGTGACCGGGCGATTGCGCCACCCTCTTGGCGCAGCGCCGTCTGGCGCGCGGCATCGCCGGAGCCTTCAAAACTGCGAAAGTCAGAAGCCAGTTCGACGCTGTGACCGGCCATATGCAACGCATCCATCAGCAGCCTTGCCACACGCCGATCGCCGGAAGGAGTGAGATGTGTAGGAGACTTGAGCGGCGCGTAGAAGGCGATGCGCATGCCTAATTCTAGACCGCTGCCCCGCCCCCACGCTGGCCTGCGGGCCGACAGCGATCCTCGCTCGGGGGCGGCCCTTACAATCGCCTGCTTCGGCTGCGCATCCAGCGGCGCCTGGCCTCACGGGGCGCTCTTCTACCCTGCTCAAGGCCTGCGGCCTTGATTCAACTACCAGTAATTATGTGCGGACTATTCTTCGCCGTCGAACGTGCCGCGCCGGTAGACCAGACACGCGCCCGAAACGCGACAGAGGCCTTGCGCCACCGCGGCCCCGATGGAATCGGCCAGTATTCCTTCGACCGCGTTTACCCGACGACCGAGGGGCCGGTTCCCGTGTCTGGATACATTGGCCACACCCGGCTTTCCATCCTTGACCCCAGCGACCGATCGAGCCAGCCTTTTCGCCGCGCGCAACGCACCCTGGTCTACAACGGCGAGGTCTATAACTTTCGCACTTTGCGCGAAGAACTGTCACGCGACGGGATCGGCTTCGACACCGATGGCGACACCGAGGTGTTGTTCGCACTGGTCGTGAGCAAAGGCATCCAGGCATTGAACCGCGCCAACGGCATGTGGGCATTTTGCCTGCTGGAAGAAGCCACAGGACTAGTGACGGCCGCTCGAGACCGTTATGGCAAGAAGCCCTTGTTCTACTATGCCGATGCCAGCACTTTTTGCATGGCGTCAGAGATCGGCCCGATTCTCAATTACCTCGGTCGGCAACCATCTTTCGTCGCGACCGACCTGGACAGTTTCCTGCGCCACGGCTGGCTCTTCCCGCACCACGGGGGCACGACACATATTCAGGGTATCCGGCAGGTAATTGCGGGCGGAGTACTGACGTTCGATCTGGCGACATGGAGACTGCATGAGCGGCGCTATTTCGACCTTGCTGCGTATGTCGCCGGCAATCCGCCGGACAGCGAACAATTGGCCACCCTGGTACAAGACGCGGTTCTTGCTCGCCTGGTATCCGATCGTAAGGTCGGGTTGTTGCTGTCGGGTGGCGTCGACAGCTCGCTGATCCTGTCGGTGTTGTCTGCGCTTGGTATGGAGGAGCGCGTGACCTGCTTCACGGGCGACGCTGGAAAGAGCGAAGACGCGTTGTACGCCAGGCGGTGCATCGGGCAACTGGGCATCAAGGCGATCAACGTGCCACTCGATTACGGCCCGAGCGGCATGGACGCCTTCCTGGGTGTGTGCCGCCACCAGGAGAAGCCGTTCCCGTTCATTGGCAACGCGTTGGCGATGCCGCAGCTTTACGCACATATCGCCAGCCATGACGTGCCGGTGGTGCTTGATGGAACCGGCGGGGACGAAATCTTTGCCGGCTATTGGGATCGTTATTACCGTTTTGCGGTGGCCCAGGCACTGGCCGAGGGTGATGAGCGCTGGATCGCGCAGTCCCTTGCGGCCAACGCCGACAGCGCCGGTATCCGCGCCATCACGCAACAGGCGCTGGTTGACGCGCAATCGAAACAACACAGCGCCAAACCTGCAGGCGGCATTGCGCGGGCAAGCGAAGATCCGGCGGACCTTGATTCGTTTGTCGCAGCTTGCGTACGGGATGCCCGCGGCCATGACCCACTGGTCGCAATGCGTGGCACGTTGGCGCAGGCATTGGTGGCCGACGCGACCGTTGGGCGGCTCGGCGAATGGCTCTGGCAGAACGACCGTAATGCGATGGCCTCTGGCATCGAGAACCGCAGCCCGCTGCTGGATTACCGGCTGGCGCCCTACATGCAAAGCGGCTACCAGCAAAAGTTTGTCGGCGCCTGGAACAAACATGAGCTCAGGTCTTTGTTCCAGGCCTTCGTGCCATTGCCAACCCAATGGCGGCGTGACAAGCAGGGCTTCCGCTGGGTCTATAGCAGATTCCTGCGCAACAACCGTGATCAAGTGCTCGAACTGATTGCCAGTTCCCGCATCCTTCCCGAGCGGATCGATGTGGGCCGCCTGATTGACGTGGCCCGCCGCGACGACGCCTACCTCGGCTGTGGCTTGTTGCAGCGCATGTTGTGTGTTGCGGGCTTGGAGCAGTCGATGGGCATGGTCGAAGCCGCCCCAGGCGTTGCGTAAACATTGCGCAAGCCGAACTTTTCGGCCAAGCGGGACAGGTTGGTTTGCAGGCCGAATTCGGCCGCCACGCGTGCCTGGCCGGCTGCACCCAAGACACGCCGGCGATTGGGGTCGACCATCAACGCGTGCAGTGCAGCGGCAAGCGCAATCGGCGATTCCGGTTCCACCAGCAGTCCGGTGACGCCGTTGACAATCAATTCATGGATCGCTGACACCTGCGTTGCGATACACGGCAGGCCCTGGCTTTGCGCCTCCATCAGCACATTGGGCAATCCATCGCGGTCTCCATCATGCGCAATACGACTGGCCAACGCAAACAGGTCGGCGGCGCGATATTCGCCGATGAGTTCGTCCTGGGTCATGGCGCCGAGCCACCTGATCCGGCCCGATATACCCAGCGCGTCTGCCTGCCTAGCCAGCGCTTCGCGCAACGGTCCGCCGCCAACATGCACCAGCCGCCAGTGCAGCTCGGGCGGCAACCTGGCCAGCGCGTCGAGCAATAGGTCGGTGCCCTTCTTTTCGACCAGCCGCCCAACCGACAAGACCACCACGGGATCGCTGGCGCTACTGCCGTCACGTGGTGACCTCGGCGGCGCCCATGGCGCAAACCGGTCCAGGTCCAGCCCGTGGTACACCAGTTCCACCCGCCCTGCAGGCGCCAGCCCGGCGAGGTAATCCCGGTTTGTACCGGTACAGGTAACCAGCCAGTCGCACGATGCCAGCTTCTCACGCAATTCCCACTCAGGCGTGGTCCAGAAATCCTTGGCGTGGGCAGATCCAGACCACGGCAAAGCGCGGATGGTCGCCGCATAACGAACCACCGACGCCGGCGTGTGCAGGAAATGCGCGTGCAGGCGAACCACGTCGGCCGGCACCTCATTGGCAAGCACCAACGCCTGTCCGAAACGACGCACCCGGTTGGCGGTCCGGTCGCGTCGCATGTCGCCCAGCCACACGGCACGGGCCGCGCGGTAACCCGGCCAGCGACGCACCCGCCACCAGGCACGCAACACGCGCATCGGGTCATCGCGCAAATACTCGGGTAAGTAAAGCACTGGCGCACGAATCTCGGCATGCACTGGATGCGCGCGCGCATCGGTGGGACGGCGCAATGAAACAATCAGAATCCGCAGGCCACAACGCTCCAACGCCGCGATTTCCTGCGCGATAAAAGTCTCCGACAGGCGCGGGTAGCCCTTGAGAACAAAAACAACGCGGCCTGGCGACGAACTGCCTGTTGCCTCAACCAATTCGAGCCACCACCTGCTTTGGCTCCTCTTCAGCGGTCTTGAGCCATGGCGCCACCAGCTTGGCCACGTTGGGCAATCCTTCAAGTAGACCGGGCACGACCACTTCCGAGGGAAGGTTCTGCCGCGCCAGTGCGCGCAGTGCCGCCGCCATTACCACGGGATTGTTATCCCCGTCTTCGCTCAGCATGCTGACAAGTCCCAGTTTGGCGGCGCTTGAGGCGCGAATGAATTGTTCGAGCCGCGGCGTAGTCCGTGGAATGATCAGCGCGCGCTTGTCCAGCGACAGCACCTCGCAGAAAGTGTTGTATCCGCCCATAGCCACCACGCCCACCGCGCCGGCTACCAGGGCCTCCAGATTGCTGTGAAAAGTGATCGCGTCCACCCGCTTAAGCCGTGCGGCACGATTCATGAACTCGGTTTGCCGCTCCGGTTGCATGAAAGGACCCAATACGAGTAGGGCCGGATAAGGCAGCAAGGCGTCATGTTCGTAAGCCCGCAATACCCAGTCGATCAAGCCTTCGCCATCACCACCACCGCCGGTCGTTACCAGTATGTAGGGGCGTTTGGTGATTTCAGGCAGGCGCGGTGGAGCGCCGGCGGTCGACACCTCTCGCGCCAGATAGCCGGTATAGGTTATTTTCTTGCGCACGCTCGCCGGCAGTGCAATGCCTTCTAACGGTTCGCAGATTTGCGGCAAGCCATAAATCCAGATCTCATCGTACAGATCACGCAGGGCCGGCAGCACCTTCTTGCGACGCCACTCGGGCGCGAGCAGTTTGGGCTCGTCCATCACGTCGCGCAAGCCCAACACCAGACGCGTGCCACGCTGTTTGAGCATCTCCAGAGTTTCGAGCACCTCGCCCCGCAGGCCTAACGGCTCCTTGTCCACGATGAAAATGTCAGGGTCAAACATATCGGCTGTATGCCGAATGATGGACGCCCGCATCAGCAACATGTGTTCGACGTCGATATGCAGATTGAGCGGCGTGTATTCGCCATTGCGCAGCTTGACCACCCCGGGAACGCGCACAAAATCCACGCGCGAACGAAAATCAAAACTACCAATAATCGGAGAACCGGAAAGGATCAGGACCGAAAGGTGCTTGAAGCGTTCCACCAGTGAATGCGCGATGGTCCTGCAACGCCGTAAATGGCCCAGGCCAAAGGTGTCATGGCTATAGATCAGGATGCGGGTGTCTTTGCGTTCTCGATTCATGGTGGTCTCCGTAGGAACCCAGTTCGCCTTGGTTGTCATTCCATACCCGCGCCGTCAGTGCGCGAGATTATAGGTTGGCGCTAGAGCGACCAAACGACCGGTTCCGGCATCTATCGCCTACTCCCAAAGAGCCATTTGTGGCTCGAAGAAGACCAGTCGGTTTCAACCCTCGCTTTCGGTTCACGCACCACTGGTTGTCCACTACGACCTGGTAGGTACCCTTCGAAGGACAGCACAAGAATTCACATGTCTGGTGGGCCAACGGCCATCCGCCGCTCCTTGACGCCCAAGCAGAACCCGTCGCCAAAGAGAACCGTGCCTGCGTACCTTCCCGAGCTCCTACTTTGGCTCCAGTCCGCGATCGGTCAGCGCATCATGCCCGCGTGTTTGGCACGGTATAGGGGCAGCGCCGAAAGCATGGCCGCGCGGCCGGCATCGATGGAATGCCGCCGTGCCGCAAAATCCGCGCTGCGCACACCTACCAGCGCCGGACGTACAACTACGTCGGCGTCGCGCAGCTCGAACGAACTAATGCTCTTGCTCATGATGGCGAAGGTCTGCAACAAGACCTGCAGGGCGCCGTCGGCGGCGTTCCCTTCCGGCCCATTGGAAATGTCCACTGCGATTACCAGTTCCGCCCCCATCTGGCGCGCGTACCGAACCGGTACTGGCGCGACGAGTCCGCCGTCAACATACTCGCGTGCTCCAATCTTAACTGGCTGAAACACGGACGGTACCGCGCTCGAAGCCCGTACCGCAGACCCAGTGTCGCCGCGCCGAAACAAGATACCCTCACCGCTGTTAAGGTCCGTCGCTACTATGCCTAGCGGCATCTCCATGGCCTCGATCAGTTTGCCGGCCACTTGGGTGTTGACATAACGCGCCAGCGCCTCTCCCCGCAACAGCCCACGACTAAATATCGGCAATCTCCAGTCGGTCAACATTGCCTCCTCCATGCCTTCGGCAACCTGCTGCAACTGAGCGCCGCTTTTGCCGCTTGCGTAGATTGCGGCAACCAAGCTACCGGCCGACGTTCCGACGACCAGGTCGGGCCTGATTCCCGCTTCCTCGAGTACCTGAATCACCCCCACGTGTGCAAATCCACGCGCTGCACCCCCACCCAAGGCCAACCCGACTCTGGGCGGCCGGGTTGGAGCCGCTATTGGCTCAACGGTTGTTTTGACCGGTGGCGCGGAACTCGGACCAGACGCGCATCCGGCCAGCAACAGGCCAGACAGCCAGGTGACCAATAACAGCCGGATGACAAGCGCAGCACGATGGGGCATCTCCAAACCATTTGGGAGCAGTAATTGCGAATGATTCGCGTTTGCTTTATGATTCATCCGAATGTCTTATCCAACTGAAACCCAAAAAACATGCAAATCAAACAGTTCGCAATCGCTGGCAGCCTGATCCTTGGGGGCGCCCAAACCTTCGCCCAGGAGGCGCTACTCAATATCTACTCGGCCCGGCACTATCCAACCGACGAATCGCTGTACACCAACTTCACCAAAAATACGGGAATCAAGATCAACCGCGTGGACTCCGACGACTCTGGCATTCTCGCTCGCTTGAAAGCCGAAGGGGCGGCTTCGCCGGCAGATGTCATCTTGCTGGTAGACGCCGCGCGCCTTTGGCGTGGTGAAATTGACGGGCTGTTTCAAGGTGTCAAATCAGCGCCGCTGGACCAGGCCATCCCACCTCAATTCCGCAGTAAGCCAGACGCAGACGGAAGGTCATCCTGGTTCGGGTTTTCGACTCGCGCCCGTGTCATTGTGTACGACAAGATCAAGATCAACAAGCAAGACGTTGATACTTACGAAGAGCTTGGAGACGCCAAAAACAAGGGAAAACTGTGCATACGTTCGGGTTCACATCCCTACAACCTCTCCCTCTTTGGGGCAGTCACTGAGCACCTGGGAGAACAAAAGGCCGAGACGTGGCTTCGCGGTATGGTGGCCAACTTGGCGCGTTCACCAAAAGGCGGCGACACTGACCAGATCAAAGGCGTGGCTTCGGGCGAGTGCGCAATTGCGGTGACAAACACCTATTACCTGGCACGCATCATGCGGTCCGAGACGCCGGAAGACAAGGCCACCATGGAACGCGTGGGCGTGGTATTCCCCAATCAGTCATCTTGGGGAACACATGTGAACATCGCGGGCGGTGCAGTCGCGAAAAATGCAAAGCACCTGACCAATGCGGTGAAGTTCTTGGAGTACCTTGCCAGCCCGCAGGCACAGGACCATTTTGCCAATGGAAACAACGAATGGCCGGTTGCCAAGGGCGTGAAGATCAACAACTCCGCTCTTGAGGCGATGACCAGTGGATCGTTCAGGAGTGACGCCCTGGCTATCAGTCTCGTCGGAATGAATCAGGTCAAAGTGCAGCAGATGTTGGACCGGGTCGGGTTTAAATAGTCCTACGCGAGCGTTAGAAGCGAGTCGGGAAATGTCCTGTCCGGGGGTCTAGCGACATGAAAATCCTCATCATGACTGCCGCCGCGGCAGTAGGGATTGTGGCCGTTGTGATAGGAGTTGGTCAGCTCGGACTTTTGTCGGGCCCCGCACCAGGACAGTTGGGCGTGGTCAACGGCCGATTGAAACCACCATCCATCAACCCGAACAGTGTTTCGAGTCAGGCTTCCCTGTATCCGGAGCACCCGCAGCTAAGCTACGCGGCGATCGCACCGCTGAAGTTCAAAGGAGGCGGTGCTGTGGCAATGGCGCGACTCGCCAGTTTGCTGCAGGATTCGGGGCGCACCGAAATCGTGACGCGACGGCCTGACTACATCTACGCTCAATGCAGCACTGCGCTATTGAAATTTACCGACGACGTCGAATTCTGGTTGGATGAATCTAGCGGAGTCATCGAGTTTCGGTCCGCGAGCCGCCTCGGTCGCAAGGACTTCGGCACAAACCGAGCTCGGATGGAGGCCATCCGGGCAAGGTTCGCGACCTAACCGACTGCCGCCTCTTCCGGCTTCGCCTTGCCCTCCTTTTTTGGCAGCGGCCAAATCTCGAGCAACACCTCCGTTTTGTCGGGATCAGCGTCGTCGATGTCAACCGTGAGGCGGCCACCATCGGTCAACCGACCAAACAGCAATTCGTCCGCGAGCGCCCGCCGTACAGTGTCCTGAATCAACCGTTGCATTGGGCGTGCGCCCATTAACGGGTCGAATCCCTTCTTGCCAAGATGCTTGCGCAGCTTGTCGGTAAACGTAACATCGACTTTCTTATCGGCCAGTTGTGTCTCTAGCTGAAGCAGGAACTTGTCAACCACGCGAAGAATCACGTTTTCGTCCAGTGCCTTGAAGCTCACCGTCGCGTCGAGCCGATTGCGAAACTCCGGTGTGAACAATCGTTTGATGTCCGCCATCTCATCGCCCACCTCATGCTTGGTGGTAAACCCAATCACCGCTTTGTTCATCGCTTCAGCTCCGGCATTTGTCGTCATGATAATGATGACGTTGCGGAAATCGGCCTTTCGCCCGTTGTTGTCAGTCAAAGTGCCGTGATCCATCACTTGCAACAGCACGTTGAAGATGTCTGGATGCGCCTTCTCGATTTCATCTAGCAAGAGCACAGAATGCGGTTTTTTTGTCACCGCCTCGGTTAACAGGCCACCCTGATCGAAGCCAACATAACCGGGGGGAGCACCAATCAAGCGGCTAACGGCATGCCGCTCCATGTACTCGCTCATATCAAACCGAATCAACTCAATGCCCATGATGTAGGCAAGTTGCTTCGCGGCTTCGGTCTTGCCGACGCCAGTCGGGCCGCTGAAAAGAAACGCGCCAATCGGCCGGTCGCCCTTGCCCAACCCAGAGCGCGCCATCTTCACGGCAGAGGCCAGCACATCAAGCGCCTTGTCTTGACCGAACACCACGTTCTTGAGGTCCCGCTCCAGCGTCTTGAGCTTGCCGCGATCGTCGTTGGAGACGTTGGCTGGCGGAATACGCGCAATCTTTGCCACGATCTCCTCAACTTCGGACTTGGTGATGGTTTTCTTGCGCTTCGAAACTGGCAAGATGCGTTGCGCAGCGCCCGCTTCGTCAATCACGTCGATCGCCTTGTCGGGCAAGTGCCGGTCGTTGATGTACTTGGCGCTCAATTCCGCCGCGGCCTGTAGGGCCGCAACCGCATACTTCACGTTGTGATGCTCCTCAAAGCGCGACTTCAGACCCTTGAGTATCTCCACCGTCTGTTCAATTGTCGGCTCGACAACATCAATCTTCTGGAAGCGACGCGACAATGCTGCGTCTTTCTCGAAGATGCCGCGGTACTCGGTGAAAGTAGTCGCCCCTATACACTTCAGCGCACCAGAACTCAACCCGGGTTTGAGCAGATTCGATGCGTCTAATGTGCCACCGGATGCAGCGCCAGCACCGATCAATGTGTGAATCTCATCAATGAACAAGATACCGTTGGGCTTGTCCTTCAGCGACTTCAGGACACCCTTCAGCCGCTGTTCGAAATCGCCGCGGTACTTGGTTCCTGCCAACAGCGCGCCCATGTCCAGCGAGTAAACGACGGATTCCGCCAGGATTTCCGGCACTTCTTTCTGGGTAATGCGCCAGGCCAAACCCTCCGCGATCGCCGTCTTTCCCACGCCAGCCTCTCCGACCAGCAATGGATTGTTCTTGCGGCGGCGACAAAGAATCTGAATGACGCGCTCAACCTCGTACTCGCGCCCGATCAACGGGTCGATCTTGCCGTCTTTAGCCAACTGGTTCAAGTTCTGGGTGTATTGCTCAAGCGGGGACTGCTTCTCGTTTTTCTCACCACCTTCCTCCGCCTCTGCCTGGCTTTCCCCGGGCTTGTTTGGCTCCGGTGGATCGCTTTTCTTGATACCGTGCGCAATGAAGTTCACCACATCAAGGCGTGTTACCCCTTGTTGATGCAGGTAATACACCGCGTGGGAATCCTTTTCGCCAAAAATCGCAACCAGGACATTGGCGCCAGTTACTTCCTTCTTGCCACTGCCAGTCGACTGAACATGCATGATGGCGCGCTGGATAACACGTTGAAAGCCCAGTGTTGGCTGCGTATCAACATCATCAGCGCCCGCCACCTGCGGAGTGTTGTCCTTGATGAATGTCGACAAGGATTTGCGAAGGTCATCAACATTTGCCGAACAGGCCCGCAGAACCTCCGCGGCGCTCGGATTATCTAGCAACGCCAGGAGCAAATGCTCCACGGTAATGAACTCGTGGCGCTGTTGGCGCGCCTCTACGAACGCCATATGCAGGCTAACTTCCAGTTCCTGGGCAATCATGTGATTTCCTTTTGCCTTGCTTTAGGTCTTGACTCTGATCCGATGTTTAACTGTAATCCGATTTCAATCCATGGTCGGCGGCATCGTCGCTTGCTTACAAATCCACTGGCTCACTGACGCACTGCAAAGGATGTCCGGCCTTGTGCGCCGCATCTAGCACCTGATCCACCTTCGTGGCAGCAACGTCCTTGGAATAGACACCGCAGACTCCCCTGCCTTCCAGGTGGATCTTGAGCATGATCTGGGTCGCCGACTCCAAGTCCTTACTGAAGAACTCCTGAATCACGACGACGACGAACTCCATCGGCGTGTAGTCGTCGTTCAACATTACGACCTGGTACATCTGTGGTGGTTTGACTTTTTGGGTCCGGCGTTCGAGTACTACGGCGTTCCCATCATCGGCTTCAGGAAGCCGTACCGGCACTGGCGTAGGGGTTGCTGGGGACTTGGTTGCCATGAATTGATTCTATCGACGACCTCAATGCATTGCTGGACCCCAATGAATTGGTGTCAACTTCTCCACATTCAAGCGAAATACAGAAATAGCAGCCCTCGACCTTTCGGTTGGGGCGGCGGCATGCCGGCAACCAATGCGGCCACGGTCCGCGGCGCATTGCGCGTCGGCTACATGTGGTCGATCATCACCTGGCCAAAACCGGAGCAGCTAACCTGCGTCGCGCCATCCATCAAACGCGCAAAGTCATATGTCACCTTCTTGCTGGCGATGGACTTTTCCATCGAGCTGATGATCAGGTCGGCCGCTTCAATCCAACCCATGTGGCGCAGCATCATCTCGGCCGACAGGATTTCGGAACCTGGATTCACATAGTCCTTGCCGGCGTACTTGGGCGCTGTTCCGTGTGTGGCCTCAAACATCGCAATCGTGTCGCTCAGGTTGGCACCCGGAGCGATACCAATGCCACCCACCTGAGCGGCCAAGGCGTCTGAAACATAGTCGCCATTCAGATTCAGCGTCGCTATCACGCTGTACTCGGCGGGACGCAAAAGGATTTGCTGCAGAAAGGCGTCGGCAATGCTGTCCTTGACGATGATCTCCTTGCCCGTTTTCGGATTTTTGAATTTGCACCAGGGACCGCCGTCAATCAATTCGGCACCAAACTCTTTCCGCGCCAGTCCATAGGCCCAATCACGAAACCCACCCTCGGTGTACTTCATGATGTTGCCCTTGTGCACAATGGTCAGACTTGGTTTGTCGTTGTCAATCGTGTATTGAATCGCCTTGCGCACAAGACGTTCAGTGCCTTCTCGTGACACTGGCTTGATGCCAATGCCGGAAGTATTGGGAAACCGGATTTTCGTGACGCCCATTTCCTCCTGAAGGAACTTGATGATCTTTTTTGCCTTGTCGGATTCGGCTTCGAACTCGATTCCGGCATAAATGTCTTCCGAGTTCTCGCGGAAGATGACCATGTTTGTCTTGTGCGGCTCCTTCACCGGAGACGGCACGCCCTTGAAATATTGAATCGGGCGCAAACAAACATAAAGGTCCAGTTCCTGGCGCAGCGCGACATTCAACGAACGAATGCCACCTCCAACCGGCGTTGTAAGGGGGCCCTTGATCGAAACCACGTAGTCGCGCACCGCATGCAGTGTTTCCTCAGGAAGCCACACGTCCGGGCCATATACGTGTGTCGATTTCTCGCCCGCATAGACCTCCATCCAGTGAATCTTCTTGCTTCCTCGGTAGGCCTTTGCGACGGCCGCATCTACCACCTTGAGCATCACCGGTGTAATGTCAAGGCCCGTCCCGTCACCCTCTATGAATGGAATGATCGGATGGTCTGGCACGTTCAGCGACATGTCCGCATTAACAGTAATTTTCTGGCCTGCTGCAGGCACCTTGATGTGCTGGTACATGGATGGTCGTCTCACTAAACGCGGCGTCTGGGGCCGGATACTGATACACCTGAAAGGCGCGCTGGCATTTTGGGCGGGAAGTATTGGGAATTCTAGCTTCAAAAAATTGCGCGAAACTGTCAACCGTTGCTGTACGGGCGCCGTTACGGTATGGCTTCCCAACCAGGGAAGAAACCTATCCACCCAATCGTTTTCTCAAGGAAGTTCAACATGAACAAAGTTCTCGCCGCCCTGATCGCTGGTCTGTTTGCCGTCGGTGCATTTGCGCAAACCGCTGCTCCCGCCAAGGCAGCCGCTCCCGCTGTTGCAGCCGCTCCCGCTGCCGCAACTGCCGCAGCTCCCGCCAAAATGGAAGCCAAGCCTGACGCCAAAGCCGAAGCGGCCAAAATCAAGGAAGAGAAGCTAGCGGCAAAGAAAGCCAAAGCAGCTGAGAAAAAAGCCGCGGCGACAAAAGCTAAGGAAGAAAAGATGGCTGCCAAAAAGGCCAAGATGGACGCCAAGCCAGTCGCGGCAAAAAAGGAAGAAGCCAAGAAGTAATCCTTCCGTCGGTCGCCAAAAATGCCCGCCTGTCGGGCATTTTTGTTTCTGCTTCACAATTGCGCAATGAAACGAAAAGCGCTCGGTTTGCTCTGGTTGATTTGGCTTGTCGCCAGCCCGGCGCGTGCCCAGGAGCAACCCCAGTTGAATTTGCCGCGCATCAAGCTCCAGGCGGGTATGCATCAAATCGACGCACAATTGGCGCTCACGCCTGATCAACGCCAGGCCGGGCTGATGTACCGGGCGGAAATGCCTCAGCACGAGGGAATGCTGTTCGTCTTTGAACAGGCTTCACAGCAGTGTTTCTGGATGAAAAACACCTTGTTGCCACTGACTGCCGCATTCGTTGCCGACGACGGCACGATTGTCAATCTGGCTGATATGAAACCGCAATCGATTGAGTCACACTGCTCAGCCAGGCCGGTGCGCTTCGTTTTGGAAATGAACCAGGGTTGGTTCGCAAAGAGAGCCATCA
>JANNGR010000563.1:0-5955 GCA_031403955.1 Betaproteobacteria bacterium
AACTTTGCCGGGCCGGTTTTTGCCGTGTCGCTGGTGATCGTGTTTTTTACATTTCTGCGCGACAACTGGCCACAGAAAGGCGACCTGAACTGGTTGCGCAAGGGCGGTGGCATGATTTCTGGAGACGAGCCCCCTTCGCACCGCTTCAATGCGGGTGAGAAGCTGATTTTTTGGGGGGGCGTGTTCTTTCTGGGCCTGATTGTGGTGGGCTCGGGCCTGGTGCTGGACAAGCTGGTTCCCGGTCTTATTTATGAGCGTGGCACGATGCAGGTGGCACACATGGTGCATGCGGTGGCTGCCGTCTTGATGATGGGCATGTTCCTGGGCCACATCTACATCGGTACCATCGGCATGCATGGTGCGTACAGAGCCATGAAGACCGGCAGCGTGGACGAAACGTGGGCCAGGGAACACCACCAGTACTGGTATGACGACATCAAAGCTGGCAAGATCGCGGCCCAACGCAGTGGGCCGGCGCCGCAGGTGCAGACGGTGCGGGTTTAGCAAAGGACGCAGGCATGAAGCGAATTTTTATTCCGTTTGTGTTGATGCTGGCCTCTGGGGTCGCGTCGGCCAAGCTTCCCGCTTTGGGGGATGAGGCCAAGGCTAAAGCGGCTGAAGCGGTTGCCAAAGCGGCATGGAGCGGCACGGTCGATGGCTACCAGTTGTGCAAGTGGCAGGACAAGGTAGCTGCCAGCTACTACAAGGTAGCTGTTGCGGCAGGCAAGCCAACCAAGCCCGCCGTTGCCACGCCTACCTGCGTTGAGCCGGGCGCTTTTTCCTACACGCCGATCGAAGCGCCCAAGTCCCTTGAGTCATCCGGCGCGCATTCGCCAGCGGCCACCGCTACCAGCCCACCCGGCGGCAAGCAACCCGATGCCGTAGTCAACCCGGCAAAGAAACCCTGAGGCCGTGGGTCTGACGAAATCTTCGCAACCTCTGCGACGCCATTGCCTGCACAAGACCGGCCAGGCGGGTGCTTGCCGTTTTTGATGTAGTCTTCAAGCATGCCGGGTTTCTCCCTACCCACCCTGACGCTAGCTCAGGCGCATTTGACCTGCGAGATCGACGCCGTCAATGAATACGGCTTGAGGACCACGGTTGCTATTCCGGCCGAACGCGCGCTCACGGTGTATGTCGACAAACGCGAGTTGGTCACGTTGATGACGCTGGGTGCGCGCCCGGAATTGCTGGTGCTCGGCTACCTGCGCAACCAACGGCTGGTCAAGTCGGTGTACGACATTGAATCCATCACGGTGGATTGGGCCGTCGGCGCTGCTGCCGTCAGGACGCGCCACGGCATCAGCGACATCGAGGCCAAGACGTCCAAGCGCGTCGTCACCACGGGTTGCGGCCAGGGCAGCGTATTTGGTGACTTGATGGGCGATATTGACAGCGTTATTTTGCCGCAGGCCAACCTGAGCCAGCAACAGCTTTACGGCATCGTCAATACCATCCGCTTGGCCGACAGTACCTACAAGGCGGCCGGGTCGGTACATGCCTGCGCGCTGTTTCGCGGTGAAGAATTATTGATCCTGGTCGAGGATGTTGGACGCCACAACGCGATCGATACCATCGCGGGCTGGATGTGGATGCAGAACCCGGAATTGATGTCGGGCGCTGACAAGGTGTTCTACACCACCGGACGTTTGACCAGTGAAATGGTGATCAAGTCCGCGCAAATGGGTGTACCGATCATCGTCTCGCGCAGCGGCATCACGCAAATGGGCCATGGGGTAGCGCAGCGCCTGGGCCTGTGTGCCATTGGCCGCGCCACCAACCGGCATTTTCTCTGCTACTGCGGCGCCGACCGGCTGCTGCTGCAGCCCGAGCTTGCCGGCGCCAGGCTGCGTGCCGTGGCCTGATGCCTCTGCGCCGGATCCGGCACAAGTCAGCGCGAAGCTTGGGTCTAAGCCAGATGCGCTAAGTTTAGACCATGCACCATCGTTTTCGCTGCGATTGAAGTAATTCAACCGAGACCGTGTCAGTCGATCGACACCGGCACCCGCTTGAGCACCTCGGCATAACGCGCGCGGTCACCATGCATCCGATCGACGACCTGCTGCACCGGGCCGGGACTGGGCAAGAAGCCGAAAGTGGCGAGCTTTTCCTTGATGTCATGCCGGCTTGCCTGCATCGTTCTTGAATGCAATCAGTCTCATGGTGTCAGTCTTTCGTGTAGGGATGTCGGTAAGTTCAGGAGGCGCTATGTTCGTAGTTGGTTATGAAGTCTTCGGTTACCGGCGGCCCCCACACATACAGTGAATCGGCCGGTGGGTGATCGTCGGCCAGCCAGTCAAGATCGGCCGGTACGAAGTCAATGTCGCAGGAGTACTCGCAAAGGCTGCCCCAGGGGTTCTGCACATAGTTGAAGTAGTTGGAGCACAGCACAACATGGCGGCCCACGCCCCAGCCCTTGCCCCAGCCGGCGTCGCGCATTCGTTCCGCGCCGGCACCAACCTCATCGATACTGTCCACGTCCCAACTGCTGTGGTGCAGGCCCGCCGCGCTTCAACAGGGATAAATGAACTGCAAGGCCAGCGACTTGCTCGAACAATTCCACCGATGCGTGCGGCCAGGCGTTACCCTGCCAATCGACGTGCTGGTCGGGCCGGATTAGGGTGAAGCGGGTCGGGTACAACTCCGCTATGCCCGCTTCGTGCGGTTGCAAGACCTTGAGCGGCACTCCGGCGCTGCGTGCCTGGATGCGCGCCTGGTCCAAAGCCGCCGATGGTGCGTCCTTGCCCGCCAGCAACGTGAACCCGGCGCCGGAATGGTCGAACAGTGAGCCGCCATCGTGCATCCCAGCGTCGGGGGCAAGGGCACGCGGGCGCGATGTCGGAACATAGTTGAAGAAGTCACGGCCGGGTGCGTGGCTGTCATCCGGAACCACCACCGGCGAATCGTCGTAGCGATAACCGAGCACGACGCCGAGGGTGCAAACGATTCCAGCTCGCGGTTGAAGCGCAGCTCGACGCCCGGCAGCGACTGCGCATGCGCGCGCATCACCTCTTTGACGGTGTACTGCGGAACCCACTGCGAATGTTCCGAATACAGCGGGTTACGGCCAGGCGCGCAATAGAAGGCATTTTCGAAACGGGTCAACTCAGGGCCCGAGAGCCGGGTGCAGAACACCACATTCGACGGGTAGTCCAGCCCCAGGTGGAAGCGGCGCGAAGTTTGTCCGCGATGCCCCAGCGCCGGAAGTGCTCGCGCGTGCGCACATTGGTCGTCTTGGCGCGTGGTGCGTAGCCGACGCGGTCATTACGTTCTATCAGCAGACACGGAATCGACCGGTGCCCGAGTTCAATCGCCAGTGCCAGGCCGACTGGCCCAGCGCCCACTATCAGTACCCGCGTACTCAATATAGATTCACCCACTTGCGTATCTCCTTATGGTTCGCCCGGCTGTGATTCGTCGAGGCATTCAATCGATTAGGTATCGTACGGTTGCGGTGGCGATCCGGGAAGATGACAATACTCCGATGGCTATGTCCAAATTCGATCACCCCTATGCAGCGGCGTCTCAACGCCCATCGTCGCCCTGTGAGAATCCGATGAAGTTCAGATGCGACGCGCGGTTCTGCACATGGATACGCTGAGTCAGTAACACGGCAACCGCGCCGCGCAACCTGATGGAGCCATTCAAAGACATTTTCCCGCTGCTGGCGGCCATGGCGGCCTATCTGCTCGGCTCACTTTCGTTTGCGGTGATAGTGAGCCGCTTGATGGGGCTGCACGACCCACGCTCCTATGGCAGCAAGAACCCCGGCGCAACCAATGTGCTGCGCTCGGGAAACAAGACGGCGGCGGTGGTAACGCTGCTACTTGACGGCGCGAAGGGCTGGTTGCCGGTGATGCTCGTCAAGTGGTACGGTCAGCGCTACGGACTGGCGGATGGCACGCAGGCGATGGTTGGTCTGGCCGCGTTCGCCGGGCATTTGTTCCCGGTATTTTTCCGTTTCCAGGGCGGCAAGGGCGTGGCAACCGCCATCGGGGTGTTGCTCGGCATCGACTGGATTCTGGGTTTGGCCAGCGCGGCAAGCTGGCTGATCGTGGCGTATTTTTTCCGTTATTCGTCGCTCGCCTCGCTGGTGACCGCTGTCTTCGCGCCGGTGTATTACATATTTGGCGACGGCGTGGCCTGGTACCTTGAAAAAAGCATTCTGCTGGCGGTTGCCGTGATGGCGCTGCTGCTGGTCTGGCGCCACGCGCAGAACATCAGCCGCCTGGTCAAAGGCACCGAGTCCAAACTGGGCTCGAAGAAGCGCTGACAACGGCGCGTATTAGCCGCGTTATCAGGGTCGTTGCGCCGCGTAGGCGCCGAGTTGAAGAATCAGGTGGTGGTTGAGTTGCACCCGCACCGCGGACGCTGAAAGCGACGCATGTATCTGCGGTTTTCCCTGGGCGGTCCGGTGCAGGCGTGGCTGCCCGGCCAACTGCCCGGTTTCGCTCAGCACAATAGCTACATGCGGGTGGTTGGGCTTGCTGCTGCGGCGCATGACCACGGCGATTTCGCCATTGTCAAGGCGTACATAGGTGCCGGGCGGACACAGTCCGACGGTGCGTACCAGGGCCTGCCCTACTTCGTCCGATGGGTCGCCCGAGTCGTCGATGATGGACTGCACCGAATCGGTTGCGCTGCGTCCGGCGCGCGACTTGCGTGGACTGATCATGGCAGCGTAACGATCCACTACCCGTACGATGCGGGCCAGCCGCACGGCGTCGCTCACCGGGCGCAATTCATCCGGGCCGGTGTTTTCGTCGTGGTGGCTGGTAACCACGTCGAGCCAGAGGGCATCCGTTACCCCGATGTTGGCCAACACCATGCCGCCTTTGACCGGGTGGGCTCGAATGGCATCCTGTTCGGTCTGAGTCGGTTTGTCGAGTTGGTCCGCCAGTTGGTCCTGCAATGCGGTCATGGCGATGTTCATGGTCAGCGCCGCGTGAACCAGACTGTCGCGTTCCTTTTGCGCCAGACCGATTTCGACCGCGATCAAATGGCACAGGACCGCACACACCAAGGCGTGTGACGCGCTGTATCCAACCGGTGAGTTGGTAGCGAGCTGGAACAGCAGGTACAGGCCGACATCGGTATCCCGTTGCAGCAGGTTCTGCATCCAGCGGTCGTATTGCCAGACCCGCTGCTCGAATTCCTGAATGCTGTCCGGGCTGCCAAGGATCATGCCTAGACCGGCCTCAAGGTCGGACCACAGGCTCAGCAAGTCCTCATATTCACTTTCGTTCTGGACGTTCACTTCAGAAACGCTTTTCAAGCACCATCTGTTCGTTGGTTCGGGTCATCTGAAAACGGGCCAGGTAACTGTTTCCCAGCAGGATGTAAGGCATCGCGGACGGTACCACGACCGCGTCGATTTCACGTACTTCGACATCGTTCAACCGGACCGACGAAAGTTGAATTTTCCAGCCCCGCGCCATGCCATTGGCAGTACCCACCTGTACTGCCTGCCCTTGTTTGTAATCGAGTCCGATACGTTCCGCGTCCGATACCCCAATGCCGACAGTGCTCGCCCCGGTATCAACCAGGAACTGGACCGGCCGCGAATTGATATGACCCTGGGTCACGAAATGCCCGCCCGAGCTTGCGGACAACACAATCCTTGCGCCAGTACCCGGCCCAAGCGGCGTCCCGACGCTGACCGGAGCTTCGCCCACACGCATGGTGCGCCGCTGGCCGGCAAACTCAAGCACCGCGTTATCGCCCTGGATAGAGACCAACTTGACGCCGCGATGCGACTCGCCGGGGGCCAGCACCCTGGGTTGGGTGCCGTCGACCACCAACAAGGCCTTGTTACCCAGCATGCCGGACAAGGTGACCGATTGCGCCTGTGCCGGGCCTGGTGTGCCTGGCGCGGTAAGCGCCAGCAGCGCAACCACAACTGACGCCAGAACACGCATGACCGGCTTCCTAGTCCCTGAAATTGTTGAAACTCAA
>JANNGR010000564.1:0-1882 GCA_031403955.1 Betaproteobacteria bacterium
CGACGTACAAGGCTTTTGAAGTTTGCAATTCCGACGACAGGTTACGGGCAGGCAGTTCCTCAGGTTGTACTTCGGTCTTTTGTTCTGGATCCAATCCAGACAGTGACGCACGTCAGGGCCGGTCGTTCGCGGTCTGCGCCAGGCAAGCCAAAGTGGTCGCTGAACGGGATCCCCTCGAATGATTCCCACAGCAGTCGGCATTGCAACAGCAGTCATTCGGTGGCGGGGTTTGACAAAAAAATCGACCCGAAGGAGACATTTGGGTGGCTGCGTTGTACGTTGCCGCAATCGAATGCGCTGACTCCAGCCGCCGACGTGTCAGGGTCCAATATCAGGCCGATCCGATAACGAGAATTGCCTGTTTGCTCGAAGGCAAGGACAATGGCCGATAGCAGAATTACCTGCTTGACCGCCAACCTCTTGATAGCGTACCTGCATGCGCGCACCGCCGATGCCACGGCGCTTCGCCCTCGATGGATTCCAACAGCGCCAGGATGTTCTGGCTGACGTCGTGATCGCGCGTGCCTTGCCAGAAATCCTCGGCGCGCTGGTTGTAATGTTCCAGCGTCCGGTCGGCGATTCTTTCGAGCTCGCGCGGCTTCAGTTTCATGGGTTATCGGTGGCGCTCGCTTCCATCGCCGAATATTCGGGGCGGATGTCGAAGCGCAAACGGTGATGGGCGATGCGCAGCGCATCTTCGGCATCCGCCGGGGTTGAGGCCCGGGCGTAGATAAAGCCCAGGTAGCTGGCGCCGGCGGGTGGCGGCGCGACGATCTGGCCGGGCTCGGCGGTCATGGTTACCGCGCTGATACCGGGCACCGACTGCGCCTCAGCCAGGCCTTCGACACCGCGGTAAATCCCGCGCCGTGGAATCGGGATCATCATGACTCCCGCCGCGCTGGCCGCGCCTGAAAGTGCGCGCGGTTCTGCCACCGGTTGGCCCACCAACGCGCGCAAGATCAGCTCTTCTAGGCTCATGCCCAGCGAATGGGTGAGCACGCGTCCGCACAAGCCGCCGATGGAGCGGGGCGCGATCTCCAGCAGCCAAATGCCGCGCGCATTGACCCGCATTTCGGCGTGCACCGGCCCAGCCGTGAGCCCGGCGGCTTGGCAGGCGCGAGCTACCACGTGATGGATGTTTTGCTGCAGCGCATCCGGCAGCCGGGACGGCGTGATGTAGAGGGTCTCTTCGAAGTACGGCCCGTCCAGTGGATCAGGCTTGTCGAACAGCGCGAGGGTGGTGAGCTCGCCGCCTTCCAGCATGCCTTCCAGCGCGTACTCCGGTCCCGGAATGAAGTCCTCAATGATCAGGCCCAGCTGCTGGGCTGCGCGGTCGGCGCGGGACTGGATCGCCCGCACCCGCTCGACGCTGCGCAGCAACTGTCCGCAATCATCGGCACGGATAACGCCGCGGCTGGCCGACAAACGTCGGGCCTTCACCACCACCGGAAACTTCAAGTCGGGAAGCAGATCGCGCGGGTCTGCGCCGGTCGGCAGGTGACGGAATTCGGGACACAGGAAATCCTGCTCCTGGAGCAGCCGACGGAACGTCAGCTTGTCGCGCACCCGGCGCACCGCGCGGGACGGGTTGTCCGGCAGGCCCAACCGTTCCGACAGCAATGCTGCAAGTTCGACGCCCGAATCGTCCACCGCCAGCACGGCATCCAGGCGGCCGGCGATCTCCCGCATGACGTTATCCGCCGCCTGCTCCGGCTGGTCGAAATGCAGCGCCATGATGGGAGACAGGCCCCAGGACGGCGCCAGCCGATGGCAGTAGTTGGCCGCAGCCACGATCTCGACATCCAGCTTTCCCGCCGCGACGACAAAGTCGTTGTTGCGGTAGCCGGTGGTGGGAAGCAGCAACAGCACACGTTTCATGGAT
>JANNGR010000565.1:0-20863 GCA_031403955.1 Betaproteobacteria bacterium
TTAACACCTCCGCGCTTGCGGCAGCATACGATTGCCACAAGTCGGGCCGTGCGGAAAGCGACAAACCATTCAAGGCCGACAGGGTAGCTTCCATCTGCTCACCACTGTCCTTGAACGGCCGCAAAGACAATAACGTGGGCCCCCACAACGGCATTGCCGTCACGTTAGCCGGTGCCTTGTTCAGCAATTCACGCGGTACGTCGATCGCGTGAACCACGCTGAAGCGGCTGTACTCGAACACCAGATGCACCGGGCGAGCGACAAAAACGGTCCACAGGCCATATCCCAATGCGGCCAATTGAATTGCCGCCACCACCATCAAATCACGCCGCAACATCCGCCATGGTTTGCCGCGGTTGAATACGACCAATGTAATCAGCGGCCCGATCACGACATCGACCGTTACTAGCAGCATGAACAGTTCCCGTCCACCCGATATTTCGCGATAGGGATAGGGGTACCACAAGCCGAACACCAACCCCGCCGCCAGCGCTGCAACGGCCAGACTCAGAACCAGATGGATGCCGCTGGCCTTCAGGCGGACGCCCCAAAACGCTTGGCCGGCGATCGCCTGGATCGATTGAAGCATGCTCGTATGATGCAAGATATGAATGAATGTTTCGTAACTGCAGGTTTCAGATTGATTCCGCCACCCGATTTTCAAGCGCCTGGCCGGCTTGGCCAAGTCGCTTTCGTATGAATTCCCTGACCCATTTTGACGCGCACGGCCAAGCCCACATGGTGGATGTGGCGGCCAAGCCCAGTACACACCGCATCGCGATTGCGGGCGGGCGCATCGACATGTTGCCGGCGACCCTCGCGATCATCCAGGCCGGTACGGCAAAAAAGGGCGACGTGCTGGGAGTTGCGCGCATCGCTGGCATCCAAGCCGCCAAGAAAACCAGTGAGCTGATTCCCCTGTGCCACCCGCTGGCGCTGACCCGGGTGGCGATTGATTTTGAAGCCCTGGCTGGCGGCACAACCGCGGTCGGCGGCATGGTCTGCACCGCAACCGTCGAAACCGTCGGGCCCACCGGGGTAGAGATGGAGGCGTTGACCGCTGTACAGGTGGCGCTACTGACCATTTACGACATGTGCAAGGCGGTGGACCGCGGCATGACCATCAATGATGTGAAACTGCTGCAAAAACATGGCGGCAAGTCGGGCAGTTATCTGGCCGCGTGAGCGAAAAGCCGGTCACAACCGGTGATTGGCTTTGGCCCAGCGCGCGTGTTCGACCGCAAACGCGGCACGGTAGCGGGCCAGGTAGACCAATGCCTCGTCATCACGGCCGAGCATCACGGCACTCTCTATCAATTTCTCAACCACCCGGGCTTCGGGTGAGAAATGCAGTAGTTCGCGCGCCAGCGCGTTTACGTACGCGGCATTGGCCGGGTTCAATTCGGTTGTGGTCAACTCGGCGAACCGGGCCTGGTTGCGGAACAACCATGATCCGCGGATCTTCTCCAGCGTGTTGTCCCGATAGTCTGGCGCGCGCATGTCGAGTGACAGGTAGATCTGGCTGACTCGACGGTAGTCCCACGCGGCATACGCTACCCCCATCAGCAATAAAACGGCTGCCAGTGCGGCGACGATCCGCGGCGACCGGGTCGTCCAGGGTGTTGGCCACAATAACCATAGACACAGGCCGGCGGCGATCTGGAACGGCCCGTACCACAGAGGGTATTCCAGCATGCTGTGCAACAAGATCAAGGCCAGCACCGCCCACACCATCTGGCGCGCCGGATGGGTATCGCGCCAAGGTCTGGCGCGCCAGACCAGCCACACAACCAGGCCACAGAGAAGCACCGCCACCGGAACACCCAGTTCTACCGCCAGATGCAGTGGCAAATTGTGGGCATTGTCAAGAATGTCGCAAAACCGTGCTCCGGAATAAAGGGTCATGAAATGGGCATAGTCCAGTTCGCCCCAACCCCAACCCAGCCAGGGTTTTTGGCCAATCAAATACAGCACGTTGTGCCACAGGGTGAAGCGGCTGGCGCACACGTCGCCACCGTCCTGCAGCCGCGCCAGGATTCCGCTGGCAGACGGGTCGAGTCCGGCCAGCCGTGGCAACACAAAAGCAGCCAGGGCATAGGTGAGCCCTGCCACCAACAGCACCCAATACACGCCTGCTTGACGCAGGCTACCCCACACTTGAAACATGCCAGCCACCAGCAGCAACTGAACCATGCCGGTGCGAGAGGAAGACGCTGCATTACCAGCCGCCAGCAGAACTGCGGCCAGCAAAGGCCAGGCCAAGTTCAATCTGGACGCCTCGACGCCACGCAAACCGGATCGCCGCCCGCCATCGATTACCCACCACAACAAGGCCACCAGCCCGATATTGGTCAAAGTCGCGAATTGGTTGCGCTGGCGCAGGTTGGCAAATGCTTCGCCGGCGGCGGTCTCGTTGACCCACGGTGTCAGAAAAGCGCTGACGCCGAAATACTGCAGCAGACCGATGACGCAGCTTGCCAAGGCCGCGCCAAGCCATGCCCCGGCCGAAATGCGGGCCAACCTCTGCCGGCCAATTGGCCGCACCCAAGCCAGCAACAGCAGCACGGCCACACACGTCAAGGAGAGCAGAGTTTGCAACACCGGCGGCGAGGGTCCGGCGGTAAGTGGGCTAAGCCAGGGAAGCAGGACGGCCACGAAAACCAGCGTCGATGCCACTGCCGGCAAACGTCTAGTCGTGTGCATGATCAAGGTGTGATGACTGCTGCCAACTGTGGATACTTTTCCCGCTCAAGCCTGCGTAACTCGTCCTTGCACGCCGCATAATAAAACTCGCCAAACATGCCCCGGCTGATGGCCAGCTGGCGACTGGCACCCGCCGGATCGCCATTCAGTGCCAGCGCCAGCGCATAACGAAAACTTACCGCGCCGTAGGCAAACCGCGCCGCCACTTTGCGCAGATTTTCCAGGTCGGCCTTCGACATATCCGGCTCGGCCGCCTGTCGTGCGGCTTTTAGCATGGCCGCCATATGCGAGGCCATCCACACCTGCGGGATTTGGTATGTCTCGGGCGTTTTACCAATACGCAGGTTCTCAAATCGCACGGTCCGGAAATCTTCTTCGATCAGAAAATATTCGTACGTCAGGTAACTGCCGGCCGCCACCCATAAAGCCAGAAAAACCCAAACCCAGGACGCGTTTAGCAGCATTGTTCGGGCGCGTAATGTTGCCGCTTCGACTACTCCGGCCATAAAGCCGGCCGCGATCAGGAAGTAGGCGTAAGCAAACGGATACTCCAGCATGCTGTGAACGGCCAGAGGCAGCAGGCACGCCAAAGCGTGAATCGCGTCGAGGCGGCGGCTGGTCCAAATGCGGGTCACAAACCAGTAGGCGATGGCGCCAGTCAGCAACAGGCCCAAAGGCAGACCATTCCACGCCAACATGTCCAACACGAAGTTGTGCGCATTGGTATAGGTTGACGTCCCCGGAAAGGCCACCGCGCCAGCCGCATGGGCGGTCGGTGTCTGGTTCCAGCCATAACCCACCCAAGGCGACTGACCCACGGCGTAAGCAACCTGTTGCCACATGCGCCAGCGCTCGCTGATGGGCGCCGTGTCGGTGACGCTGCGCATGTCCGCCATTAACAAGAGTTCGCTCAGATAAGGTAGCAGCAAAGTCCCGATCAAGAAACAAGTGGCCCAAGCTGCGACCGCCGTGGCGGACAGGCGGGACTTGACGGCGCGCATTTTCCAGATTGCAAATACGGTAACGACGAGTACGCTGAGCATGCCGGCGCGTGATTGCGCCAGTATCAACCCACTGGTCAAGAACCCGATGCCGAGAAAAAAGGCGAATCGCCCGATCACCCGGCGCTCGAACACGTACGAAAAAGCCACCATGCCCATTAACAGCAGCGTCGCCAACTGATTCGGTTGGCCCAGGTTTCCCATGGCGCGATCACGTAGGTCGGTTTGGACTACGTACATGGCCAACGGCTCTTGCACGTTCAACCATTGGGCCAAACCAATCGCGGCCGAAACCATGGCTGCAATCCACAGGCCATGCATCAACCCTGTCCAGCCGTACGCAAGCTGGCCAGCCTCGGATTGGCCAAAGAAATAACCGACGAAAACTGCGGCCAGCAGACCGGAAAGGTACAACGACGACAGCAGCGCGTCACCGGCAAAAAGACTGATGCCGGCGGCATACTGAAGCCATGGCAGCAGAATCGCCAACCCGATCCAGGCACTGGCCCGCGGCAATACGACACGGCCCCGTGTATGCAGCAACACGCTGGCGAGCAGACCGACCAGACCAACGAAGGCCAGTAGCTCGGAATGAAAATTCACCCACGGCCGGTAATGGTCGTACCCCAGCCAGGCCAGCGTGAAAAACAGCAGTCCAAGGGCGTAGGTGCGTGAAATGCGCATAAAAAAAGCGGCCGAAGCCGCTTTTCAGGTTAGTACAACTTTACTGGACCGCGCGGCACGAGCCAGGCAAGAACTTGGCGGCGATGGCCGTTGCAGCAGTTGCACCTGGTCCACAGACCCAAGAATTCACCGTCGTACCCAACGCCGGCTGTAGGCAAGCGCCAAAGGTGTTGACGGAGGTTGCGCACGGTGCCAAACGAAGCTCTCCGTTGGCACCCGTAGCGATGCCCTGCGTGGTGACAACAATGGTTGCACCGCCAGTTGCGCCTGGATTTGAAGCCGTGGTTTCAACCCTGTTGACGAATTTTGTCCCCGAGCCAGCACTGACCTCACAACCCCAACTATTTAGCGCGATCGCTGCACCAGAGTTCGCAGACTGAATCGTCTCGGTAATGCTGGTTCGGCATGAGGAGCCCGCCAGGATGGCTTCCGAGACTTTCGCGCGAGCGGTGTAATCCTGATACGCCGGCAAGGCGACGGCCGCCAAAATACCAATAATCGCGACCACGATCATCAACTCGATCAGGGTAAAACCCTTTTGCAGAGAACGCTTCATCTATAACTCCTTGAGAAAATTAAGAACACACGAGAACCAGACTTGTCGCAGTTTCCGTGCCAAGCGGTTTTTGCCAGGAATCAGCGTGCTTTGTCGCCATGACAGCGACTGCGTGACTATTGAAGACGATGGAACGACATTTTTGTCATCCCATTCGTGTCACTTGATGCAGACCGACCTGACCATTTTGATGTCTGTCAGGCCCATCATGATTTTTTCCATGCCGTCCATCTTCAAGGTACGCATGCCCCCTTCCACCGCAGCCGCAAAAATCTCGGCCACGCGGGCGCGCTCCTGGATCAGCTTTTTTATGCCGTCGTCGGCTATCAACAGTTCGTGCAGGCCGATGCGGCCTTTGTAGCCGGTCTTGTTGCACTTGTCGCAACCCACATGGCGGTAAAACCTGAGCTGCCCGTCGTGGCCATAGGTCTTGGTCCAACTATCAACCAGCTTGCGGGTCTCGTCCGCGTAGTCGACCTTCCAGGCCTTTGAATGCCGCAACTCCTCCGCGTATTCGGCCGCGAAAAGTCTGAGCTCTTCGGCGTCCGGCACATAGGCTTCCTTGCAGTCGCACAATTTTTTGGCCAAGCGCTGCGCCAGAATGCCCAACAGCGCATCGGCGAAGTTGAACGGGTCCATGCCCATGTCCAGCAGCCGTGTGATCGACTCGGGCGCTGAGTTGGTGTGCAGGGTAGAAAAAACCAGGTGGCCGGTTAGCGAGGCCTCGACGCCCATGGCAACCGTTTCCTTGTCGCGCGACTCACCGACCATGATTATGTCGGGGTCGGCCCTCAAGAAGGCGCGCATGATCAGCGCGAAGTCAATGCCGGCTTTGCGGTTGATCTGGACCTGACGCAACCCTTTTTGTGTAATTTCGACCGGGTCTTCGGCGGTCCAGATTTTGGTGTCGGGCGTGTTAAGGTGCTTTAGGATCGAGTGCAGCGTGGTGGTTTTTCCGGAACCGGTCGGACCACACACATAAAACAAGCCATAAGGCTTCTCGACCGTGCGGATGACGCGCTCTTTGTTGTGCGGGGTCAGGCCAAGCTTGTCCAGTGGAATCGGCTCACCGGCGGCGAGTATGCGCATCACCACGTCTTCCACGCCACCGGTGGATGGAATCGTGGCGACCCGAAGTTCGATGTCCAGCGGACCGTATTTCTTGAACTTGATCTTGCCGTCCTGCGGCTTGCGACGCTCCGAAATGTCGAGGTCACACATGATTTTCAAGCGCGTAACCATCGCCTGGCGGAAATGCGCCGGCACCTCGATATAAGGCATCAAAGTACCGTCGATACGAAACCGGATGCCGGTTTTCAGCTTGCCCGGCATCGGCTCAATATGGATGTCGGACACCTTCTGGTTATAGGCGTCGACGATTACCTTATTGACAAACTTCACCAGTTCGTTGTCGGCCGCGGCCGACTCCAGCGAGTCATCATTGCTGCCGTCGTCGATCGGCCCGCCGTCCATGTCGGCCAGCAACTGGTCGATCGAGCCGCCTTCCGCGCTGGCGCCAAACAACTGCCCCAGCGTTTCCTGGAACTCGGTCAAGGTTGTGACACGGTAGGCAAACTTGCTGATCCGCGGGAACACTTGCGGTACCACCCGGGCGCCACGCACGGCCTCCGGGTCGACACACATGATGACCAGCCCCTCGGGCGATTCTTCCAGCGGGATCCAGCCCTGCTCCTCGATGAAATCGCGCTTCAGCGGGCCATGCAGCATTTCCGAACGGATTCGGCCGGCATTGAACGGCTCATATGGAACACCAAAGAACTTCGCCAGGGAAGGACCAATCTGCGCCGGCCGCACCTTGAAATTCGCCATCAGGATGTGTTCAACCGGCTTGCCGTCGGTGCGGGCATCCAGCAGGCATTTCTCAAGCTCTGCATGGCTGATGACGCCGTCCGCCACCAAGCCGTCGAACTTGCTCGCCCTGCGACGCGAAGCCTCACTGGCCCTTTGCATGCGCTGACGAATCGCGGTGGCCAGCGTCTTGCACAACTGCGCGACACCTTCCACTTCCAGCGTTCCAAACGGCTGATCGCTCTTGTTGTTGATGATCTGCAACACGCCGTGCAGAACGTCGCCATCGAGAATCGGCGACACCAGCATCTGGCGGGTTCTGTAACCCGAACGCTTGTCAACCTCTTTAAGAAACGTCAATGCCGGATGGATCTGCCTTAGGGCTTCTTCGTCGTAAACGTCCACCAGATTGAGTTGTTGGCGGCTGAACGCCGCATAACCGGCAAGGCTTTGGGGCGATATCGGCAATTTCAGATCACGGCTGCTGTTGAGTCCGGTCTTGACTTTGGAAATGATTGAAGTGCGGTCTTCGTTGACCGCATATAAGGTCAACCGATCCGCATTGAGTAGCCGGCAAATGTCCTGGCTTGCCTCAAGCATGATCTGCTCAAGATTCTCGGTGTCATGGATGCGGGCGGTTACGTTGTGCAGTTGCTTATAGAAAAGCGCCTCGAACGTGATGCCACGTTTGTCAGGCGGCAACTTCTGACTTTCAAAAAATGCCTGCTCCGAAGATTTCTCTGGCACGGCGGGCTTCAAGACCGCGCTCATAAGTCGAATTCCTGCCCCGCGCGCAGCCAGCGAATGTCGTGCGTCACATTCGGCCCGGACACCGACGTTTGGTCGAATTTTTGAATCTCCGCCATGATCAGATCGGTTTCAGCAGGCTTGGTATGGGTTATGTAGATCGGGTAGTTCTGGTCTTTTGCAATGCAGTCAAGTTCTTCCGCCAGCACCATCGGCGAAAGATGCAGACTGATCTTGGCCAGTTCCTTCTCGCGGTTACTGAATGCGGTTTCAATCACCAGCATCGCGACGTTAAGCTGGTTGACTCGATTCCAGAACGCTGGATTGCGCTCCGTATCACCCGAGAAAACCCAGCAGCCACTTCCAGCCGTGATGGCATAACCAACCGCCGGCACGGTATGCACGGCGGGCAATACCTCAAGCAGCTTGCGGTTGATCTGTAACGTCTGACCAGTGTGGATTTCGTGAAAACTGACGAATGGTGCATCCGGCGTGGGAATACGGCTGAAATCAGGCCATATCACGTCGTTGAAAATATGCGCCTTCAACGCCGCGATCGTACCGGCAAGTGCATGAATCTGCAGCGATTGGTGGCGCCTGGCCGCAACGGCATCAACCATCAATGGCAGCGCCGCGACATGGTCCAAATGCGAGTGGGTCAGAAACACATGGTCGATGCCGCGCATTTCATCCAGCGTCAGGTCACCGACACCGGTGCCAGCATCGATCAGGATATCGCCGTCAATCAAGAATGACGTGGTTCGGCAGTCCTTGGCGATCGCGCCGGAACAGCCCAACACACGCACTTTCATGGCGACCCTCTACTTCGTTTCGAAATTCGTCGCGCCGTCCCACTCCAGATCAAACGGAAGCAGCCGCATCGAGGCTACACGATCTGAATACAGGTGGTACAGGTACTTTTTGGCATTCATGCGCATCAAATTGAGCATCAACACATCACACTGTTCCCAATCCTGCGCCCGATAGGCCTTGAGAAACGTGCCCCAGATTCTCAGTTCAGCCTCCGTTTCAGCCCCCATGCGATTTGCCGGAGCCACCGGCCAGAATATCGCTACCGCCTGATCTTTGCCCTTCACGCGAACCCGGTCGAGTTCCTGCCAACCAAACTCCGGTGCCATTTTGCGGCTCGTCTCACTGACGACAATATCGACAGCGTAAACCTTTGAGAGTCCTTCCAGCCGGGAGCCGAGATTCACCGCGTCGCCAATAACGGTATAACTGCGCCGTATGTTGGATCCCATATCGCCGACGCACATATTACCTGTGTTGAGCCCAATTCCGATGCCGATTTCGGGAATTCCCTTGGCCCGGTGTTCCTCGTTGATACCACGCACGGCATTCGCCATTTCGAGTGCCGACTTGACCGCCAGGTGAGCATGTTCGGGAGTTTCAACCGGTGCGCCCCAAAATGCCATCACACAGTCCCCCATGTATTTGTCGATGGTGCCCCGATTGGCACGTATCAGCCCGGTCAATCGGCTGAAGACGCTGTTCAAAAGCGATTGAAGCTGGATCGGCTCCATCTGCTCCGACATCTTGGTGAACCCGCGCATATCGCAAAACATGACCGTCATTTCGCGGTTGGTGGCTTGCATGTTGTAGCTGTCCGGGTCCTTGACCATTTCATCCACCAGCTCAGGTGGAACGTAAGTGCCAAACAGGTGCGCCAATTCGCGCTTGGAACGACTCTCCACAAAATAGCCGTAACTCATATTCAGTGCGAATGCCGTGGCCGCCATCGTCAGCGCGCTGGCCAATGGCAAAACCAGGCCGTAACCGAGGTATAGCCAAAGATTAAGTGCCGCCAACACCGCGACAACAACCACACTCAAGATGACGGCCCGTGTCGCAGACACCAACGGCAAGGCAAAAGCCAGTGCCAGTCCTGCCAACGTAAGTATCACGACTTCATAACCGACCGAATAATCCGGTTTGACCAGAATTTTCCCGTCCAGCAAACCCGAAATCACGTTCGCGTGGGCTTCCACCCCTGGATAGGTTTCGCTCACGGGAGTCACTCGCAAATCCTGCAATCCTGGAGCCGTGGTCCCGACCAGCACGATCTTGTCCTTCAATTCGCCGGCCGGAATTGTTCTGGACAAAAGATCGGAGGCCGACACATACCGGAAAGATCCGCCCCTGGGGCCCGCAAATCCGCGAAATGGCACCAACGCCGACACGCGCTCATCAACCGGTATGGCCAAAGTCTTGCTGCCCAGTTTGAGCACAATGTTCTCTAGACCCTGGTAACTTCTGGCCAGGAGGCGCTCTTTGGGAAAACCGGGAACCACCGTCGGAGAGCCAGCCAACAATCGAAACATGGCCAGGGACAGCGATTCGTAATATTGCCCCTTGAACTCCGCGATCAGCGGAAGCGAGCGCACAACCCCGTCACTCTCCGCAATCGGATTGAAATGCCCGGCCATCGGCGCCGCGCTGGCGAGCCGCGCGATATTGGAGCCGTAACCGTTCCAGGTAGTAAACGTAATCGGGCGACCTTGCATCGCCTCTTTGCCCATTACCGGTGCCGGCAAAACGCCCGACGTACGACCATCACGGTCACTGGTGAGGTAATAACCCAGCACCACCGGGCGCTTTGCAAGGGATTTGGCAAACATCGCGTCGTAATCGAGCGACGCTTGCAGTTGTTTCAGTTTTTCAATAAACCCGGGCTGGTCACGCAACTCTTTTTGCGCAAGCTCATTAAGTCTTTTCAGGCCAGAACTCTCATCCGCCTCGGCAAATACAACGTCAAACCCCAGCAATGCAATTTTCTGGCGATCGAACAACTCGTCCGTCAGATCGCTCAGCTTGTTTCGACTCCATGGCCACCGTCCGACTTCGGCAAGGCTCTTTTCGTCGATATCGATAATCACGATCCGGTCATCGATGGTCCTGGGCATGGTAGCCCGCAGCCGCGAGTCGTAAATTATGTTGTCAAGCCGCTCCAGAACACCGAGCCGCACTACGCCCACGGCGTGTAAAAGAGCAAAAATCAGCGGAAGTAAAGTAACAGCTATGCGGGGCCAATGCTTCAGTAGTGATCCCATGCCACCCCGCTATTTGATTGGCTGGCAATCGTGAGATTTATCTGGCCGCCCGGAAAGTCAGATTTGAACAAACTGCATTTGGGTTCCAGCGAGCTCGATCAGATCGCCATTCTTGAGCGACACCGGATCGGTTCCGATTGGCGCCCCATTTAGCGATGGGTTTCCAGCGCCTTCAACGTGATGCACGACAAAACCGTGTTGCCGCTTGGTGATTGCCGCCACCGCCACGCCGGGTTTGCCAATGGTTGTGACCACCTTGGTGAGTGGCACCTCGCGACCAGACGCCGCGCCCGACAGCACCTTGATTGAAGCCTGCGAGGTAGAAGGAACCGCTGCGGAACGTCCAGCCAGCGCGCCTGGCGCCGATGCATAAGTTGGCGACGCAGGGGGTGAGGCGACCCCACCCGACCCGGACTTGACCATCATCGTCTTCTCAAAGCCGTCGCCAGCCACTTCATTGACAAACTTGATCTTGTATTTTCCAACCTCAACCGTATCGCCATTGACAAGCTGCTGTTTCTTAGCGGCTTTGCCATTTACATAGGTGCCGTTTGTGCTGTTGAGATCTTCGATAAACACTTCATTGCCAGCCATCTGAAACACGGCGTGTTCACCACTGATGGCCAGGTTGTCGATGACGACGTCGTTGTAGGGTCGACGGCCCAAGGTGGTCCTGTCTTTCGTCAACTGGACTTCCTTGATAACAACACCATCGATCGATACGATCATTTTCGGCATGACCGACTCCTATTCCTGAAACTGATTTTCGAGATTCTCATGAGCTTACTATTTTCCTAACAATCGGGAGATCAACCCGCGCTTTTCCGAGCTTGCGTCAACTTGAACCAATAACACCGAGATATTGTCCCGTCCCCCATGTTCGTTGGCCGCGGCGACCAGGCTGTCCGCTTTCTGCTCCATCGGCAGTGGACCCCCTAGGATACTTGCAATTTCCGCATCGTCAACCATGTCGGAAAGTCCGTCGGAACACATCAGATAACAATCGTCGGCTTCGACTTCATGCTCGTTGAGTTCGAGCATGACCGCGTCCTCAACACCGAGCGCCCGGGTTACCAAATTCTTGATCGAGGAACTGGCGGCCTGCTCATTCGTAATCAGACCGGCGTCGATCTGCTCCTGCAGCAGCGAATGGTCCTTGGTAATTTGGGACAGTTCGCCATTGCGCAGCCGGTAACATCGGGAATCTCCGATATGCCCCAAAACCAAGCGGGCGCCGTGGAAAACTCCCACCACCAGGGTCGTGCCCATGCCCGAATACTGGGGATTGGAATCGGATGCGTTAAAAATTGACCGATTTGCGTTGTCGACACAAATCTCCAAAGCGCGCCGGATCTCTTTGACCTTGGCATGTTTGCCCGCCTCCGACAACCAGCGGGTCATTTCGGACTTGATAAATGCGGTCGCCATCCCGCTGGCTATTTCACCAGCGTTGTAACCTCCCATGCCATCGGCCAGCACACACAACTGGGTCACATCGTCAACTGCCACGGCATCTTCATTGTTCTCTCTGGCGCGACCCGGATCAGATCTCGTATAAAACGTGTAATTCATTGTTTGATGGCGCTATATCTCAAGATCCGGGTTAGAACTCGTTGCTGGGCCCGGCCGATTCGCAACATTCGTTTGATGCACGACGGTCTTCTCGAAAGTCGAGCCCGGCTGGCCAACGACGGTCGCCTGGTGGACCACCGTCTTCTCAAAGTCTCCAGTTGCTGCCGCTGCTGCCGGCATCGCAAAAATCGCAGTTTTTTCATGCCCTGGGGTGGCGGTTGCGGCCGTTGTCGCCGCAGTCTTCATCGCAACGGTAGAAGTCAAACCACCGGACATTTCAGCCATCACCGAGCGCAAGTCCGCAGCGAACTGGTCCCCATCCTGGTATCGTGTCTCCGGACGTTTGCTGACCGAGAGAGCGACCAGATTAGCCAGGCTTTCAGGCAGTTCCTTGCGAATAACGCGGATATCCGCCGCTTCCTCATTGGCTATCTTGTACATCAGTTCGGCCATGGACTCGCCGCGAAACGGCAATACGCCAGTGAGCATCTGAAACAACATTACCCCGAGCGAATAAAGGTCGGACCGGCCGTCCACCTTCTTGCCCGCCAGTTGCTCCGGCGACATGAAACTCGGAGTGCCTAACACCAGGCCGGTCTTTGTCTTGCTCGAGTCGGTAATCCGGGCAATACCAAAGTCCGTCACCTTGACCGTGTCGCTGGCACGCTCATACATGATGTTGGCGGGTTTGATATCCCGGTGCACCACGTTTTGCTTGTGCGCATACGCCAGCGCCTGGGCCACGCGCGCTACGATCGACAGCACGTCTTGCACCGGCAGCAAGTTGCCGTCCTTGCAGAAGTCGAGCAGATCCTTGCCCTTTAGGAACTCCATGGCGATATACGCCAGGTCATGCTCTTCCCCAGCGTCGAAGATCGTCACGATGTTTTGATGCTGCAACCGACCGGCCGTTTCAGCTTCGCGGAAGAACCGTTCGCGCGCATCGACCAGTTCATCGCCGGAGAACTCCTGGCTCAAAGCCATGGTCTTGATCGCCACCACCCGGCCAATCTTCGGATCTTTGCCAAGGTAGACCACCCCCATCGCGCCCTTGCCAAGCTCTTTGTCGACCTGGTAACGGCCCAACATCGGTTTCTCCACCGCACCTCCGTCTAGCAGCATCGTGCCGCCCGGATGTGCGCCACTGCCGCCCAACATCACCGTTTCCGAAAGATTCTTCGCCCGGTTCAACTTCGACTGCAGGTCTTTGTAATCCTTGTCGTAGGTCGCCATATGTTCATATACGGCTTCGGCTTTATTGAACTGGCGCTTACGTTCAAAGTCCAGCGCCAGGTTGTACAAATTGCCCATCACGGCGTCGCCCATGGGAACACGACGGAATCGGTCAAATGCCATGTCAAGCTGACCCTGGCCCTGCAACGCCAGACCCATCATCCGGTTGGTTTCGGCTGACTCTTCATCGGACTTGAGTTTGCCCGCCTCTGTCACCAGGAATCGCTTGGTCGTCAAAGCCAGGTGCCCGATGACGAGCAAAACTGCGGGCAGCACCAGCTTCAGCCATGTAGCTCCGCCCGACAAAAGACCAAACTCGGTGCTCAACAAAGCCACAAATAGCACCAAAGTCACAATCGCGGCCGTTCCCGCCGACAAACGGGGCAGCAAAGCCATTACATAAGCCGCCACCAACAGGAACACCGCTAGGGTGGCCCACACCCCCCAGGTCGGCTGCACGATGAAATGCTCACTCAGGATGCTGGAAGTTATATGTGCAATTGTTTCCGCCGGCGACAGCCCCGCGTAGCCGGGTACCGGAAACTGGACCCCAACCCCGGCGGCGGTCGCACCAATTACCACGATCTTGTCGGCATATTTTGACGCCGGAATCTTCCCGTTCAGGACGTCATAAAACGAGTCCACCGCAAATGGGGGCCGGCCGTCGCGACCCTTGTAAAACTGCGGCAGCATCAATGCCGATTCGTCGGTCTTTACGCGCAATTTGCCAATTTGCACCGATTCACCAACATTGAGCTTTACGTCCTCAGAAGCCAGATTCAGGCTCTTGACAGCAGCCAGCAGCGCCATCGAGGGTACGGCACTGCCGTAATAGTTGACCAACAACGGTTCCTGTCTGACCGCGCCATCGACGTCCGTAAACTGATTCAGGTGCCCAATACCGGCGGCCGCAACACCGATCACTTCAATCGGCTGCTGCCCACTGACGGCAGGAATGGAAAACCCGTTCTTTTCGTTGATGGCGCTCTTTAGCGCGTAGGCCGGGAGCGGCTTGTCAGGGTTACCTTGGGGTTCTCCCAGCAGGAAAACCGAGGGCACCAACACATTGCCGGCCTTTTTCATGCTGACCGCAAGCACGGCGTCGGTATCGAGCGCCAACTCAGCTTCGGCAACGACTTTGTGCAACTCCGCGTTGCTCGCCGTCTGCGCGCCGGCTTCACCAACCGGGCGCAACAGCCCTTTCATCTTGCGGATGAAACTCAGACCGCGATCCACCTGGGGCTCAATAAAGAACACCGTATGCACAATCGTCTTGGCTTTCGCTGCCGCAAGCTGATCGATCAATTTCGCGTGCACATCCCGCGGCCAGGGCCAGCGCCCGATATTGGCCACGCTCTGGTCATCAATGGCAATTATGGCGACTCGATCCGAGGGTTGACGCGAAGTGCTGGTGCTGGCGAAATCGTAAAACCGCCGTTCCACGGTGCCGATCAGGTCCGTCGCCTGGTTTAGCAGCAAGACGGCCAACACAACCAACCCCCCGGCAACCCAATCCGCACGCCAGAACTGAGCTCTTTTCAATGATGATTTAGTTGCCACGTTCCGACCCCACCCAAATATTTGGTCCGACTTCGCCCCGTCCACGTGACTCAGAAAAGCCCAAGTCGCTCAAATAGAGATGCAAGGGAGCAACGTTAGCAGACACTGCCTTTCCCGACAAGAGACTTGTTGATTCCGACTTGTCGTTTTTTTGCCAATACTTGGCTGACCCCAACCCAACCGATTGGCGCCGCAGCCCGCGTGACAATGATCGGGAAGCGCGCCATCAGCTTGATCATCAGCTACGACAGCGCCAGAATACGTAGCAGGGCTTATAAGCTGGCTTTGAGCAGTTTGGCCATTTCCGATGGGTTGCGCGTTACCTTGAAGCCGCATTCTTCCATCACCTCCAATTTGGCCTGCGCGGTGTCGGCGCCACCCGAAATCAACGCCCCGGCATGGCCCATGCGTTTGCCGGCCGGCGCGGTGACCCCGGCAATGAATCCGACCACCGGCTTCTTCATATTGGCCTTGCACCAGCGCGCGGCATCAGCTTCATCAGGGCCACCGATTTCACCGATCATGATGACCGCCTCCGTGTCCGGGTCATCATTGAACAGCGCCATGATGTCGATGTGTTTGAGTCCATTGATCGGATCGCCGCCAATCCCGACGGCGCTGGATTGGCCCAACCCTATTTCGGTCAGTTGCGCCACCGCCTCATAGGTCAAGGTGCCGGACCGGCTGACCACGCCGATCCGGCCCTTGCGATGGATATGTCCGGGCATGATGCCGATCTTGATTTCTTCGGGCGTGATAAGGCCTGGGCAATTGGGACCAAGCAACAAAGTGTTCTTGCCGCCAGCCGCTACGCGGGCACGCATTTTGTTGCGCACTTCGAGCATGTCGCGCACCGGGATACCCTCGGTAATACAGATCGCCAAGTCAAGCTCGGCCTCCACGGCTTCCCAAATTGCCGCGGCCGCACCCGCGGGTGGTACGTAAATCACGGATACCGTTGCGCCGGTATCGGCGGCAGCCTGTTTGACCGACGCAAAAATCGGGATGCCGAAAATCGACTCGCCGGCTTTCTTCGGATTGACCCCAGCGACAAAACAGTTCTTGCCATTGGCATATTCCTGGCACTTTTCGGTGTGGAACTGACCGGTCTTTCCAGTGATGCCCTGGGTGACGACTTTGGTATTTTTGTTGATCAGAATGCTCACTTGAACTCCTTCACCACGCTGAGCTGGAGACACCGGACGGGTCCCGGTAGTGCTCTCCGCGCCGCCGTGTCTGATTGGTTAACCGCGAAAAGAAACTATTGAATGGCTGCCACGACTTTTTGCGCCGCTTCGGCCATCGTGTCGGCACTGACAATTGGCAGGCCGGACTCGGCCAGCATTTTCTTGCCCAAATCCTCGTTGGTACCCTTCATGCGCACCACCAACGGTACGCTCAGATTGGTCGCCCGGCACGCGGTGATCACCCCGGTGGCAATGGTGTCGCATTTCATGATGCCGCCAAATATGTTGACCAGGATCGCCTTGACCCTGGGATTCTTCAACATGATCTTGAACGCCTCGGTCACCTTCTCGGGTGTGGCGCCGCCACCTACATCAAGAAAATTGGCGGGTTCCGCGCCGTAAAGCTTGATAGTGTCCATGGTTGCCATGGCCAGCCCGGCGCCGTTGACGAGGCACCCAATATTGCCGTCCAGGCTGATATAAGCCAAATCGAATTTGCTGGCCTCGACTTCCGCCGGGTCTTCTTCGTCCAGATCGCGATAGGCGACTATTTCACTCTGACGGAACAGGGCGTTGGAGTCAAAATTGAATTTCGCATCCAGTGCCTTGATATTGCCGTTGCCTTCAAGAATCAAAGGGTTTATTTCGACCAGCGACGCGTCCGTCTGCATGTAACACGTGTAGAGTTTTTGCAGCACGTCGACACACTGCGCCGCGGAGCCGGGCGGCACACCCATGCCGTTGCAGAGTTCCAGCGCTTGCGTCTCATTCAATCCAAGCGCCGGGTCGACAAACACCTTGATTATCTTTTCCGGGGTCTCGTGGGCAACCTCCTCAATATTCATCCCGCCTTCCGATGACGCCATCAAGGCGACCTTTTGCGAAGCCCGGTCGGTTACCACCGAGACGTAATACTCTTTCTGAATGTCAGCCCCATCCTCGATCAACAGGCGGCGCACCTTCTGACCCTGCGCTCCGGTCTGGTGCGTGACCAGTTGCATGCCGAGGATCTCACCGGCCAGCTTTCTGACTTCCTCAATTGAACGTGCGAGTTTGACGCCACCACCCTTGCCGCGCCCGCCGGCGTGGATCTGGGCCTTGACCACCCATACCGGACCACCGAGCTTCTGCGCCGCCTCCACCGCCTCCTGCACCGTGAACGCCGCAATGCCGCGCGGCACCGGGACTCCAAATCTGCGCAAGATTTCTTTGCCTTGGTATTCGTGAATCTTCATGAAGGCTCTCTCGGGATTGGAAATAACGAAACCGATCGACGATTCTGCTGGATCGCGCGCCGGTAGCGGAGTCCGAAGCCGCCAAATGTATCATGCTGCAATGCACCAAACGGTCCGCGGACGCGCAGGTGCTGTGCTGGGCGATCAACCTGGGGACAAAACGATGGCAAAGGTATTTATTGATGGGGAGGCCGGCACCACCGGCCTGCATATCCGCGAGCAACTTCAACTTCTGCCAGGGGTCGAGTTGGTTAGCATTGCGCCGGAGTTGCGCAAGGACCCGGCCGCCAAGCGCGCGCTGATGCGAGAAATGGACCTGGTAATCCTGTGTCTGCATGATCCGGCGGCGATCGAATCGGTGGCCATGATCGACGCGCTCACGCCCGGCGGCACCAAGGGCCCCAGAATCATTGACACGTCGACGGCGCACCGGACCGCACCGGGCTGGGTTTTTGGTTTTCCGGAATTGGCTGCCGGACAGAAAGACGCGGTGGCAAACGCCCGGCGTGTCGCCAACCCCGGCTGTTACGCAACCGGCGCGATCGCGCTGATACGCCCCTTGATTGATGCCGGCCTGATACCGCGCGACTTTGCCCTCTGCCTGCCGGCAGTCAGTGGTTATTCGGGCGGCGGGCGCACCATGATCGAGGCCTATGAAACTGGCGCGGCCCCCGCCTTTGAAGTGTATGGATTGGGACTGAAACACAAACATGTGCCCGAAATCATGAAATACACCGGGCTGACCCGGCGTCCGCTGATCATTCCGTCCGTGGGCAACTTCAGGCAAGGCATGCTGGTGCAATTGCCACTGCACCTTGACTTGTTGCCGGGCAAACCGACGGCCCAGGAACTGCATGCGGCGCTGGAGAAACATTACCAAGGGGGTGAATGGGTGACGGTAGAGCCGGCAGGCGCGGTTGGCAAACTCGATGCCAGCGGATTGCAGGACACCAACAAGATGGAACTGCGTGTGTTTGCGAACCATGGCGACCAGGACGATTTTCGCCACGCTGTGTTGGTGGCCCGGCTGGATAACCTGGGCAAAGGCGCCAGTGGCGCCGCCGTGCAGAACTTGAAGTTGATGCTGGGCCTTTGAAGCGCCAGGCGCTATTTGCGCCGTCAGTCGAGGATCGGGTCCTGATCGTCTGAAGCTCCGGCGACGACACGTCGAATTGTGTCGGCGCCAAATCCGCGTGACGCCAGAAAGCGCATCTGCCTGGCGCGCTCGGCGGCACTCTGCGCCGGCAGCGAACCAGTTGCAGGCAACCGGGCACCAAACTTCTTGCGCAACACCTCCCGGGCGCGCTCGAATTCAGACGGCTGCAACCTGGATAACGCGTCCAGCACTACACCGGCGTCCAGACCCTTTTGTTGCAACTCCTGCTTGATGCGGGCCAGGCCGAGCCTGGCCGAACGGCGATGCAGGACCGATTCAACGACTCGCCGCTGGTCGATAAAACCGCGGGCCTGCAAGTCGTCAAGCGCCTGGGCGAGCAGGCCGGGCTCGTGTTCGTGCGCCTTGAGCTTGTGCTCGAGCTCCGCCCTGGAGTATTCACGCCGGCCCAGCAGCCGAAGTGCGCGGCCTTTTATGGAGGGCTCAGGCGAAGGCATGTTGACCTAGTCGGGTTTTTTCACGGGCTTCTTGAGTTTTGCGTCGCCATCGAGCGCCTCGGGCAGCAACGGAATGCCGAGCGACTCGCGCACCTTGTTTTCAATCTCGTGCGACAACTCGGGGTTCTCGCGCAGGAACTCCCGGGCGTTGTCGCGGCCCTGACCGATCTTTTCGCCGTTGTAGGCGTACCAGGCGCCGGATTTGTCGAGTATGTGCGCGTTCACGCCCATGTCGATGATTTCACCGTGACGGCTGATGCCTTCGCCGAACAGGATGTCAAACTCCGCCGTCTTGAACGGAGGCGCCACCTTGTTCTTGACAACCTTGACCTTGGTTTCATTGCCAATCGAATCGTCGCCCTTCTTGATCGTGCCGGTGCGGCGGATATCGAGCCGAACCGAGGCGTAAAACTTGAGCGCATTGCCGCCGGTAGTGGTCTCGGGGCTGCCAAACATGACACCGATCTTCATGCGGATTTGGTTAATAAAGATAACCATGCAATTGGTTTTCTTGATGTGGGCGGTCAACTTGCGCAGCGCCTGGCTCATTAGCCGCGCCTGCAGACCGGGCAGTGAGTCGCCCATTTCGCCTTCCAGTTCGGCTTTGGGCGTCAACGCCGCCACCGAATCGATGACGATCAAATCGACCGCTCCTGAGCGGACCAGCGAGTCCACGATCTCCAGCGCCTGCTCGCCGGTGTCGGGTTGGCTGATCAACAATTCCTGCAGGTTGACGCCCAGCTTTTGGGCGTATTGAATGTCCAGTGCATGTTCGGCGTCGACAAATGCGCACTGACCGCCGGTCTTTTGCATTTCGGCAATCGCCTGCAAGGTCAATGTTGTCTTGCCCGACGACTCCGGGCCATAGATTTCAATCACCCGCCCGCGCGGCAAACCACCGACACCGAGTGCGATATCGAGCCCGAGTGACCCGGTAGAAACAACCTGGATATCTGCGATCACCTCACCTTCGCCCAAACGCATGATGGTGCCTTTGCCAAACTGTTTTTCGATTTGGGCCAACGCAACTTGTAATGCTTTGGCTTTTTCGCTGCTTGCGGCGGTAACGGCTCTGACTGCGGTGTCCATGAAAATCTCCTTGAAAATCAGTTATTTAACTCAGAACACAACCTGACAATAACAACAGGCTGGACGTTTGAACAGTAGTTTAATCCGGTTGATTAGCTCAAGTAAACAAGTTTTTTAGTCAATTTGGTTTACTATTTTCGCGATGCATGAAGCCGGTCCTAACGACAGTTGGCGCCAGACACACCTCGGTCGCCTGATGGCGCTGGCGTCGCAACGGTTCGACGCGCGCGTGTTACGCATCATGGCGCAAGACGATGAGCTGGCCCTGGCCCTGGCCCATCTTGCTGCGCGCGGCAATTTGAACGCCTCGCACATACAAATCACCCGCCATTTGCCGCTAATCGGGTGCAGCCTGACGGAACTTGGGGCGCGCGCGGGCATTAGCAAACAGGCGATGGGCAAGCTGGTCGACCAATGCACCGCCTGGGATCTTGTCAAGCGCTTGCCCGATCCACACGATGCCAGGTCGGTCCGGGTTGTCTTCACCCCAACCGGCGACCAATGGCTAAAAGCCTACCGGCAGGCGGTGCAACTCGCCGAAGCCGAGTTTGGTCTGGCCGTCGGCACCGACGTGGCCACCGTCGTCCATCTGGGACTTGAAGCCTATGTCGCCTGAGGCCCGAAGTGCAAGCCTAAAATGATTGGCGAACACAGGGCACGACAAAAATAACATCGATCCGACAGGAGACAGCGATGCGTATTCTGATCGCCGAGGATGACCGGGTATTGGCCGACGGCCTGCTGCGCGCGCGGCGTGGCACTGGCCAGAGCACCATCCGCCCGGTTCACGCCTTGTGATCCGTTT
>JANNGR010000566.1:0-32419 GCA_031403955.1 Betaproteobacteria bacterium
CAAACCGGGTGTTGTTGAAACTTCCCAGGTACAACTTGAACGACTTGCTCTCCACTATGTTGGGCGACTCGCATGGCACCGTGAAGTGCGCCAGCGCGACCTGCGGCTTGCCGCGCGGGTTGAGCCAACCCAACTCGAACGCGGTCCACAGGTCGGCGCCAAGAAATGGCGCGCTGCCGCCGGCGCCGATCTCGCGCCGTTTTTCGGCCCGCGAAATCGGGAACAACAGCGATGCGTCGTAGTGGCCGGTGTAGGTCGACTTTTTGCCCAGAGGTGACAACGCAGGCGAATACATGGCCGCTTCAACGATGCGCGAGCAGAAACGGGAACATCAGCGGCAGCAGGCGCTCGACCACGCCGGGCGCCAGGTCATGCCCCATACCGTCTATTCCCACCAGTTTTGCGCCCGGAATGCGGCGCGCGGTATCCTGCCCGCAAGGGAACGGCACCAGAGGGTCTGCATGCCCGTGCAACACCAGGGTCGGCCGGTTGATGCGCGCCAGCTCGGCCGCGCGGCTGGTGTCGGAGGCGATCGCAACCATCTGGCGCAAGGTGCCAGCCGGATGAAAACTGCGCGTGATGGCCTTCACGATACGGTCTTTCATCTCGGATTCAGGTATCGGGAAAGCCGGGCTGCCAATCGCCTTGTAGAGCCGGACGTAGTGCGCCACGATATCCTCGCGCGAATTGCTGGCCGGGCGGCCCAGTAGCGCGTGCAACACCTTTGGCGAGGCCTCGGGCAATCCGCGCGCGCCGCTGGAGCTCATGATGCTGGTCAGGCTCGCAACCCGTCCAGGTGCCGCCAGCGCGACGCGTTGCGCGATCATGCCGCCCATGCTGACACCCACTATGTGCGCCGTGTTGATGCCAAGGGCGTCCAGCACACCGATCGCGTCGGCGGCCATGTCTTTCAGGCTGTAGGCGCTTCTCACCGGCAGCCGCAGCTTGAGTTTGAGCATTTCCAGCACCAGGCTGGGCTGGCCCAGGTGGTCGAAATGTTGCGACAGGCCGATGTCCCGGTTGTCGTGCCGGACCACGCGGTAACCGGCGTCGACCAGCGAGCGCACCAGCGCCGGCGGCCAGGCCACCAGTTGCATGCCCAGGCCCATGATAAGCAGCACCACCGGGCGTTTGGCGCCGCCACTGCCAGCGCCGGTGTCTTCCACTTCGATGTCGATTCCGTTGGCCCTGATTTTCATTTCAAGTCACCGGCCAGCGAGGCCAGTGCCTCGGGGGCAATCATCACATGCGCCGGGTAGTTGGTGTGGTCACAGCCCAGTTTCACGCTGGCGCCGGCCTTGACGGCGGCGCACATGGCGGGCGTCAACTCAAAACGAACAAAATGCACCGCCGAGGTTTTCTCATCGTTTTCGCGGTCCATATCTTCGTCGGCGATCGCATACACCCGCGCCTGGCCCTCGACTTCCACGAACAGGCGGTCTTCGACACCAATCAGGCGCGCCAGTTCACGCTTGCGCTCGTTGACATCCGGATACTCGATCAGCAGCGTCGCTTTCCAGTTGCCGCCGTCCGGCATCAAGGAAGCGTAAGCGTCTATTTCCTGCGTTATGCCTTCTTCCTCGAATATCTTTTCGATCCGCAACATTTCCTGGATTTGGTAACGGATCGTGGTCTCGCTCTCGAATTGCAGGTTCAGGTGGTCGCCCAGCCGCACCGAGCGCAATTTGCGGTGTGTTATCACGTCGGCCTTGTGCGCCTTGCGGTATTTGCTGTAGGCCTCCAGGCTCATCAAGTTTTCAGGGGTGATGTGTCCGGTCAGTTGCATATCGATCTCCAGAATATTCGGGCAGCGCCTATTTCAGGCCATACGCTTGCCGGATCAGGGTCAGCGGATGTTTTTGCGGTACGTCGCCGAGTTGGTTGACCTCAAACCCCTGCGCAATATGGTGTCCGCCCAGCGGGCAGTCCGAACTGATGACGTCTGGCAGGCCGCCGTCCTTGTGGTTGGCCATTGCCTTGAACAGCGGTTTGCCGATTTTCATGGCCTGCTGGTGGGTGGCCTTCTTGACACCAAACGTACCCGCGTGGCCCGAACAGCGCTCGTGCGTGTGCACGCTGGTGCCAGGCACCATCTTCAGCATTTCCTCGGTCTTCTTGCCGATGTTCTGCACCCGGCCGTGGCACGGTATCTGGTAACTGACCTTGCCCAGGGAAACCGGAAACTCGACCTTAAGCAAACCGTCGCGCTTGCGCGCCATGAAGTATTCGAACGGGTCCCACATCGCGTCCTTTACCAATAACACATCGGCCTCATGCGGGTACATCAACGGAATTTCCTGCTTGAACATCAGTGTGCAACTTGGCACCGCGCTCAGAATTGCATATCCATCCCTGGCATATCTGGCCAACACCGGTATATTGGCCTGCTGGCTGGTGTCAACCGACTCCAGGTCGCCCAGCTCGAGCTTGGGCATGCCGCAGCAGCGTTCCTTTTCGACCAGCACATAGGGCACTTCGTTGTGGTCGAGCAGCTTCAGCAAATCGAGCCCGATGCCGGGCTCGTTGTAGTTAACGTAACAGGTGGAATAAATCACTACCTTGCCAGGTGTCTTGGCGCCATCCCGAACTGGGTACTGTCTGCTCTTGGGCGCGCCGGACCGAAATTTTTTCGTCGCCAGCGAAGGCAACCAGGCATCCTTGTCCACCCCGATTGCACGTTCCATCAGACCACGCGCCACAGCAGTCTTGTTCACCGCATTGACGGTTTGCACCACCACCGGAATGCCGGCCAGCTTGCCGTGAATATCGGTTGACGCCAGCAGCTTCTCGCCAAAACCCACATCACCCTTTTTGAACTTGATCGCCTTGGCGCGCAACATGGTGTGCGGAAAGTCAACGTTCCATTCATGTGGCGGCACATACGGGCATTTGGTCATGTAACACAAGTCACACAGGTAACACTGGTCCACCACTTTCCAGTAATCCTGCCGGTCAACACCGTCGACCTCCATGGTCTTGCTCTCGTCCACCAGGTCAAACAGTGTCGGGAAGGAGCCGCACAGGCTGACACAACGGCGGCAACCATGGCAGATGTCGAAAATGCGCTCCAGTTCGTTGAAAGTGGCTTCTTCGTTGTAGTAGTCCGGGCCCTTCCAATCGATGGCGTGACGTGTGGGAGCCTCCAGATTGCCTTCGCTTGCCATCGTGTCCTCGTTTGTCTTGTGGTTTATGCAAGAGGTCTGTGACCTCTTGCATAAACCGGCCACCTGATGTGGCCGGAGAACCATCACTACTGGCGGTACTTAATCGACCAGCTCGTTCAGGGCCCTGGTATAACGATTCGCATGGCTGCGCTCCGCTTTGGCAAGGGTCTCGAACCAGTCGGCGATTTCGTCGTGGCCTTCGGTGCGAGCGGTGTTGGCCATGCCGGGGTACATGTCGGTGTATTCATGTGTCTCGCCAGCCACCGCAGCCTTCAGGTTGTCACGGGTCGGGCCAATCGGCAAGCCGGTGGCCGGGTCGCCGCATTGTTCCAGCCACTCGAGGTGGCCATGCGCATGCCCGGTTTCACCTTCCGCCGTGGAACGAAACAGTGCCGCCACGTCGTTCTGGCCTTCAATGTCGGCCTTGTTCGCGAAATACAGGTAGCGGCGATTGGCCTGTGACTCGCCTGCGAAGGCGGCTTTCAGGTTGTCTTCGGTCTTGGAGCCTTTGAGTGCTGCCATGAATATCTCCTTAGGGTTAAGAATCGAACCGGTCTGCTTCGAACACACGCGTGCTCAAAGAGATGGCTAGTACTGCGTTCCGCCAATTAGCTTGCAAATGAAATTGATGCATTCGTTCGTCAGGCTAGGCGCAAACCGCAGCCATAGCCGTTGCTATGGCGAGGATTTGCAACGACGCATGGCGGACGAAGGCGCAATTTCATGTGAGCGGTTTGGTGGAACGCAGTGCTAGGGTAGCCGGGTCTGGCACAGCCGTCTAATTGGCACATTCAATGCCCTGAATTTAGTATGCCTATGGACCAGCGGCAATTGATCACTGATCTCTACTCAGAGCTCGCCCCAACACCTATCAGCTTGTTGGTTATCAGGCCCTTGCGCTATAGTGAATCGATTACGCGTTGCTAAATTTTCACTTCTGGAGATCGGCATGGCTGCTGTCTTGAAAGATCTGTCGTCCGCGCCCGCCCCGGCACCGATACAACAGTTGCACCACTACGCATACCGGGCCCGCGACGCGGAGGAAACCCGGCATTTTTACGAAGACATTCTGGGGCTTCCGATGTACCACATCATCCAGAGCGACCATGTGCCCAGCACCGGCGAATACTGCCCTTACACGCATTTTTTCTTCCGCCTGCAGGACGGGTCGTTTATCGCGTTTTTCGATCTGGGTGACGACGAAGCCGCCCTGCCCTCACCCAATACGCCAGCTTGGGTGAACCATGTTGCCTTTCGCGTCAACACCGTGGCTGAACTCGAATCGATGAAGGCGCGGCTGCAAGCCCACGGGGTTGACGTGATCGGCGTCACCGACCACCATGTCTTCAAGAGCATCTACTTTTTCGACCCCAATGGCGTACGCCTGGAACTGTCGGCCCAGGTCGCCGATGCTTTTCAAATGCTGCAGGAAAGCAAAACCGCGCACCAGCGCCTTGACGCGTGGACGGCGCGCAAGCAGCAATGGCGCGCCGAGCGCGCTTTGGGCCTGGCGCCCCCAACCCTGAAGCCACAGCAAAATGACCGGCCCGAAGTCGCCGGAAACACCCCAAAAAACGCCTGACAACCAGTCTGCCATGAGTACCGCACCCCAGGCCTACAGCGCTACCGGATTGACGAACGGCTACGAGTTTGCCCAGGGCAGTGGCTACCAGCTTCCCGAGTACCCGTTCAGGGAACCGGCGGAACTCAAGTCGGGTGAGGTGTTGCGCCACCCGGTGGTCATTGTCGGTGCGGGTATCACCGGTCTGACACTGGCCTGTGCGCTGGCACAGCAGGGTGTACCAGCTATCTTGCTGGATGAGGACAATTCAGTCGGCGTAAAGGGCGCGTCGTCGCGCGGAATTTGCTACACCCAGAAATCGCTCGAAATTTTCCAGCGGCTCGGAATCTACGATCGCATCGCGCGCAAGGGCATTCAGTGGAGCGTGGGGCGTACCTTTGCCGGTGCCGACGAGGTGTATTCGTTCGATTTACGCCAGCAGAGCAATTTCCAGCTTTCGGCACAACCGCCTTTCATCAACATCCAGCAGTTCTACATCGAGGGCTTCCTGGTTGAAAGAATCCACCAACTGTGCCAGCAAGACCCGTGTATTGACCTGCGCTGGAACTCGCGCGTGGTCGGGTTCCGGCAGGACGACGGCTTCGCAACCCTTGACGTTCAAACACCGGCGGGCGGCTACCGGCTGGAAGCCGATCATGTGATCGATGCCAGCGGCTCTCACACTGCGTTTCACAAATGGTGTGGCGCCACCATGCAGGCCAAACAAGGCGACGACCGCTGGTGTATCGCCGATGTGCGGTTCTCCATCCGTCCGCCGACCGAGCGTCACACCTGGATCGAAGCGCCTTTCAACGACAACCGCGCGGTCTGGCAGCACCTGATGGCCGATGACGTCTGGCGCATCGACTACCAGATGGAGCCCGACGCCGATCCCGCGCTGGTCAGCAGCGAAGCCCAGGTTCGCGCGCGACTGCACAGGCAGTTCGGAGCGCACGTGCAGTGCGAGATTGTCTGGGTCGGCCCGTATGCGTATCGCAGCCAATGCCTGGATCAGCTGCGCACTGGCAGCGTTTTTTTCATGGGTGATACGGCAAAGATCGTGAGCCCGTTTGGCGCACGGGGCGGCAACACCGGCGTGGCCGACGCCGACAATCTGGCCTGGAAGCTGGCCGCGGTATTACAAAACCGCGCCCCCGTCGCGTTGCTGGACAGTTATAGCGAAGAGCGGCTGGAGGCGGCGCAACAAAACGTGCTGGTGACCAATCGCACGGCGCGTTTTTTGCGCCCGGCCGACGGCGCCGAACGCACCTTTCGCAGCGCGGTGATCGGACTGGCCAAACAGTATCCGTTTGCGCGCCAGTTGGTCAACACCGGCCGCATGGCGGTGGCCAACGCCTACGGCAAGTCCAGCGTGTGTGCGAGTTCGGGCGGGCTGTCGGTGCAAAACGTGACGTTTCGCTGGGCTGACGGCAGTGCCGGTTGCGTCAACGACCTGGTGCAATGGGCCACCGGCCGCTTGCTGCTGCTGGTGTTTGGCGACCTGTCGGCATCGGCTTGCCAACGGCTGGCCGGTCTGAGCAGCCATCAGCCGGTGCGTTGCGTCCAGGTATTGGGCGCCGACGCGCGCCACCAGGCTACCGAACATGTGCGCGACCAGCATGGCCATCTGCAGGGGGCGTGCCACGTGTTCGGTCATGCCTGGGCGCTGGTGCGGCCGGACGCTTACCTGGCCGCCACCGGCGAAGCGGTCGATGGAACGCTGGTGAAAGCGATCGAACATGCCCTGGGCATCAAATGAGCCGCTGGAGAAAGAAGCCGCATGAAAACCACTCTGCATTTGCAGGACGCCGATACCTTTTACGAACACCTGCTCGACGCGCACGCCGGACTGAACCGCGAGCAATCCGAGTTGTTGAACGCGCGATTGATCCTGTTGCTGGCCAATCAGGTCGGCGACGCGCGCGTATTGCAGGAATGCATACTGGCCGCGCGTCTGCCCGAGCGCGCCTCGGCCACCTGATCGGACGCCAAGGGCCGCCCCTAGAATCGGTCCATGACCGAAGCACTGCTGCAACCCGGGCTGAACAGCCTTTCCAAATCCTTCGAGCCAGCCCCGATTGAGGCCTATTGGGGCCCCGAATGGGAACGCCGGCAATACGCGAGCGCAGGTTACCGCGGAACCGGTGTGCCGAAAGACGGTGCCGCGTCGTTCGTGATTCAGCTACCGCCACCCAATGTCACTGGCACATTACACATGGGTCACGCGTTCAATCAGACCATCATGGATTCACTGACGCGTTACCACCGTATGCGTGGCTTCAACACGGTCTGGGTGCCTGGCACCGACCATGCCGGTATTGCCACGCAGATTGTGGTCGAGCGCCAGTTGCAGGAGCGCAAACTCAGCCGCCACGTTATGGGCGCCACGCCGGCCGAGGCGCGCAACAACTTTGTCGCCGAGATCTGGAAGTGGAAGGAAAAAAGCGGCAACACCATCACCACCCAGATGCGCCGCATGGGCGACAGCGTGGACTGGAGCCGCGAATATTTCACCATGGACGCCAAACTCTCCGCCGTGGTGACCGAGACCTTTGTGCGCCTGCACGAGCAGGGTTTGATCTACCGCGGAAAACGCCTGGTCAACTGGGACCCGGTACTGAAGACAGCGGTCAGCGATCTTGAAGTCGAGAGTACGGAAGAGGACGGTTTCCTGTGGCATATCTGTTATCCGTTCGCCGACGGCCCGCGCATGGTGGGCGGGCAACTGGAGCGCGGGCTGACCGTGGCCACCACACGCCCCGAGACCATGCTCGGCGACGTGGCGGTAATGGTGCACCCGCAAGATGCGCGTTACCGGCATCTGCTCGGCAAGACAGTGACGTTGCCGTTGTGCGACCGGGTCATACCGGTGATTGCCGACGAATATGTTGACCCGGCATTCGGCACCGGCGTGGTCAAGGTCACACCGGCGCACGACTTGAACGACTATGCCGTTGGGCAACGGCATGACTTGCCGATGATTGGCGTGCTGACGCTGGAAGCGACAATGAACAATAACGCGCCATTGCCCTACCGTGGCATGGACCGTTTTGTGGCGCGTAAAGCTGTTGTCGCCGATCTCGAAACGCTGGGTGTGTTGGTGGAAGTCAAGCCACACAAGCTGATGGTTCCGCGCTGCGAGCGCACGGGTCAGGTTATTGAGCCGATGTTGACCGACCAGTGGTTCGTGGCCATGGGCAAGGTCAGCCCGAGTGACCCAAGCGGCAAATCGATTGCACAAAAAGCCATCGATGCGGTCGACAGCGGCGCGGTGCGTTTCGTGCCGGAAAGCTGGGTCAACACCTACAACCAGTGGATGCACAATATTCAGGACTGGTGCATCAGCCGCCAGCTGTGGTGGGGACACCAGATTCCGGCCTGGTACGGCAGTGGTGGCGAATTGTTCGTGGCGCGTAGCGAAGAAGACGCCCGCGCGGCCGCCGCTCAGACCGGGTACAACGGCGCGTTAAGGCGCGATGAGGACGTGCTCGACACCTGGTACTCGTCGGCGCTGGTGCCGTTTTCCACCATGGGCTGGCCGCGGCCGGTGCATGACCAAGGCGCAAACAATGACTATGACCGCTACCTGCCGTCCAGCGTGCTGGTGACGGGTTACGACATCATCTTCTTCTGGGTCGCGCGCATGATCATGATGACGACCCACTTTACCGCTCGGGTGCCGTTTGGCCATGTCTACATCCACGGCCTGGTGCGCGACGCGCATGGGCAAAAGATGAGCAAGTCCGAGGGCAACGTACTCGATCCGGTGGATCTGATTGACGGCATCGCCCTGGAACCACTGCTGGCCAAACGCTCCGAAGGCCTGCGCAAGCCGGAAACCGCGCCCACGGTACGCAAGAACACGCAAAAGGAGTTTCCAGATGGCATACCGGCGTTCGGCGCCGACGCGTTGCGTTTCACGTTCGCGGCCCTGGCCACGCTGGGGCGCAGCATAAATTTCGACACCCGGCGCTGCGAGGGTTATCGCAATTTCTGCAACAAGTTGTGGAACGCCACGCGTTTTGTGTTGATGAACTGCGAGGGCCAGGACTGTGGCCTGAAGGAACACACCAAGGCCGAGTGTGAACCCGGCGGGCCGGCACACGGATATTTGCACTTCAGCCAGGCCGACCGATGGATCACGTCGGTGCTGCAACAAGCCGAAGCAGACATAGCCAAGGGTTTCGAGGAATACCGGCTGGACAATGTGGCAAGCGCGATTTACCAGTTTGTCTGGGATGAGTTTTGCGACTGGTACCTGGAAATCGCCAAGGTGCAGGTCGCTACCGGCACCGATGCACAAAAGCGCGCCACCCGCCGCACGCTGATTCGGGTGCTGGAAACCATCCTGCGCCTGGCACACCCGGTGATTCCGTTCATCACCGAGGAACTGTGGCAAAAAGTGGCGCCGGTCGCTGGGCGTCCGGGTGACTCGGTAAGTATTGCCGCCTATCCGGTCAGCCAACCGGAACGTATCGATGCACAGGCAATAACCTATGTTGCCAAACTCAAGCTGCTGGTCGATGCCTGCCGTAACCTGCGCGGCGAAATGGGCGTGTCACCGGCGGTCCGATTGCCTTTGTTCGTGGTCGCCAACCATGCCACCGAGGCGACGTTTCTGAAACAATCCGCGCCAGTGCTGCAGGCGCTGGCCAAGCTGAACGAAGTGCGGGTGTTTGACGATGAAGCCGCCTGGGCCGCGGCTGCTCAAACGGCGCCCGTCGCGGTGGTTGGAGAGGCACGCATCTGCCTGCACATGGAGATTGACGTGGTGGCCGAAACAGCGCGCCTGGGCAAGGAAGCCAGCCGACTCGAAGGCGAGATCGGCAAGGCCAACGGCAAACTGTCGAATCAAGCCTTTGTGGCCAAAGCACCTGCGGCGGTGATTGAGCAGGAGCGCAAAAGGGTCGCGGATTTCATCGCGACACTGGCAAAAGTGCGCGACCAGCTAGCGCGCTTGGCGTGAGCTCTAAGCCTTCTGTGCTGTGCTGCGGCATGGCGCCTCAACGCCGGCGCATCACATGGATGTAGTCGGCACCAAGCGTTTGCTGCTCCAACAACTCATTGCCGGTTTGCTTGGCGAAGGCCTGAAAGTCGCGCACCGAACCGACGTCGGTCGAGACCACGCGCACGGTCTGGCCGCTTTGCATGCCGTTCAGGGCCTTCTTGGCTTTGAGAATCGGCAACGGGCAATTCAGGCCACGGGCGTCTACTTCAACATCAGCGTTCATCAGGTTTCCTTCGATTGCCGCAAATTTGTTCAGTTGTCATCGCCTCGCCCAATCGACAAACCTGGGCTGGTAACCGCGCGAAGTGAGCCAGTCAGCCAGCGCATAACCGGTGCCGGCAGGCCAGCACATGACGTCTGCATGTTCAAACAGCTTGTAGTCGACCAACTCTGGCGACAGACGCACTTCGCCGCTGCAAACGGCATGGTACGCAATGATGACCTGGTTCATGCGCTGAAAATCGTACACGCCGATCAGACTGAGCTCGCCGGCGATCAGATTCGTTTCTTCCCGGATCTCGCGGGTTATTCCGTCCTTCGGCGACTCCGCAGCCTCCATGAAGCCGGTGATAAGCGCATAGGTCTTGGCGGTCCAGGCGGCATTACGCGCCAGCAGGATCTTGCCCTCAAATTCAATTACCGCCGCCAGTACCGGCGTCGGGTTGTTCCAGTGCGTGTAACCACAGGCCACACAACGCAAACGCTCCTTCGCGCCGCCGTCTTCGAGCTGGGCGATGAACTCAAGCGGCGTGGCGCAATTGGGGCAGAACCTGAATGCGTGGGCCATGTCGCTTCAGGCCGGAAATACGCCGGTTGACAAGTAACGGTCGCCGCGGTCACAAACCACAAATACGATCGTCGCGTTTTTTTCGCGCCGGCTGATTTGCTGCGCCACCCAGCACGCACCGGCAGCCGATATGCCGGCGAATATGCCCTCTTCGCGCGCCATGCGCCGACACATTTCCTCGGCGTCGACCTGGCTCACGTACACCAACTCGTCGACACAGCTTGGGTCGTAGATCTTCGGCAGGTATTCCTGTGGCCATTTGCGGATGCCGGGAATACGCGAGCCTTCCGAGGGTTGCGCACCGATTATCTTCACGGCTGGATTCTTCTCTTTCAGGAACCGGGACACCCCGGTGATGGTGCCCGTGGTGCCCATGGCGCTGACAAAATGCGTCACTTCGCCTGCGGTGTCAGCCCAGATCTCGGGGCCGGTGGTCTCGTAGTGGATGCGCGGATTATCCGCATTGGCAAACTGGTCCAACACCACCCCCTTGCCCGATTGCTGCATTTGTTCGGCCAGGTCACGCGCGTATTCCATGCCGCCGCTCTTGGGCGTCAGGATCAACTCGGCGCCAAAAGCCTTCATGGTTTGCACCCGCTCGATCGACAGGTCTTCGGGCATGATCAAAACCATGCGGTAACCCTTGATCGCCGCCGCCATCGCCAGCGCGATACCGGTATTGCCGGAGGTGGCCTCGATCAGCGTGTCTCCGGGCTTTATCTCGCCACGCTCCTGCGCGCGCTGGATCATAGACAACGCAGGCCGGTCCTTGACCGAGCCGGCCGGGTTGTTGCCCTCCAGCTTGCCGAGCACGACGTTGCCACGCGTTGCGTTGTCCGCCGCATCGATCCGTTGCAGGGCAACCATCGGAGTTTTCCCAATGGCGTCTTCAATGGTTGGGTATTGCATTACCTGCACTGTGCCATAATTTCCGTCGTCCTTCCTTGTTGCCGGAGTGGTGAAATTGGTAGACGCACGGGACTCAAAATCCCGCGGGGTAAAACCCGTGCCGGTTCGATTCCGGCCTCCGGCACCACCTCTTCCTGCACCAGGAAGTGTCATTCTGCTACTTGCATCCGCGGCGTTTTAGGCGCATTCTTTGTCTTGGCATAGCCCATTTCAAGGAGTCCGTCATGCGTGGTTCAATCCGCTGGAACGCTTGGTCAAGCATTTTTGTGTGGCTCGGGCTGTCGATTATTGGGACCGCACATGCGGCGACGGTTGCACCTGACACCGCTCAGACGGCGATGGCGGCCTTCACCAAGGCCAATGCAGCGGTCGTGGGCGTGCGTGTGGGTGTGGCCGCGGACGCCCGGTCGGCCGAAACCCTGGGCAAGAATCGGACCGGCTCTGGAGTCGTCATAGGTCCGGATGGACTGATTCTGACCATTGGATACCTGATGCTCGAAGCGCAATCGATCCAGATCGTCACCCAGGACAATAAGACCTTGCCGGCCCAGGCAGTTGCCTACGACCTTGCAACCGGGTTCGGCCTGATCAGACCGATTTTGCCGTTACGCGGTATCGAGCCGGTCGCGCTGGGTAGCCTGAAAGAACTGCAAACCGGCGTAGCGCTGATGGCAGCCACCGGTGCGCAAGGCAACGGTGAAGACGGCGACGTCAGCATGACCCAACTGGTCAGCAAGCGCCCCTTCTCGGGTTATTGGGAGTACCACATCGATTCTGCGGCTTTTACGAGCCCGCCGATTGGCAACCATTCCGGTGCGCCGTTGTTCAACCAGAAAGGAGAGCTGGTGGGCATCGGCAGCCTGTTCGTGGGTGATGCGATGGGTGGCAACCAACGCTTGCCGGGCAACATGTTTGTGCCGGTGGATTTGCTCAAACCGATCCTGAATGAAATGCAGCAAACCGGCAGTACCAAATTCAGCCGCCGACCCTGGGTTGGAATTTCCTCCGCCGAGCAAGGTGGGCGGGTCCAGATCGTGCGGGTCAACAAGGAGAGTCCGGCTCAGACCGCCGGCCTGGAACCTGGAGACCTGGTGCTCGCCGTGGACGGCACCAAGGTCGCCACTCTGGAGGCGTTTTACAAGAAGTTGTGGGACCGTGCCCGGCCGGATGCCGAAATTTCGCTCACCGTGCTGCAGGGCGCCGACATAAAGACCATAATTCTCAAACCGGTAGACCGCATGAGCACGATGCGCAAACCTGCCGGCATCTGAGGCCCAACCACAAGGCCAGCGCTCACCCGCCCAACAAGCCGCGTTCGACGGTAGGGTAACGCAGGTTCAACTTTAGCTCGCGTTTCATGCGCGTGTTGTCCAGGCGCCGGGATTCGGCCATGAAACTCAGCAGTACCAATGGCAATTCTCGATCGGCGCTGTTGCGTGTTACTCGCGGCGGACGAGGCAAGCCGTACAAATCCGCCGCCAGGTCGAAGTAGTCGCCCATCTTCATCTGAGAATCATCGCTGACGTTGTAGATGCGCTGCGGCAGGCCACGCCAGATGGCCGCGATGCAGGCGCGCGCCAGGTCGTCGGCATGGATGTGGTTGGTGAATACATCATCCTGCGCCCGCAATACCGGCGTGCCCTTGTGCAATCGGCTTCGCGGCGTTGCGCCGGGGCGGTCAGACGCATAAATGCCCGGAATGCGCAGGATGCTGGCGCGGATGCCGCCGCAACGTCCCAGGTGGCGTACGGCCCGCTCGGCGTCCTCGCGCCTGCGCGCGCGTGGCGTGTCGGCGCGGGTAGTGCGTGTTTCTTTGACCATCGCACCATCGCAGTCGCCATAAACGCCGCTGGTGGAGCCATAGACCAGTGTCGCAGGCGCACTTCGTCGCAGCAAGGCAGCGGCGAGTGCGCGTGTGCGCAAATCCACCCAACCCTCGCCCGGCGGTGGTGCCAGATGTACTACCCGGGTCGCCACGCCGGCCAGCCGGCGCAGCGAATCCGCCTGGTCCAGATCGCCCAGCAACGGCTTGATGCCGCGTTCGCGTAACTCACCCACCCGAGCAACGCTGGACGTCAGCGCCAACAGTTGTACCCTGCCACTCAATCGTTTTGCCATACGCAGGCCGATGTCTCCACAGCCCACGATCAAAATACGTTCGCGCCGAAAACGCGCAGGCAAGGCGCCCAGAGGGGTTTGGTTTGAAGGCAAAATCAGGGGTGATCGATGAAATGATGCTGCGAGGATAACGAAAAGATGACATTCCAGATTTCCGTCCTGCCCAGCGGTCGAACGTTCAGCGTCGATCCTGGTGAAGCGATGCTTTCCGCCGGCATACGCCAGGGCATAGGCCTGCCCTACGGTTGCAGGGACGGTGCCTGCGGTTCCTGCAAGTGCAAGAAACTCGAGGGAACGGTGGTCCACGGAACACACCAGAGCAAGGCGCTCAGCGCCGAGGAAGAGGCCAACGGCTTCGTACTCACCTGCTGCGGCGTGCCACACAGCGACGTGGTGCTTGAATCGCGCCAGGTGACCGAAACTGGCGCGTTTCCGATCCGCAAGATGCCGTCACGCGTGACCGCGATGCAGCGCATGTCGCACGACGTGCTGCTGATAAAGCTTCAACTGCCGGCCAATGATCCGTTTGTCTACCACGCCGGGCAATACATCGAATTCCTGCTGCGCGACGGCACACGGCGCAGCTACTCGATGGGCAACGCGCCCCACAACGGCCCCGGGCTGGAGCTGCACATTCGGCACATGCCGGGTGGCAAATTCACCGAGCATGTTTTTGGCGTCATGAAGGAAAAGGAAATTCAGCGCATCGAAGGCCCGTTTGGCAGTTTCTACTTGCGGGAAGACTCGGACAAACCGATGGTGTTGCTGGCCTCGGGCACCGGGTTTGCGCCCATCAAGGCGCTGATCGAGCACATGCAATTTCAGGGCATCACGCGGCCGGCAACGCTCTATTGGGGTGGTCGTCGCCCGGAAGACTTATACATGGACGACTGGGTCCGGGCCAAGTTGCTTGAAATGCCCAACCTGAGTTACGTGCCGGTGGTATCCGACGCGACGCCCGAAGACAACTGGAGCGGGCGCACCGGCTTTGTGCACCGGGCCGTACTTGAAGACTTGCCCGATTTGTCCGCTCACCAGGTTTATGCATGCGGGGCACCGATCGTGGTGGACTCGGCGCGTGCCGACTACAGCGCACTCGCCGGGCTTGCGCCGGAAGAGTATTACGCCGACTCGTTCGTCACCGAAGCCGACAAACACACAGCATGAAATATTTCACGCGACGCAAGATTGTTCTTGATCTGGCCGCGGCCAGCGCCCTGGTTATCGGTTGCGGGGGTGTTCTGGCCCAGGCTTTTCCGTCCAGACCGATACGCTGGATCGTGGTTGCTCCGCCGGGATCTTCGCTGGACGTGATTGCGCGCGCCCTGCAGGACAAGCTGAAGGAATCGCTCGGCCAGACAGTCGTGATTGAAAATCGCGCCGGGGCGGGTGGCACACAGGGAACCAACGAAGTCGCCAAAAGCGCGCCGGATGGGCACACCTGGTTGATGTCGTTCAACGGTCCATTGGCCTACGCGCCATTCCTTTACGCCAAGTTGCCCTACAACCCGGCGCGCGACCTGCAACCCGTGGTGTTGACCACCTCGCAGCCCAACTTGATTGCGGTGCATGCCAGCTTCCCGGCCAGCACGATGAAGGAACTGGTCGAAGTACTGAAAGCCAATCCAGGCAAATACAACTTTGCGTCGGTCGGCAATGGCAGTTCATCGCACCTGACGATGGAGTACGTCAAGGCGCTAACCGGTACTTTTGCGGTGCATATTCCGTTTAACGGCGGCCCACCGGCGGTGTTGTCCACGGCCAGTGGCGACACGCAGATTCTGGCCACCGTGCCGACCCTGATCACGCCGCAAATTGGCACCGGACGCATGAAGGCGATTGCGGTCACCGGCCTGCAACGTTACGGCTTGCTGCCAAACCTGCCCACGGTCTCGGAGAGCGGCATCAAGGAACTGCAGAAGTTTGAGGCGATCGCGTGGAACGGCGTGCTGGTAGCGGCCGGCACACCTCGACCAATCGTGGACCGGATCAACGCCGCCATTAACGCGGCCATGAACGACGCCCAGGTCAAGGAGCGCTTCAAGACTGCCGGACTCGACGCCGCCGGCGGAACGCCGGAGCAGTTTGCCAGGCTGATGGCAGACGAATCCGCCAAATGGGAGCCGGTCATCCGGCGCACCGGTGCCAGGCTGGACTGACTATGTCGTTCAGGTCGCGGGGGCAACCTTTTGGCGGTCATGTTTTTGGCGCGCGATGTGTTTGCCGGAGCGGCTCATCCTTGCGGATGAGGTGCGCACGTTCCTTCTTGGTCACCACGCCGTCGGCCTTGGCCCTCTCCTCGGCCCTGGCGTTACGTTTCTGCTCGGCGATCAAGCGGGCGGTTTCTTTCTGAGTCAGGTTGCCCGACGTTTGCCGGCGCCATGTGCCGACCAAGTCACGGTAAGGATATGTAACCCCGGCTACCGCAATCGACCACCGTGCGCGGACATCGAGCGCCACTTGGGCACAATCGCCGCATGAAAACAAGATTCGAACCGCTGCCGGCGCTGGTCCGGCTGGCCGTCTGGTGCCTCGTATTTGGATTGTTGCCGCTCAGCGCCGCAGCACAAGGCAGGCCAATACGCATCATCGTTCCGTACGCTCCAGGTGGCCCGATCGACGTCACGGCCCGATTGCTTGCCGAACGCGTCAAGGACACTTTAGGCACCGTCATCGTCGAAAACCGTCCGGGCGGCGGCGGCAACATCGGGGCCGATCTGGTTGCCAAGGCCGCGCCCGACGGATTGACGATTGGCATCGCGGCGTTGGCGACACACGCGATCAACCCGTGGCTGTATAACAAGATGCCGTTCAACGCCGCAACCGACTTTGCCAGCGTCACCCAGATGGTGCGGGTGCCGAATGTGCTGGTGATGAACACCGAGACCGCCAACCGCCTGGGAATCAACAGCCTGGGCGACCTTATCAAGTACGCAAAACTCAACCCGGGCCGGCTCAACTACGGGTCTGGCGGCAATGGCAGCGGGGGCCATTTGGCCGGGGAGATGTTCAAGGCACAAGCCGGCATATTCGCCGTACACATACCTTACAACGGAGGCAGCCCGGCGCAGTTGGCGCTGCTCTCAGGGCAAGTCGATTTCAATTTCGACAACCTGGCCTCCGCGGCGGCCAACATCAAAAGCGGCAAACTCAAGGCGCTTGCGGTGACGACGGCGCAACGCAGCCCAGCCTTGCCCGATGTTCCGGCCGTCAGCGAGACCTTGAAAGACTTTGCGGTGGACACCTGGTGGGGTTTGGTGGCACCGGCGGCCACGCCGAAAGAGCTAATCTCCAAGCTGAATCAGGCCTTTGTGGCGGCGCTCAATAGCCCTGAGGCCAGGGCTCGATTCGCCGTGCTGATGGCCGAGCCGGTTCCCACCACGCCCGAGCAGTTCGAGGCCTTCATGAAAAGCGAGCTGATCAAGTACGAGAAGGTGGTAAAGGCGTCCGGCGCCAAGGTCGACTGACCGCGCTCGCGATGCAAGCCGCACCCTAGGCGACGCGGCGGCCCAGAAACGACAACTCAATGCAATTGCGCCCGTTCTCACGCGTATAGTGAAACTCATCCGACAGCCGGTACACCATCAAGAGTCCCAGGCCACCCAGCGGTCTCTGGTCCATCGGATTGCTGGTTCGCTGCAATGCTTCCGCGATTTTTGGCAATGGATCGAAGGCGACGAACGCGTCTTCGTAACGCAGTTTCAAGGCTTCACCACTCGCCGCCACTGAGAGCCAGACCCCGCTATGGCTGACCCGTGCGGCCGCGCCATGCACGACGCTGTTTGTCAGCAATTCTTCCAGCGCGGTCTCGGCCCGGAGTCCGGCCGCGGTCTCGGTGCCGAAGGAGGCGGCCCTGACATACGCCAGCATTGGCTCAAGGGATTCCATTCGCGCCGGGAAGCTGTATAGTGGTACGACACTCATCAACAGTGGATTAGAACAGTCAAACGGAGGTAGATCAAATGACCCAATGCAAGCACGCGGTATTGATTCTCGGACTGGCGCTTTTCGGTCACGCGGCACAGGCTGCGGACGAAGCGGGAGTCGTAAAGATCAGCAAGGGAAGTGTCGTGATTGAGCGTAGCGCCCAGAAGTTGAACGCTGCGGTAGGGAGCAAGATATTCGCTAGCGATCGGATCACGACCGGCACGGACGGCTCGGTCGGAATCACGTTGCGCGATAACACACTGTTGTCGGCCGGGCCGAATTCCACCGTGGACCTGAACAAGTTCGCCTTCAATACCACCACCCACGCCGGCGCGATAGACGCCACGGTCAAACGCGGCACCTTGTCGGTGATCTCCGGAAAAATCGCCAGGGCAACACCCGAAGCGGTAAGTTTCTCCGCACCCGGCATGACTCTTGGTGTACGTGGCACCAGCTTCCTGATCGACGCCGGCCAGTAGGAGCGTTGCGATGGACGTGTTTACGGCCGTTGTTGTTGGCCTGGTATTTCTGATCCTGAATTTGCAGCCCGCCAGCCGGGTAGTACTGCTACCCGACGCGGACGGAAAAACCGGTGCCGTCATCGTCAAGAGCGAAAGTAGCCAGAAGGAGCTTGTCAGCGCTTATTCCAGCGCCGGAGTCGGCCGCGGCGGCGAGATCGCCCTGCAACCCGGGGACGCCACGCAGGTGCTGCAGCGTTATGGGGAGACGCTGGTTGCCCGTCCACAGGCACCGGTTTCTTTCGTGTTGTACTTCGAGTTCGGTTCAGGGGTCGATATTGCCCCGGCATTCAAACCGGTGCTGGAGCAATTGCTGGCGACGTTAACGTCCTATCCGGCGCCCGAAATAACCGTGATCGGGCATACCGATCGTGTTGGCTCACTTGAATTCAATGACCAGTTATCGCTGCAACGCGCGCAAACCGTGCGCGACCTGATACTGCAAGCGGGCATCGCCGCCGCCACCATTGAAGTGGCTGGCCGCGGCGAACGCGAACCACAGGTTTTCACCGCCGACGAAGTGCCCGAAGAGAAAAACCGCCGGGTTGAGATCAACCTGCGTTGACTGTCTGTGCGGCCGCGAGCTGGCGCTGCAACAGGCGCGGTCCCTTCCAGTGCAGCACCAAAACCGCCAAATCGTCCGAGGCTTCCGCGCCAGCTACAAAGACGCCCACGTCCTCGCGCACCTGCCGCGTGATGGCATTGGCAGACGAGCCGGTGCCCAGGCTGGCCAGGGCATGGCGCAAGCGTAGACCGCCAAAAAGTTCGCCCGCGTTATTGGCCGCTTCGGTGATGCCATCCGTGACCATACAAAGCCGATCGCCGGGCAGTAACTGGATCCGCTGCACGCTGTAGGCAAAATCGTCGACCACGCACAATGGTGGCCCGCCCGCCACGACCGAGGTCGAGATCTGCTCCAGTGCACCATCGGCTCCCAGGCGCCACGGTGCATCATGGCCGGCGTTGACGAGTTCCAGCATGCCGCTGTCGGCGTCCAGCACACCCAGCAACAACGTGACAAAAAGGGTTTCGACGTTTTCGCGCGACAAGTCGAGATTTGCTGCCGATACGATTTCCGCTGGTCCACCGGCCAGACGGGCGGCGAAACTCCTGGTCAAGGCCTTGGTGACCGCCATGAAAAGGCTGGCGGGCACGCCTTTGCCTGACACATCACCGATCAGGAAATAAAGGCGGCGGTCATCGATCATGAAAAAATCGTAAAGGTCGCCTCCGACCTCTCGCGCCGGCTCAATCAATGCGTCGATCGCGAACCGCTGCTCATTCGGAAATGCCCGTTGCGCGTTGGGCAGCGAACCAAGTTGAATTCTTCTTGCAGCCTCCATTTCGCCGGCAAGGCGAGCTGCCTCTTCACGCAACTGCTGCCGCTCGGTCGCCAGGCGCCGGTTGTCGCGCTCCACCTCCAGCGTTGAACTCGACACTAGGCTGGCTAACAGACAAGCAAAACCAACCGACATGCTGGCGCCGTCGAACAACCAGCCACGGCTCCAAAACAGCCAAAAACCGCACGCCAAAACCACAACGCTGACGCCGGTCACCGACCAACCGACGTGTTTGGGTTGACGACGTCGCACTCCGCCTGAACGCCCGAGCGCGACGGGAACCATCCAGATCATCCACAAACCAATAACGCCCATCAAACCCAACTCAGCCCACTTCATCCACCACGGACGCAGCAGCAAACGCCGATCCAGCATGCTCTCCAGGACTTGGGCCTGGATTTCGATGCCCGCCACGCTTTCGCCCAAGGGGGTAACACGGCGGTCGTTCAAACCGGAACCAGTCAGCCCGATCAACACCAGCTTGGCGGTCAAGGCCTCTCCCGCGACTTTGCCCGCCAGCAATTGCACCGCCGAAATGTTGCGTGTCTCCGCCCCCTGCGCCTCGGGCGCGAAATGCAGCCAGATATCGCCCCCCGGCTGGGTCGGGACTGTCAGGTCAGCCAGGCCGACGCCGCGGATTCCGTGGCCGTCTACGCTGACGTCGATTGCCGGGCTGCCCGACGCGACCCGAAGCATTTCCATTGCCAGCGAAGGCACGATCAAATCGCCCACCGCCGCAACCAGCGGAATACGCCGCACCACCGTTCCTTCCTCAATCGACACCAGAGCCTGGCCGTGAGCCGCCACCTGAAGCTGCGGCAGACTCGCCAGCACAAACGGAAAACGCTGCAGATAGGGCAAAGCGTCGGCCCCGAGCACCCGTAGCGGCACGGTGCGCAGTCCGGCGCTGGTACTCAGCGTTTCAAAGCCAAATCCCGCCGCGCCCAGGACCGTGGGCGCCGCTTGCAGCGAGCGCGCCAGGCGCGCGTCATGGCCCGGCAACTGCATCAACGCATCCGCAACCAGGCGTTGTTCCGCCCCGAGCCTGCTTGCCACCTGCTCGGGTGAAGTCTGGTCAGGCTCGGGCATGTAGATGTCAAGGCCAATTGCGGCCGGCTGATGAACCGCGATCGCATCGATCAATTCAGCCAGCTTGTTGCGTGGCCAGGGCCACTGACCAACCAATCTGAGACTGTTTTCGTCGATTCCGACGATGGCCACGGTTTGCGCCTGTCGGACGCGAGGAAGAACACGCTGGTAAACGTCAAAAAGTAGCTGCCGGATCGCTGAGACCGGTGCGGAAACCGCGTTCATTGCCTGAGCCGCGGCAAAGCCCGGTGCACCCTCTGGCAACCGTGCTTCACCCAAGCCGACGATTGCACCAACCAACAGCAGCAACACCAGCGCGGCGACGCGCCCGCGTTGGTACAGGAAAATCCTGCCGAACAGCGCGGCCAAGCGCTTCACAGGGTCAGCTCAAGACCGTCCCATGCCGACAACACCTCGAGCGCATGACCATCACGGGTAATCTGTTCGAAGCGCTGCGTTTGCGCAAGCACGCGGGCAATTTGCGCATCATCGTGTCCCGGCTCATGATGAAACATCACCAGCTTGCGCACCCTGGCCGCCTGGCACAACTCAACACCCACGATGTTGCTCGAATGACCCCAGTCTGCCTTGACCGAGATGGCGTCCGCAAGTGAATACATGGCATCGAAAATCACCACGTCAGCACCGTCAAAAAACTGGATGAAGCCTGCGCGCTCGGCTTCATCCTCGATCCGATGCTCGGAATCAGTCGTATACACCAGCCGTTTGCCGTCGCATTCGAATCTCCACCCGTAAGAGTCGCCCGCATGGCGCTGGAGATGGGCCGTCACCGTGGCGCCGGCGATGTCGGCTTGATGACCCGGGATCATGATGTCAAACTCGAATCTGGCCGCAAACTGGTCAAAGCGCACCGGAAATGAAGGTTCAGCCTGCTGGCGGCGCAGCGCGAATTCGACGTGCGGGTGGCAGCTATGAATCACGATCCGGTTGCCCGGGATATAAACCGGCCTGAAGAACGGTAGTCCCATTATGTGGTCCCAATGCAAATGGGACATGAATACGTGGTAAGTTTGTGGCGCGCCGGCGCCAAACCGTTCCAGCATGTGATGCCCCAACGGACGCACACCGGTACCCAGATCCAGGATGATATGTTCGGCGCCGCCGGTATCGACCTGCACACAACTGGTATGCCCGCCGAATGTGCCGGCGACATCAAACCCGAGACTGTCTACGTAGGCCTCCATTTCCCCGGGCTCATCGAAGCTGCGGCCGCGCGCGCCCTGCAGCGCTGCCAGAAGCCTGGCGCGAATATCCGGCGCAGTGAGCGACACCGGGATCGACCCGCGCGTGCCCCAAAGTTTGACCTTCAACACGCTAGGGCCTGTCACCACCGTCGGCAGGCCCGGGCCGCACCAGCCCCAACTCAGCCGCTGCCGCTTCCACGTCCGGGAACACCTTTAGCACCATATTGAAATGGCTCACCTGAAATACCTCGGTCACGATCGGCGTCAACGCGGCGATGGCTATGCGGCCTTGTTGCGCCTTGACTTGTTTTGCCGCCAACAACAAGACCCGCAGCCCGACGCTGCTGATATACACGACCTTGGAGAAATCGAGCACTACCGGACAACCCGCCTGAGTGCAGTCCACCAGATATGGCGCCAAAGCGGCTTCGAACTCCTTGGCGTGGGAGTGATCGAGGCGTCCGTGGACCTGCAGGATTCGCACCGGCCCCAAGTAACTGGATGAGAGTTCCACGCCGACCTCACAACGGTGAATATGCAGACAAGTATATCCATCGCCGCCACTGGTTAGTCACACTTTGACAGACTTCCCGCTTTGACCAGAACCGGGGGAAACGGGTGCGGATATTGTTCCTGCACCACTATCCAATGGCCCCGATTCAGCGTGAAAACAAGGGCTGCCGTTGCCTGGAAATCAGGCGTTTCCCTGGGTATTGAATCGGTTGATCTGGACGGTCTGAAATTCGGCGAAGTGCTGGTCGAATCAAAGCCAGCGGAATTTGCCACACCGACTACTGCGCGCTCTCGGGCGCCGATCCCGAAGGACTATTTCCGTGCAATCTCGGACATGAAGGCGCTCGAATGGTCGTCCACGTCGGCCAGGGTGTGACCAGCCTGATGAAACGCGGCGAGTCGATTCGCCGCGTGCTCCTGTTCTAACTTGAGGGTCAGTGCGCAGTACGCTGCGGACCAGGGCCGCGCCCGGCAATGTGCCGGAACGTGATACGACCCTTGCTCAGGTCATAAGGCGACAATTCAATTGACACCTTGTCACCGGCGATGATGCGAATATGGTGTTTACGCATCTTGCCACCGGTGTAGGCCACCAGCTGGTGGCCGTTGTCCAGCGTCACGCGAAAGCGCGAATCGGGCAGCACCTCGGTGATCAGCCCGCTCATTTCAATCAACTCTTCTTTGGCCATGGCCATTTCTCCGGTGGGATTCCAATAGCCAGGATGGGTGGCGGCCGTCAGGATGGTTTTGTCTGGGCATCGCGGCGAATCTGGCTTTCACCATGCAAAGACAAACTGAATAACCGCATGACACGAATGCAGGATTTGCTCCGTGTGGGCCAGCCGGCTCAACCGCAACTGGCTGGCGAACCATTGAGTATAAGGCGTTGCTGACATTACCGATGGCACGATCTGCCATTTGGAGTAAATTCGAACACCCATGAACCCGCTCAACCTTGTCCAACCCGCATCCGTGCTGCAGTTCTCCTCACTCAAAAGGACACCGCGTATGCCCGTGCTATTTTTGGGTCATGGCAGCCCGATGAACGCCATCGAAGACAACCCTTACCACCGTAGCTGGCAGGCGCTCGGCGCCGAGTTTGGAACCCGATTCGCTGTGCCGCAGCTGATTCTTTGTATATCCGCGCACTGGCTCACAAATGGCTGGTGGCTGACGGCGATGGACCAACCCCGGACCATCCATGATTTTGGTGGTTTCCCACAAGAATTGTTCGACCAGCAATACCCCGCGCCCGGCGCTCCGGCCGTGGCGCAGGAGCTACGCGCAGCTTTGAAACAACCACCGCTCGGCCTGGACCGGCAGCAGTGGGGACTGGACCACGGTAGCTGGTCGGTTCTCAAGCCAATGTTCCCAAAAGCCAACATTCCCGTTTTGCAACTGAGCATGGACTACAGCCGGCCGCTGGCCGAGCACTATGCTCTGGGGTCGCAGCTAAAAAGTTTGCGCGACCACGGCGTCCTGATTGTCGGCAGCGGGAACATCGTGCATAACCTGCGCGCATTCAATATGTCAGCCGTCGCCATGCAAGCCTACGATTGGGCGCTGGAGTTCGACCGGGTGACGGCGGACCTGATGCAAAGCGGCGATCTGGCCGCTTTGACGCAGTTCCAGAAGCTCGGCGCCGTCGCCACGCAGGCCCATCCGACCTACGAACATTACCTGCCCCTCTTGTACGCGGCCGGTGCCGCCGATGGCAATGAGCCGCTGCGAATGTTCAACACCGACTTTCAGGCCGCGTCCATTTCGATGCGTTCGGCCGTGTGGGGCACAGACACGGCCCCTGGTAGTCTGTAACAAAACCAGCATGAAAATGAATTCGGAAGTCATCACCACACCACCGCGCGCCGCGGCCACGGTGGTGATGCTGCGCGATGCCGATGCCGGCATGGAAGTATTCCTGCTCAAGCGCCATGGCCTGTCCGACGTGATGGGCGGGGCGTATGTTTTTCCGGGTGGCAAAGTCGACGTGCGTGACGCTGAACTGGACATGGACAGGCACCTGGACCAGACGCCGGACGCGCTGCGAAAAAGCCTGAACGAAATCGGGCTTGACGCCATAACCGCGGCGAGCCTGTATGTGGCTGCCCTACGCGAAGCATTCGAAGAATCCGGCGTATTGCTCGCGCATGGCGCAACGCGCAATCATGCGCTGCAGGTGTACGCGATGCTGAGGGAAGGCCACAACTTCGATGACGCGCTGGCGCACCTGGCATTGCGGCTCCATACCCAAAACGTGGTGCCGTGGTCACGCTGGATCACACCCACGCTTCCAACCATAAGCAATAAGCGCTTCGACACCCGATTCTTCGTATCAGCGGTTCCCGCCGACCAGGTTGCTCATCATGACAACCATGAGGCGACTGAGAGTGCCTGGTTGACCCCGCGCGACGCGCTTACCCGTTATTGGGCCGGCGACATGGTACTGGCACCGCCACAAATCATGAGCCTGGCGCACCTGTCGCACTACGGTTCTGTCCAGCAGGTTTTATCGGCAGCGCGAAGTCAAATGCCGCCGGTTATTGCGCCAGAGCCATTCAACGATGGAGCACTGCGCATAGTTTGTTACCCAGGCGATGAACGCCATTCGGTGCGCCAGCGCGTATTGCCAGGCCCAACTCGGTTGATTTACCGCAATCAACGCTTTGAGCCCCTAGATGGTTTCGAAGCGTTGTTCGCGCCGATGCCAGACGCTCTTGCTGGTGGTTGATCGGCGCCTGAGTCCCCGCCGCTATATATCAAAGCGAATAGTCGATCGCCCGGTTATAGGCGGGGTCCGCATGCCAGGCCCAGTAAGTCTGGATCAGTAGCCGGGTAATCGACCCCGGGTTGCCATTTCCAATTTGGCAGTCATCCACCCTGGTCACCGGCAAGACCCCACCACCCGAGGTAGACAGGAATACCTCATCGGCCCGTCGCAACTCGTCTGCCGGCAGTTGGCGCAGTTGAACCGCAAGACCCAGCGACTGCGCCATCTCGATCACCGTGCGGCGCGATACACCTTCGAGCATGCCCTCGTTGGGCGTCACAAGCGCACCCTGGTTGATGCAAAACACATTGAATCCCGGCCCCTCAACCACATTGCCGTGGGCGTCTACCAGTAACACACTGTCGGCCCCGGCATCCAGCGCGCCAAGCAAGCCCATGGTCAGGTCGTTCCAGTGGTAGTTCTTGGCTGTTGGGTCGACGGAGCCGGGCGCAATCCGTTGCACCGTAGTAATCATCACGTGTAACCCCGCCTCACGCTGCCGTGCATCGGCGAGCCAAACAAAGGGCACCGCAAATGCAAAAAACTGGTTCACCGCCTGGCGCGGGTCACGGGAACCCCATGGCGGCTTGCCGCGGGTGCAGATCATCTCGACATAAGAGGCCCGCAGCCCACTCAGTCGCACGCAGTGCGACAACACGCCGGTAATCTGGTCCCGGCTCAAGGCCGGATCAAGCCGCCAGCGTTTGCAACTGCGCATAAAGCGATCCAGATGTTCATCGAGTCGAAAATAGGCGCCGTCCCATACCGTCACCACGTCGTAGGTGGCATCGGAACGTAGGAAGCCCCAATCCGTAATCGGAATCGCGGCTTCCGCGATCGGCACATAACGGCCGCCCACATAGGCCACGCCGTTGGAATAATCGATTGTTAATGACATAACTGAATTGCCCCGCATTTTGATTGCGGCATTATGCGTTCACATGGTTTTGACCCGCCGATTCGGCAGCTTGTCCTTCAACTACCCGCCCAAAATCGGCGAATGACGTCCATCATTTTGGTGAAGAACCGGCAAAAATTCCTTCAACTTGTCACATTCAATGCCTAGACTCGAAAAGCGTTCCAAAGTAAACGCACCGGGCCATTTTTGGTGACTATGGGGGGAATACAAATGACGACGGATCAGACCGGGTTAGGGCGCCATGGCGCACAACGAACGCAAAATGCAACCAGACCAGTGCTTCTGGCAGTGGCGGCGCTACTCGCGCTCACCTGGACCGGAGCATGGTTATTCAAGTTTGGCGAAGCCAGCGTATTGGCGGCATCGCTGACGATTTTTGCCCTTGGCCTGATGGCCGTGGGCGTGCGCACCGGAATCGGAGGCCGCAACCGCGCCACAACGCCGCCCGGGCAAGTAACCACGCTGGCCTCAGAACTTCATGGTCAATCTGACCAGTCTTTCGGCAATCCACCCAACGAACACCTTGCCGCGCCTGTCAATGGCCGGCGCTGGAGCCTGGATGTGTTCGCGGCAATCGATGCGCAGCGGTTCGCGGCGGTTTGCGAGACCTGGTTCTTGTGGGCCGGTTTCGAGACGCGCTGCGAGTCCCATCGCACCGACGAGGGCGTGGACATCTGGCTGCACGCGGCCAAAATGCCCGGGCCGGTCGCCATCGTCAGGTGCAAACACTGGCTCCACAAACCGGTTGGACTGCAAGAGATGAAGGAATTCATGGGCGTGATGTCGGCCTTCAAATCCGCCCACGGAACCTACACGACTACTTCCACCTACACACCCGAAGCGTTGCAATTTGCCAGGGAACACGGCATCGATGCAGTCGACGGCAGGAGCTTGTTGCGCCGGATACAGACCCGCACACGACAACACCAGCAAGCCTTGCTCGCGGTGGCTTACAACGGTCAGGGTTGATCCGGCGAAGCGCCGGCGGATGGCCTGATCAACCGGATGTCGCGCCGGGCGCTACCCGGAGCGATGCGATAGGATGCGGGCGTAGACCAGCATCTTTACGCGAAAAATCAAGGAGCGCCCAATGACCGTCAACGTCACGATCGATCTCGGTTACGAGTTTGCCGTGAAAGCACCCGCGGGCGAAGTGTTCGAATTACTTGCCGACGTACCGGCCTCGGCCAGCCATTTTCCGAAGGTGCACAAGCTGGTCGACCTGGGCGACGGCGTATACCGGTGGGAAATGGAAAAAATCGGGCTGGCCCAGATCAACCTGCAAACCATCTACGCCTCTAAGTACGTCTCGAACAAAACCAAGGGCAGCGTGATCTGGACTCCGGTCAAGGGCGAAGGCAACGCGCTGGTTTCAGGTAGCTGGAAGATCACCGACAAGAAGAAATCGACCAACCTGGTGCTCAAGATCGATGGCGAGTTGTCGATTCCGTTGCCAGGCCTGATGAAAATGGTTGTCGCTCCGGTGGTCGAAGGCGAGTTCGAAAAGATGGTGGAAAAATACATCGAGAACCTGACCAAGCGATTTGGCGGCGAGGTCTGACGCCACGTTGTCCAGGCCGGCGCAACCCTAAAAGCAAGCGGCTCGGGTTCGGGTCACTGAAGTTTGCGTTTTAACCGGATCTCCTCCACCCTTGCCCCGAATGCCGGCACGGTTCGCGCGGATGACAACTCCCGCTTGAAGCCAGCCAGCTCATGAAACCGGATTGCGCGCTCGCTGCCCAGCGCAATCCAGATCGACACGGAGCTACAGCCCTCCTCTAGCAATCCTTCACGGGCCGCGTCCCACAATGCCAGTCCGGCGCCTCGGTCCCAATGCGCCGGGCTAACGTAGATGGCCCAAATCTCGCCCGTGGTCGGCGGCGTTCCCTTGTCTCTGGAGCGGTCGAACCCGACAAAACCGACCACGGCGTCCCCATCACAGGCGACTTGCAATTGCGGTTCGCCAAATTCGATCGCTTCGCGCCAAAAAACCTGCTGGCGGTCGATCGTTGGGGCGTTAACGTTCGGACCGGCTGTTCCTTCAGCTTGCTTGGTTGTGGCCGCACCGGCATGAATTTCCGCAATTGCCCTTGCGTCGCGCAAAGTAGCCGGGCGAATCAGGTAGTTGGGCATTGGCTTGACCTTAATCGCAAGTAGAAAAATTCGAGCGGGAGATTGCCACCCACAACGGCCCAACGTCGCCGCCGTGCCTGCTCCATCCAGGAGGAATAACAGCATACCTAGGGTGACTACCATTGTCTCGCCGATCACTGACCGACACAATCTGCGCCAACCCAACCAGGAGCCACAATGAGTAATCCCGTTCCGTTGTCGAACGACGACCTTCCCCTGCAACGCTTTTACCGCTGGGAACGCGAGCGCGCCAACAAGATATTTCTTACCCAGCCTCAGGGCGGCGGCGCGGTGCAGGATCTGACATGGGCGCAGGCCGGCGATCAGGCCCGGCGCATGGCTACCTGGCTGCAGTCCCAGGGATGGCCGGCCGCAAGCAAGGTCGCCATATTGGGCAAGAACAGCGCGCACTGGATACTGGCCGACCTGGCGATCTGGATGGCAGGATACGTCTCGGTGCCGATCTACCCGACCTTCAACGGCGCGGCGCTGCGCTACATTTTGGAGCACAGTGAAGCCAAGGCCTGTTTCGTCGGCAAACTCGACGAGGTCTCCAGTCTCAAGACCGGAGTGCCTGCGGGTATACCCCTGATTGCCCTGCCCCTGGCCCCGGCCATCGACGCCGCGAGCTGGGACAAACTGGCAGCCGCCAGCCAGCCCCTGGCGGGCGCACCGGTACGTGATGGCGACGAGATGTGCACCATCATTTACACCTCTGGCACCACCGGCAACCCAAAAGGCGTGATGCACCGCTTCAGCGCGCTGGCCTGGGGCCTTAGCAGCGCGGCTCGACGCATTGCCATGAACAGCGAAGACCGCTATTTGTCCTATCTGCCGCTGGCGCATGTGGCCGAGCGCATGGTGATCGAACAGGGCGCTCTGCGCAATGGCAGTCGCATATTTTTTGCCGAATCGCTGGATACCTTTGTGCAGGACATGCAACGCGCGCGACCCACGGTATTTTTCTCGGTACCGCGTTTGTGGGTGAAGTTTCAGCAAGGCGTGAGCAAGAAAATGCCGGCGCAAAAGCTAAAACGCCTGCTGCGCCTGCCCATCATCGGCGGCATCGTGCGCAAGAAAATCCTGACTGGCCTGGGGCTTGACCAGTGCCGGCTCGCCGCCGGCGGCGCGGCACCGATGCCGCCGGACTTGTTGAACTGGTACCACGATCTGGGCCTGGACTTGATCGAGGTCTACGGCATGACCGAGAACAGCGGCATTTCTCACGCTACCCTGCCAGGCACCAGCCGCCCCGGCACGGTGGGCTTGCCGTATGACGGTGTCGAAAGCCGCATCGACCCGCAGACCGGTGAAATCCAGATGCGTTGCCCGGCGTTGATGATGGGTTATTACAAAGACCCTGAGCAGACCGCGGCGACCATGACGGCGGACGGCTGGCTGCGCACTGGTGACAAGGGCCAACTGGAGAAGGACGGCTGTTTGCGCATTACCGGCAGGGTAAAGGACATCTTCAAGACCAGCAAGGGCAAGTATGTCGCCCCAGCGCCGATAGAAGATCTGCTCGTCACCCATCCCGACATTGAAGCGTGTGCCGTAACCGGCGCCAATTTCGCCCAGCCGCTGGGCATAGTGATGTTGTCTCCTGACGCGGTAACACGGGTGGCCGATTCCGGCCAGCGCCAGCAATTGACGGAGTCACTTGCGGCCCATTTGAAATCGGTCAATGCGCGCCTCGAGGCCCACGAGCAGCTTGATTGCCTGGCAGTCATCGCAACCGCCTGGACACCCGAGAACGGCCTGGTGACGCCAACCTTCAAGGTAAAACGGCCACGGATCGAAGACACCTATGCGAGCCAGTACGAGGGCTGGCTAAAGCAACGCAAGCCCGTCGTTTGGGCGGCCGCCTGACTGCGCGGCTGAGCATTGATGCCGGCCAATCCATTCGGGCCCGGTTGCCCGTGGCATGCGCTGCATATGTCTTACCCGCCCAACGTGGATTGGTGCGAGGCAAAGTTGTGCTCCCTGGTCGTCACGCCATTCAATAGCTGGAGCAATATCGCCTACCTGATCGCCGCGGCGTTGATGTGGCGCCAAGCCGGCAAGGTCGGCGGGCCGGTATTGCGCATGTTCCCGCTCGCCGCAGCCTTGACGGGCGCGGCATCATTTGTCTACCACGTCAGCTTGAACAGCTTCAGCCAGATGGTCGACTTTTTCGGCATGTACGTTTTCTGCATGCTCATCCTGATGGCGAACATGCAGCGCGCGGGCAAGTGGGCCAGTGGGGCACGTGGGCCTCGACACTATTGGGCAGCCGTATTTGGGCTTACAGCCATCTCGGCCGTGGCGCTGCTGCAGCAACTGCCGGCCCAGATAGCGGTCGGAGTGCTGGTGATGTTGATTGTGTTGTCCGAACTGAGGCTGCCGGCAAGATCGCGCCGGTATTTCTGGATGGGTGTGGCGGCGATGGTGTTCGCGTCCACCCTTTCGGCACTCGACCTTACGCGTGTTATGTGTGCCGCCGACAACCATTGGTTCCAGGCGCATGGTGCGTGGCACATCGTGACCGCACTGGCACTTTACCTGGCTTTCCTGCACACCGACAACGCCTTGTACAGTCAAGACCTGGCCAGGTCCGCGGCGCCTGGCGTGCCGGCCGCGACGGCATGAAATTCCAGCGTGTCGCACTATTGAGTGTCATGGCGGCAACGGCCATAATCAGGCAACCCCGATCACACCAACAGTCGCAGACCATGAATTTGACCAAACCCATTCTGGCCGTTTTGGCTTCGCTGGCGCTGCTTGGCTGTTCCGCGGTGCCAGCGCCGGGTCCGGAACGTGACAAGACCTACAGCATCACGATTCTGCACACCAACGACCACCATGGAAGATTCTGGAAAAACGGTGACGGCGAATATGGCATGGCGGCCCGGAAAACGCTGATTGACCAGATCCGCGCCGAGGTATTTCTGGCCGGTGGCCACAGCCTGTTGCTGGACGGCGGCGACGTGAACACCGGGGTTCCCGAGTCCGACCTGCAGGACGCGGTGCCGGACTTCAAGGGCATGAATCTGCTCGGTTACGACGCCATGGCGGTGGGCAACCATGAATTTGATAAACCGCTGGCGGTGCTGAGGATGCAGCGAGACCTGGCCTTGTTTCCGATGCTGGCTGCCAATATTTATGAGGGCGGCGAGCGCATGTTTGCGCCTTACAAGATCTTCTCTCTGGGCGGCGTGCGTGTGGGCGTCATGGGACTGACCACCGAAGACACCTACAAAATGGTCAGCCCGGACAATGTGAAGAACATACAGTTTCGCAGCGTCATTGGCGAGGCCAGAAAGGTGGTACCTGAGCTTCGTGCCAAGGCCGACATCGTCATCGCCGCGACCCATATGGGGCATTATGAAAACGGCAATCATGGCACCCAGGCCGAGGGTGACGTGGAGATGGCCAGGGCAGTCAAGGGCATTGATCTGGTGGTCGGTGGCCACACCCAGAACCCAGCCTGCATGAAAGCCGAAAACGTGCTGGACCGGGAATATGTGCCGGGCACCGAATGCAAGCCTGATCGCCAGAATGGCGCCTGGATCGTGCAGGCGCACGAATGGGGCAAATACCTCGGGCGCGCCGATTTTGAGTACCGCAATGGCGAATTCAAACTGGTCAAATACGCGCTGATTCCGGTCAATCTAAAAAAGCCGGTCAAGGCGGCGGACGGCAAGACCAGTCTGGTGTTTTACACCAACGAAATCAGCGAAGACAAGGACATGCTGGCGATGCTCCAGCCGTATCAGGATTTCGGACAACAAAAGCTGACGGTCGAAATTGGCTCCACCGACGCCCGCGTCGAGGGCGACCGCGCCGTGGTGCGCAGCAAGCCGGCCCCGATGGCTATGCTGATAGGCCGGGCCTTGATCGACAAGACCAAGGCTGACTTCGCGGTGGTAAATGCCGGCGGTGTGCGCGATTCCTTTGCCGCGGGCAAACTGACCTACAAGGACGTATTGAAAGTCCAGCCGTTTGGCAACACCACCGTGACGGTCGACCTCAGCGGCAAGGAGGTGATGGACTATCTGAACGCGGCCGCGAAGATGAGTGTCGGGTCGGGGGCGTTCGCCCAGTTTGCCGGTATCAATCTGGTGATAACCGGCGGGACCGTCACCAGCGCCACGATCAAAGGCGCACCGATCGATGTTGGCAAGTCCTACCGCATGGTGATCAACAATTTCGTCGCCGCGGGTGGCGACGGTTATCCCAGACTGACCGCGCACAAAAGTTACGTCGACACCGGGTTTGTTGACGCCGACCTGCTGCGCGCTTACATCACCGCCAGGAGCCCGCTGAAGGTCGCCGACTATGAGCCAGGTGACACAGTGGTTCGCAAATAACCAACGGCACGGGAATCCATCGAGCACAAACCAGACACGCCCGGGCACAACATGCCGGCCACCTTTCACGTCAGCACCACAACCCACCAGGAGACAGCCATGGCAAAAGGTC
>JANNGR010000567.1:0-18132 GCA_031403955.1 Betaproteobacteria bacterium
GTGGCACGCTTTAGCTGGACGCCCGGTTCCGCCGCGGCGGCAAAAGACCCGCTGTTCGCGCAGGTGCTCCGACGCCACACCGCCAAGGTGAACTATGACGTGGCGCGTCCGGTCGCGGCGGCGACGCTGGAGGTTTTGAAACGGCATGTTGCCGCGAGTCGCCAACCTGCTGGGCGCGTTCGACCGCGGCAACCCGCCGCCGGAGGGCAGCACCGCCTACCAGCAGATGATGGGCCGATTCGAGGGCCACAGCAAAACCGCGATGGGGTTTGTCTGGCTATCAACACCAATGGACCAACATGCGCAGGCGGGCACTACCCGCAGTGCCGAGGTACAGGCCGGTCGCGCCTATATGCGCTTGCAACTGAAGGCTACCGAACTCGGGCTGCAGATGCATCCCATGAGCCAGGCTCCGCAGGAGTTTGCCGAAATGAAACCGTATTACGACCGGCTGCATGTGATGCTGGTGGACAAACCGGCCAGTGAAGAAACCGTGCAGATGTTTTGCCGCATCGGTTACTGCGAGGCCCAACAACACACGCCGCGTCGTGCGCTGGAAGGTTTCGTGCGCGTCTGACGCCGCGGCATGCCCGGTCACTGGTATGGCGCCGGTTGCGGGCTGATAAGCTTTTGGGTGGTGCGGCGGTCGTCAGTGCAGCGGCGTATTCCCTCGGCGCACACCCGGGTTTCACCCATTGCGCGACGACGCGATCGGTGGCTTCGATCCGGCACCAGTTTTCCACGCCGGGTTATCCGGGCCGGTTCGCGCGATCACGCCTGCCAAACCCCGTAGCCCGCTTCGCGCAGCGCGATGCCCAGTTCCACTTCCATGTCGCGCGCGCCGTCAAACGGCATCGGGTTGTACATGTTGTAGAGCTTGGGCAACAGGCGCAGTCCGAATTTCTCGACAAAGTTGTTGGACTGCAGGCCCGCCTTGTGTTTGTCAAAACGCACATCGGGATTCAGGCCGGTCATGCCCACGTAGACGAAGGGCTTGCCCAACTGGTAGTCGGGGTTGGCCCGGCGAAAGCGGGCGCTGTTCCACACCGCGTCGGACAACTCGACCACGTAAACATGGTAATGCTGGCCGCGCGGCAGGCGCAACCGGATGGAGATCGCGGCGTGGTTCATGATTTGCCGTTTGCAGTTGACTCCAGCAGGGTCAGCATCCGTTGCAACGCATGCCGCACCGTGGCCGCGCGTACCGCCGCACGGTCACCGTCAAGATGCTGTAGTTCCGACGTTAGCTGGCCGTTTACGTTCCAGCCAAACCAGACCGTACCCACCGGTTTGTTCTTGCTGCCCCCGGCCGGGCCGGCTACACCGGTGACTGCCACGGCCACCTGGGCGCGTGAACGGTTAATGGCCCCCTGGACCATGGCGCGCACCACCGCTTCGCTGACCGCGCCGTGGTGTTCGATCAACGCCGTGTCGACACCCAGCATCTCGGTCTTGGCATGATTCGAATAGCTAACAAATCCGCGCTCGAACCAGGCGCTGGACCCGCCCAGATCGGTGCAGGCGGCGGCGATCATGCCGCCGGTGCAGCTTTCGGCGGTGGCCAGTGTCCAGTTTTTTTGCAGCAGCGCATCGGCCAGCAAGCCACATAAGTCCCGGGTTGACACCGCCGGCGCCGAACCTGCATCGGCGTTCACCAGAACCTCCAGACAGCGATCACCAACAGGGTGCAAAAGGCGGCCACCAAATCATCCAGCATGATGCCGAACCCCGCCTTGCGCCAGGCTAGATGGTCATGCACCGTGTCGACGCCATGAAACAGTTTGTCGGCCCAGGCCACCGGCCCGGGTTTGACGGCGTCGAAGAAGCGAAACAGGCCAAACGCCACCAGTTGCGCGGCAAACCCGGCCGGCATCAGCAGCCACAACACCAGCCAGAAGGCCACCACTTCGTCCCACACAATGCTGCCCGGGTCGAGCACGCGCATATTGCGCGCGGTTATGCTGCTGGCCCACCAGCCCAGCGGCAGCGACGCCGCAATCAGCCAGCCGATGTATGCCGGTGGCAGCCACAATTGCAGCACCACAAACGCCAGCCAGGCCCACAGGGTGCCTGCCGTGCCCGGCGCCCAGGGGCTAAGGCCGGCTCCAAAACCCAATGCCACAAGATGCGCCGGATGCGCCAGCAGGAAGCTTGCGCCGGGCCGTGTGATCGGCGCGTTGTTGTGCATGGCCTATGACACAAAAAAGATTCGATCGACCATCGATCGATTATCGGCCAGCCGCCTGCGTGACAGGCGCCAAAACGCATCGGCGGGTATGCTTGCCACTGTTGGGTAATGGGTTTGTAACAACTTTTCCAGAAGAGGCGAGACATGTTCAAGAAAGCAATTGTCACCGGGGTTGCGGCCCTGTTTGGCTTTACCGGCGCGGTGGTGGCCGAAGACAATCACATCGACACGATTCGGTCCGACGCACCCGAGTTGGCCCAATACGGCAAGCTCAACATCGGCGTCAAGACGCTGAATTTCACCAACCCGAAACAGCTCGACATCGTCAAAGCCAAAACCGGCGAAGCGCTTGCCTCGTACGACCGGCCGCTAACGGTGGAGGTCTGGTACCCTGCCAAACTGGCGTCGGGTCAGGCCCCCGCGGGCCAGTACCGCGCCATTACGCGCGACGGCAAGACCGAGGTCACGTTGTATGGCAAGGCGGTGCGTAATGCCCAGCCCGATACGTCAGGTGGCCCGTACCCGTTGCTGATAATTTCGCATGGTTACCCCGGCAATCGCTTTCTGCTCAGCCATCTGGGCGAGAACCTGTCAAGCAAAGGTTATGTGGTGGTGTCGATCGACCATACCGACAGCACCTACAGCGACCAGGGGGCGTTTGGCAGCACCTTGTTGAACCGGCCGCTCGACCAATTGTTTGTGCTGGGTGAAATGGCCAAACTGAATGCCGCCGACCCGGCCGGAACACTCAAAGGCATGGTGAACGCGGACGTAACCGGGCTGATCGGTTATTCCATGGGCGGCTACGGAGTGGTCAACACGATTGGCGGCGGTTATACCGCGGCCAGCGTCGCGTTCCCGTGGGGCACACCCAACGGTGCACTGGCGGTGCGCCAGGCCGGCAACCCGTCTTATGTCGCGTCGATGGACAAACGCATCAAGGCCGCTGTGGCGTTTGCACCGTGGGGTTGGAACCGCGGGTTCTGGGACGCCGCCGGCCTGGCCGGCATAAAGACACCGGTGTTTTATATCGCCGGCAGCCTGGACGACGTATCGGGTTATTCGCCCGGTGTGCGCAACATATTCGAGGGCAGCGTGAACGCGCCGCGTTTCCTGCTGACCTTCGAGAATGCCAATCACAACGCGGGAGCCCCGATGCCAGCGCCCAAGGAGACCTGGTTGCCGGTGTCCACGCTCAAATTCATACCCGCCGAGCATTACTCCGACGCAGTCTGGGACAACGCGCGCATGAACAATATCGCGCAGCATTTCGCGACCGCGTTTCTGGCCAAATACCTGAAGAACGACACCAGCATGGACGGCTACCTGAACCTGGTGGAAAACGCCAAGGACGGAAAGTGGTCGGCCGAGGAAAACGGCAGCTTCAAGAGTGACCACAATTACTGGAAAGGTTTCCCGAACCGCAGCGCGGTCGGCCTGCGGCTGGAGCAGCGCAAGCCCTGATCAATTGGCTTACGGATATGCCAAACGCCTTGTTGCACCAGGCCAGTGTCCTTGGGTCCACACTTGCCTCGACGCTGGCGTTATGGCGCGGAACCAGCCTTGTCACCGCGGCGACGCAGCCCAAAAAGCCACTCAAGCTCTATGACATGGAAGGCAGCCCGTATTGCCGTGCCGTGCGCGAGGCCCTGACCGCGCTCGGGCTGGACGCGCGAATCTACCCCTGCCCCGCTGGCGGAGAACGCTACCGGCCAAAGGCGCAACGTCTAGCTGGCAAACCACAGTTTCCATTGCTGGTGGACGACAACACCAAGACGGTGATGCTCGAGTCCGCGGACATAGTGGATTATCTTTTTCGGACCTATGGTGGGCAGGCCACGCCCCCGTCTTACCGCGCTGGCACTTTGAGCCCGAAGCTCAGCGGCATTGGCTCGCTGGTGCGCGGCTTGCGTGGCACGCGTGTGCGGCCATCACGCAAGCCAAAGCAGCTGTTGGAGCTGTGGAGCTTCGAATCGAGCCCGTATTCGCGCCTGGTACGCGAGCGGTTGACCGAGCTGGAGCTGGCCTACACGCTGCACAACGTCGGCAAGGAGCAGGTCGCCGATCTGGGCCCGGCCGCGCTGCGGGTCAAACCTGGTCCGTACAAACCCAAAGCCGGAGGCCGGCGCGAGCAGTTGTTGGCGCAGTGGGGCCGGGTGCAACTGCCGTATCTGGAAGACCCGAACACCGGGGCAAAAATGTTTGAGTCGGCCGACATCGTCGACTATCTGGAACAAAAGTACGCGTTGTAGACGCGCACCGCACACCCACATGCCGGCATCGGGCAACTTGCGCAGCATACTTGCCATGCTTGCCGCGGTGGGATTCTTTTCTTTGATGGATGCGGTGCTGAAAACACTGACCGCCACATACCCGGCGCTGCAGGTGGCGGCCTTGCGCGGTCTGTGCGCCTTACCGTTGGTGTGCCTGTATGTGCTTTGGCGCAAAGAGGCCGGGTTGTTGCTGCGCATCCGTTGGCCGTTGCATTTGTTGCGCGGCGTTATCGGCATCCTGATGTTGTCGCTGTTTACCTTCTCGCTCAAGGAGTTGGGGCTGGCCGAGGCCTACACGATTTTCTTTATCGCGCCTTTGCTGATCACGATTCTGTCGATACCGGTGCTGAAGGAGCAAGTTTCGCCCAGGCACTGGATTGCCATCGCGGTCGGTCTGCTTGGAGTGGTTGTCGCGTTGCGCCCGGACCAGGACGCGTTCTTTTCGCTCGGCGCGCTGGCGGTGCTGGCGGCGGCCGGTTGTTACGCCGTATCAGCGATTGCCGGACGGGTGCTGAGCCGTACCGACCCAAGCGTCACGCTGGTGTTCTGGACCACCAGCATGTGGGCCGCCGGGGCGGGCCTGCTGGCATGGCCGAATTGGGTCGCCATCGTGCCTGCGCATTGGCCGGTGCTTGCGGCGCTGGCGGTCACCGGCTTTCTGGGGCAGTTGGCGATTACCGAAGCCTTCCGGCATGGCCAGGCATCGGCGGTGGCGCCGTTTGAATACACGGCACTGGCCTGGGGCATTGGCCTGGACTGGATGTTGTGGCAGATCGTGCCGGACCGCACTACCTTGTTCGGTGGTGCGATCATCATCGCCAGTGGCCTGTATTTGATACGCAAGGAAAAGGTAAAGGACGTAACGGTCGCGCATTGACGCTTGAGCAGCGTGCCGATCCGCGGCAGTCGGTCAATGCCGCTGCTTATCCCGGCCCCATCGTGCTGGCGTGAACCGCCGCCGGATCGCGGGTCGAAAAATGCAGGGTGATGCCGGCTTCATTGAGGACCACGCGGGAGTGGACGAACGATTCGCCCCAGACCGGGTCGGCCAGGTCGGGCGGCAGCGTATGCACATGGCGGATGCCGGATTGCACAATCGCCCGGGCACAGTCAACACAGGGGAAAAACGTCGTGCCCAGGGTGGCGCCATCGGTAGCCACGCCGGCTTTGGCGGCGGCGTAAATTACGTTGCGTTCGGCGTGTTCCATCCACACCAGCCGCCCATTGCCCAAATGGCGCTGTTCGGTGTCCTGCACCCCGTGCGGAAAAGTATTGCAGGCGCGCAATGCGCTGCCGCCTGGCTTGGGTAACAGCACTGCGCCAACCTTGCGTATACGATTCGGGCTCAGCCGAGCTGCCGCAATGGCAACATCGATCAATTCATCGGTAGTCATTGCCGTCCATTCACTTGCCAAAGTGGTCGAACGACCGGTAGTGGTTGGCCACCGGAGCGCCTTGTGCGTCGATCAGCCGCAGGCCCGGTTCGCTTTGAACCTGGCCGATACGCGTGATGCGGGTGGCACAAGCGGCTGCGGCGTCGTGCATCGCCGCGCGTGCACCGGGCGGCGCGGTGAAAACCAGTTCATAGTCGTCGCCGCCGGCAAGTATGCAGGCCAGCCGGATGTCGGGCGGCACGGCGGCGCCGGGACCGATTCCCGTGTAAGCCATCAGGGTGCTGGCAATCGAGGTGTCGATGCAGGCGCCAACAGCTGACGCCGCCAGTAGGTGGCCAAGGTCACCCAGCAGCCCATCGCTGACGTCGATCGCGGCGCTGGCGCTGCCGCGCAATGCCAGGCCCAAAGCGACGCGCGGCGTGGGTGTTTCGAGCCGTTGCCTGGCCGCGGCCAGCAGCGCCGCCGGTAGCGCCAGTTGGCCACGCAGTGCGTGCAGTGCCAGGCCGGCATCACCCAGCGTGCCACTGACGTAAATGTCGTCGCCCACCCGCGCACCCGAGCGCAGCAGGGCCATGCTGGCGCCGCCGACCACTGGAATTTCGCCCAGCACCGTGATGCAGATATTCAATTGCCCCTGGGTGGTGTCACCGCCGATCAGTTCACAGCCATGGGCATCGGCGAGTGCAAAAAGCCCGCGCGAAAACGGATCCAGCCAATCGGGGTCGGCCTGCGGTAACGCCAGCGCCAGCATGAATGCGAGCGGCCGCGCGCCGCATGCGGCCAGGTCGCTCAGGTTCACCGCCAGAGCCTTATGGCCAAGATTGAACGGGTCCACGCCGGCAAAAAAATGCCGGCCCTGCACCAGCATGTCGCTCGACACCGCAATCTGGTGGCCGGGCGACGCCTGCAGCAACGCGCAGTCGTCGCCAATACCCAGCACCGCGCGGCGGGTTGGGCGTTTGAAATAACGCGCGATCAGGTCAAACTCGCCCACCGCCTATTCCTGTTCCTGGGCTTTGGCTGAGGCGACGACTTGCGCCGTTGGCCAGAAGAACTCAAGCGGCTTGTGGCGCAGCCGGCCTAGGATCGACGAGCGAATCCGGGCCCGATCCAATGCGCCGACGTTGTGCGACAACAAGGCCAGGCGGAACGCGCAGTAGAAACTCACGCCCAGGTTTAGCGCGCCGATCACGGGAATGGCAGCCACACACCACCAGAACGCGGCTTCACGCATTACCTGCCAGCCGATCGAGGCACTGGCGGCCGCGAGCTGGCCGGCCGACAGGGTCACATGGCGCAGCTCCAGTCCCAGGCCGAAAAAACCGGCAAATTCCGGCACCATGCCGAGCATCACTCCCAGCGAGACGTTGGAGGCAATACCGGATATGTTGTCGCGCAGGAAACGCGCCCAACGCTGGCAGCGTTGCGCGCCCAGGCGGCTGGTGAAGGCCGGGTTGTAGCGCAGGGCCGAGTCGAGGCGATTGAACACAAACCAGTTCTCGGTCCAGCCGGCGATGATGCTGGATGCAAACAACAACACGCCGGTGACGGCTGCAAACAAGGCGCTGGGCCCAAGCAAGGTGAGTGAGTGCAGCACATAGGCCGCGCCCTTGGCGTCCACCATCGGCGCGCCGCTTGCCAACTCCATCGCCATCGACAGCAGTACCACGCACGGAAACACTACCCCCACATTGCCCAATACGGCTGCGACTTGCGAGCGAACCAGATTCGTCACCTCGTCCACGAAACCGTTCAAAGACGATGTTTCGCTCAGGTCTTTGAGTTTGGCCGCCATGGCCGGGGCAGTCATGGCCGGTTGTTTGGTGGCCAGCGTGTAATGCAGTAGCTGGATGCAGACAAAACTGCCCGCATAGACCAGGCTGGACCAGAAACCGTTCCAGAATGCCGACAACCCCAGCGCCATTACCGCGAACTTCAGCAAGGTCGTGACGGCCGTCAGCGCGCCGCCACCGGCCGCCTGGCGCAGCATGTTGTTGTATTCGCGGCGGTCGCGGGTAATGTAGTGTTCGCCTACCTCCGAACTGCGTTCGGTCACTTTGGCGGCCAGCATCGAAGAATTGGACCCCACCAGTGAGCGCAGGCTGCGGCGGTCCCGCCCTACCAGCACCAGGTGCGCCAGCAGTTTGGCGGTGCTGATTGCCGGCCGTGTCGCGCACAGGCAGTCGATCAAGGCGCGGATGCGCAAAATGCGCTCGCGCAACTGGCGGATGCGAAACACCAGGCTGACCGAGACGCCGTTTTCATCCAGATGCGTGTAGACCGATGCCGCCGCCGCCCGGCAGGCCTCGAGTTGGGTGCGGAACTGTTGCAACGCTGCCTGGAATTCGATCTGCAGCGGGTTTTTCTCATCGCCTGGCGCTGCCAGCGCGGCGACAAAGCCGGCCCGCAGGCGGTCGAAATCGGACGCGAGCGAATGGAACGGCGCGGTCTCCAGCGCCGGTGCACTCATGCGCAACCGCAGTTCGGACGCAAACCCAGCTGCGCGTACCTGGCTGGTGCAAATCGTGATGGCTTCCAGCACGGTGTGTTGCCAATCGGTCAGACCAGAGCTGTACTGGCGCGCACCATCGTTTTCGGGTTCGAGCAGGTTCGCGATGCGTGCCAGCATGTTTTCGTCCAGCGCCAGCAGCCATTGGGCGTCAAAGCCGTCGTTCAGCACCAGCGAGAACAACTCGGCGGCGTCCACGGTCTCGGGCGTGCCGGGCAACAATCTGTGGCGCAGGCGCTCGGCGAATTCACTCACGAATGCACTGCGCGACGAGAAGCCATAGTCCCCCAGCAACACGGCCACATCCACGGTCTGGTTCAGCGCCAGCCACCAACGGTGCAGGCGCAAGGCCTTTTCGGGTTGCGCCTGCAACGCATCGAGTGCCAACCCGATGCGCGCCAAAGCGCCCGCAACGGACTGGCGGTCACCACGAATCCAGACCAGCAGGTCAACCAGCCACAGATGGCGCTCGACCAGTGTCCCGTCAGGGTCCAGCGTTTCCAGCAGCGCCGGCAGGTCACGCATGCTTGGCGGTTGGATCGGTCTCAATGCAGGGTGCGCGAGCCGCCACCTGCGCTCAGCGCGTCCAGCACAAACATCGGCACATCGGTGTCGAACTTTTCGCCGTCTTCGGCGACACAGAAAAAGCTGCCGTGCATGGTGCCGGTGGGCGTGCGCAGCCGCGTGCCGCTGGTGTATTCAAACTTTTCTCCCGGCTGCAGCAGCGGCTGGTGCCCGACCACGCCCAGGCCTTTTACCTTTTCGGTGTGCCCGTTGGCGTCATTCACGTTCCAGACGCGTGAAATAAGCTGGGCCGCCACCTCGCCGCTATTGGTGATGGTGATGGTGTACGAAAACACAAAATGCGCCTGCGCCGGGGAAGACTGTTCGGGCAGGAAACGGGGCAGGACTTCGACATGAAACTGGTACTTGGCCATGTTGCAATGCTACCTGCGAAAATGGCCGGCTAGCCGCCGGCCCACTTCAAGCCCCTTTTAGCCATGATCCACCGCATCGCCCCCTCGCTCCTATCCGCCGACTTTGCACGCCTGGGTGAGGAGGTAAAGAACGTGATTGCGGCCGGCGCGGACTGGATCCATTTTGATGTGATGGACAACCACTATGTGCCCAACCTCACATTCGGGCCGATGATCTGTTCCGCCCTCAGGCCGCATGCGTATACCGCAGCCGGTGCGCCGGTTGCCATCGATGTACACCTGATGGTGCAACCGGTCGATGCGCTGGCGGCGGCGTTCGCCGATGCCGGTGCGGACCTGATCAGTTTTCACCCCGACGCGAGCCACCACGTGCACCGCAGCGTCCAGGCCATCAAGGCCAGGGGTTGTCAGGCCGGTCTGGTGTTCAACCCGGCCCAGTCACTGGACCTGCTGGACTGGGTCATGGACGACATCGACCTGGTGCTGGTCATGAGTGTCAACCCCGGTTTTGGCGGCCAGAGTTTCATCGACTCCGCGTTGCGCAAGATTGAAGCCGTGCGCCGGCGTATCACGGCATCGGGCAAGGACATACGGCTGGAAGTCGATGGCGGCATCAAGGTCGACAACATCCGGCGCGCGGCCGACGCCGGGGCCGACACGTTCGTGGCCGGCAGCGCGATCTTTGGCCAGGCGGATTACCGGGCGGTGATCGATGCCATGCGGGCCGCGTTGCGCTGAAGGTGGCTTTGCTACACTGGCGCCATGTTCATTCACCGCATCAGCGTCACAGGTTGCAGCGACCGGGGAGCCTGGCCCTGGCGTACGCTGAACGGACTAACAGCCCATACGCTGGCGCGATCCGCCTAAGGTCGAATCCGCCTTCGCGCCGGGCCCACGATGCTGATTGGCACGGGCACTTTTCACCCGCATTCCGATCGCTCCTTTCGCCTTGTTGCAAGGCTCGATTAATTGATTGCGACTGCCTCCTGGCCGATGTGCCGGGACGCTGCATCGAAAGGCCTGCCCCGTGATTACCGAACTTGAATTCAAAAGCCTGAGCGCGCAGGGTTACAACCGCATTCCGTTGATGCTGGAAGCTTTCGCGGATCTGGAAACCCCCTTGTCCCTTTACCTGAAGCTGGCCTTTACCAAGGGTGGCGGCAAATACAGCTTTCTGCTGGAGTCGGTGGTTGGCGGCGAGCGCTTCGGCCGCTACAGCTTCATTGGTCTGCCGGCCCGCACGCTGTTGCGCTCAAGCGGCTTTGGCCCGCAGGCCATGACAGAGGTGGTTACCGACGGTGTCGTCACCCAGACCAGCCATGACAATCCGCTCGATTTCATCTCTGGCTACCAGCAGCGTTTCAAGGTTGCGCTGCGCCCCGGACTGCCGCGTTTTTGCGGCGGACTGGCAGGTTATTTTGGTTATGACACGGTGCGCCATATCGAGAAAAAGCTGATTCACTCGTGTCCGCCCGACACGCTCGGATGCCCCGACATAGTGCTGCTGCAATGCGAAGAACTGGCCGTGATCGACAACCTATCGGGCAAGTTGTATCTGATCGTGTATGCCGACCCGGCGCAGCCCGAGGCCTACAGCAATGCCAAGAAACGCCTGCGCGGCCTGGTGGAGCAACTCAAATACTCGGTCAGCGCGCCGGTCGTCAAGCCGACCCAGACTTATCCGGCCGAGCGCGAGTTTGCCAAGGCCGATTACATTGCCGCGGTGGAACGCGCCAAGGCGCTGATCGAGGCCGGTGATTTCATGCAGGTGCAGGTTGGCCAGCGCATCAAGAAGCGTTACACCGAGTCACCCCTGTCGCTGTACCGGGCGTTGCGCTCGCTAAACCCCAGCCCGTACATGTACTACTACCATTTCGGAGACTTTCACGTCGTCGGCGCCAGCCCCGAAATCCTGGTGCGCCAGGAGAAAACCGACGCCGGGCAAAAGATCACCATCCGCCCGTTGGCGGGAACCCGGCCGCGCGCCGCCACCCCCGAGCTTGACAAGGCGGCGGAAGTGGAATTGGTGGCCGACCCGAAGGAACGCGCGGAACATGTGATGCTGATCGACCTGGCGCGCAACGACATCGGACGTATCGCCAAAACCGGCACGGTCAAGGTGACCGAGGCTTTTGCGGTCGAGCGTTACAGCCATGTGATGCATATCGTGAGCAATGTGGAAGGCATTCTGGTCGAGGGCATGACCAGCATGGACGTGCTAAAGGCGACCTTCCCGGCCGGCACACTGACCGGTGCGCCCAAAGTGCATGCGATGGAGGTAATCGACCAGCTTGAACCCAGCAAACGCGGCATCTACGGCGGCGCCTGCGGCTACCTGAGTTACGCTGGCGACATGGACGTGGCGATTGCCATTCGCACCGGCATCGTCAAGGACGGCACGCTGTATGTGCAAGCCGCCGCCGGCATAGTGGCCGATTCGGTTCCTGAACTGGAATGGAGAGAGACCGAAGCCAAGGCGCGTGCACTGCTGCGCGCATCGGAACTGGTTGAGGAGGGGTTGGAATGAAAGCGCTCAAACTGCTGATGATCGACAACTACGACAGCTTTACCTACAACATCGTGCAGTATTTTGGTGAGTTGGGCGCTGAAGTCGAGGTGTTTCGCAACGATGAAATAAGCCTGGAAGAGATTGCCGCGCGCAAGCCGGACCGGCTGGTGGTGTCGCCAGGGCCGTGTTCACCGGCGCAGGCCGGTATCTCGGTGGCAGCCATAAGACACTTCATCGGCAAATTGCCGATACTGGGTGTGTGCCTGGGGCACCAGAGCATAGGCGCGGCGCTGGGCGGCAGCATCGTGCGCGCCAAACAACTGATGCACGGCAAGACTTCGGTCATTACCACTACCCAAGTTGGTGTGTTCGCCAACTTGCCGGAGAAATTTACCGTCAACCGTTACCACTCGCTGGCCATCGAGCGCGCGAGTTGCCCGAGCGAGCTGGCGATCACCGCCTGGACTGATGACGGTGAGATCATGGGGGTGCGCCACAAGACCTTGCCGCGGGAGCTGCGGGTGGAAGGCGTGCAATTCCATCCTGAATCCATCCTGACCGAACACGGGCATGCGATGCTGAAGAACTTCCTGCAGTGAGTAATGCTGGACGCGAAAACCCGACTGACTGAGAACAACGCAAATGAACGACAAGATTGGTCGCAACGACCCCTGCCCGTGCGGCAGCGGCAAGAAGTACAAACAGTGCTGCGGCAATGCCGCGGCGACTGCGCCGCAATCGGCTGACCCGCACGCGGGCGGGGTCGAGTCTGCCATTGCCTGGCTGAGCCAGCACCATCGCAAGGCCTGGGCCAAGGCCATGACGTCAGCGATCGACGATGCCGTGTCCGGAATTTTCGATGACGAGGAACAGGCACGCAAGGCGCTGGCGGGCATGGACCAGGCGCTGTGGACCCAAGTCCAGCTCAACCTGATCGAGTGGCTGTTGGCCGAAGGCTTCATCCAGGTCACGGGTGAATCCCGGCCCGTGGCCGAACTGCTGCTCGGACCCCGCGGCCCGCTGTTGACGATTGGCCAGCGTGCCTGGATTGAACAACTTGCGCGCCGGCCGCTGCGCCTGTATGACGTGACCGAGGTGGTGGGTGGCGTGGGCATCACGCTGTGCGACGCGCTCGATACCGCCCAGCCGCCGCTGCGCGTGACCGAGCGTTCCGGTAGCCGTACGCTGCGGGTCGGCATGCAGATTGGCGCGCGCGTGATGGAGGTGGCCGGGCAGCACCAGCTCTCGGGGGCGATCTACCCGTTCTCCGTCTGGGGTGGGCGTGCGGTCCAGGACCGGCTGCGCGCACTGATGGCTGGCACCCGTGCAGACAATCAAGCTGGCATTTCGATGCTTGGCCACGAAATCATCGAGGGCTGGCTTCAGCAGTACCTCGTCCCCGCGCCGCTGCCGCAAATGGTGTACGGTGCCACCGGCGAGCCGCTGCTGCTGGTCACGGAACACTATGACGTGCTGGACTGGGAAGCGCTCACCGCCGCGCTGGCGGCTCAACCCGATGTGCAGGGGGATCGCGCCAACGGCTGGGATCGTCTGCTCGACGGCGCGGACGGTTCGACGCGCTCGCAAGCCAGGATCACCGCGGCGCCGCGTGGGCGGCGCGTGTCGGTGTTGTACCAGACCGCCGGTCTGGCCGAACAGGGCCGGGTCTGGTTCGATGCCTTAGCCGGCGAGGCGGTCAAGTTCCGGCTGCGGGACGTGTCGGACCCCAAGGGAATGTTGTCGCGCGCCGGTGCGTCAGGGCCGCCGGCCGCGAAAACACAGGCGCTGCCTCAAGGCCTGGATGCTGAGACCCTGGCTGGCGTAATCGAAACCGTCATAAAACGCACCTACGCGAACTGGGCCGACGAGCCGATTCCGATGCTGGATGGCCAGACGCCGCGCCAGGCCATGTTAAGCGAGGCCGGGCTGGAGCGCGTCAAAGGCCTGCTGCGCAGCTATGAGGATGGCGAGTCGTGGCAGGCGGCGCAACAAGGGCGCCGCGAGGTCTCGTACCAGTTCCTCTGGGACGTATTGGGGCTGACGCGATAACGCTTCACTGAGGTACTTAGCGCAGCCAGGGCTCGAACGCGTTGGCCAGCCGCTGCAATGCGGCGGCATCGGGCAGCGGCAGGCGTCGTCATGCATAGCGCTTAACAACGCCCTCACCTCTTTGGCTGATTTGGGATTAAGCTACATCACATGATTGCACCGCTGATCAGTTGCGCGCCAGACATCATGGGAGGCACTCCCGTCTTTGCCGGTACCCGTGTCCCGGTGCAGACACTTCTCGATTACCTGGAGGGCGGCGAGTCGATTGACGACTTCCTGGAAGGTTTCCCAACTGTAACGCGCGAGCAGATTGTGGCCTTTCTGGAAGAAGCCGGAGCTCGAATGAAGGCTGCGGCTTCGTGAATGTCCTTCTTGATGAATGTGTTGACCGCCGCTTTGCCAAACACATTGTTGGCCATGACGTCAAGACGGTCGCTGAAATGGGGTGGAATTCAAAACGTAATGGTGAACTGCTTGGACTTGCCGAGATCTTGGCGCTCCCAGTAACCGCTTGGTGGATTTGCGTTCCCTAATCCCAAAGCTGATCGAATCGTTGCCGCAAGCGAAGCACGGTGAGGTTACTTGGCTCGGCATCTCGAAAGACGCCCCAGGTGGTCAAAATGACCTTGCATGGGCCGGATGAACCTACTTTGGCGATTCGGGGGCGGCGGTCAACATCGAACCGATCGACTACCTTGTCTCAACCCGCATCCTGGAATTGAACCAGCGGGAACACAAATCATCCAGTCAAGCTTTACAAGTTCAATACCTGACCGGAGTGATTGACAAGAACTTGTCCTAACGCGCGAATGACACTTGTATCCGCAATGCGGGAGACTAATATGGCAACCATGATTGACTTGCGCAGCGACACCGTAACCCAACCCACGCCGGCGATGCGCGACGCGATGTTGCGCGCCCCATTGGGTGATGACGTGTTTGCCGACGACCCGAGTGTCAACGCCTTGCAGGACAAAACCGCCGCGCTGCTCGGCTTCGAGGCGGCGCTGTTTGTGCCCACCGGCACCCAGAGCAATCTGTGCGCAATTTTGAGCCACTGCCAGCGCGGCGAAGAATATCTCGTCGGCCAGTTCGCGCACTGCTACCGCTGGGAAGGCGGTGGTGCCGCGGTGTTCGGCAGCGTGCAGCCGCAGCCACTGGAGCACCAGGCCGATGGAACGTTGGCGCTGGCCGATATCGAAGCGGCCATCAAACCTGACGATGCCCACTTCGCGCGCACCAAGCTGCTGGCACTGGAGAATACGCTGGGCGGAAAGTTGTTGCCGTTCGAGTATCTGCAACAGGCCAGCAGCTTGGCCAAGGGCAAAGGTCTGATGCGACACCTGGATGGCGCGCGGCTATTCAACGCCGCCACGGCCCAAGCGGCGCCAGCCGGGTCCGATACCCGCGCCGAGGCACGTCGTATCGCGCAATGTTTTGACAGCGTCTCGGTCTGCCTGAGCAAGGGCCTGGGCGCACCGGTGGGCTCAGTGCTGTGTGGCAGCCGTGAACTGATCCAGCGCGCGCACCGCATCCGCAAGATAGCCGGTGGCGGCATGCGGCAGGCCGGCATGTTGGCCGCTGCCGGGTCGTATGCGCTCGACCACCATGTGGACCGGCTCGCTGACGACCACGCGCTGGCGCGGCGGCTGGCCGAGGGTTTACAGGGCATCGATGGTTTGCAAGTCGAGGCGCCGCACACCAATATCGTGTTTGTGGATGTGGTTGGGGCTGCCAAGGCGCGCTCAAGTGAACTGATGCCGTATCTGAAGGCGCATGGCATCCTGGCTACCGGCTTGTACCGCTTGCGTTTTGTTACCCATCTGGACGTCGATGCCCCGGCAGTGGACCGGGCCACCGAGGTTATTCGCGCATTTTTTGCGCGCTGACCGCGCAGCCGTGCCATGTTCTCCGGCATCGACCATCTCGGACTGTTTATCGCGGCCGGCCTGCTGCTGAACCTGACGCCCGGGCCCGATGTGTTGTACATCATTAGCAATGGGCTGCGCGGCGGCTGGCGCGGCGGCGCCGTCGCGGCACTGGGAATTGGAGCCGGTTGTTTTGTCCATATCGCGGCGGCAACGATTGGCCTGAGCGCGCTGGTTGCCGCGTCGGCTACAGCGTTCACCGTCCTTAAATGGGTTGGAGCCATGTATCTGGTTTACATTGGCGCGTCGATGTTGCTGGTCAGAAGCAACCGCGGCTCGCGCGGCCTTTTGGCGCAGGTAGCCGGTGCGCCAGCGGTGGGTGGCCTAAATTTGCGCAAGGTGTTTACCGATGGTTTCTGGACCAACACGCTGAACCCCAAAGTCGCGCTGTTTTTTTTGGCGTTCCTGCCGCAGTTCATCCAGCCTGACGCAGCGCACAAGACGCTGACATTCCTGCTGCTGGGCCTGATCTTCAACATCAACGCGCTGCCCGTCAACCTGGCTTATGCGTTTGGCGCGGCCTGGTTGTCTGGCAACCTGCAAGTCACGCGGCGCGGCATGGCCTGGTTCGAGCGCGGCGCGGGTGCCCTGTTTGTTTATTTCGGCATCCGGCTTGCCATTTCAGACCATCCGACTTAAGGAGAACCCAACATGCCCAACAGCCACAAGATCACGCCCCAGGAAGCCCTGACGCGAACGATTGAACACCGCGAGATTTTTCACGACGAAATGCTGCATGTGGTGCGGCTCATCATGGGCGGTGAGTTGTCGCCGGTCATGATGGCCGCGTTGATTACCGGTCTGCGGGTCAAGAAGGAAACGATTGGCGAGATCACCGCCGCGGCGCAGGTGATGCGCGAGTTTTCCACCAAGGTGCATGTGGCCGACAAGACCCATCTGGTGGACATTGTCGGCACCGGTGGTGACGGTTCGCACACCTTCAACATCTCGACTTGCGCGATGTTTGTCGCCGCCGCGGCCGGCGCCAAGGTCAGCAAACACGGCAACCGCGGCGTCAGCAGCAAGAGCGGCAGCGCCGATGTGATGGAAGCGCTGGGCATCAATATCAACCTAGCGCCAGAAATAATCGCGCAATGCATCGAGGAGATTGGCGTTGGCTTCATGTTTGCGCCCAACCACCATCCGGCGATGAAAAACGTGGCGCCGGTACGCAAGGAACTTGGCATAAAAACCATCTTCAACCTGCTCGGGCCATTGACCAACCCGGCTAACGCCCCCAACATACTGATGGGCGTTTTTCACCCTGATCTGGTTGGCATACAGGTGCGTGCTTTGCAACGCCTGGGCGCCGAACACGCGCTGGTGGTGTATGGCCGGGACGGCATGGACGAGGTGAGCCTGGGCGCTGCCACGATGGTGGGTGAACTGCGCAACGGCGAAATTACCGAATACGACATCCACCCGGAAGACTTTGACATGTTGATGGCCAGCAACCGGGCGCTAAAGGTCGAAAACGCCGCTCAGTCCAAGGCCATGCTGCTGGGTGTGCTCGACAACCAGCCCGGCGCGGCCAAGGACATCGTGATCCTAAACGCCGGTGCCGCGTTGTACGCGGCCAACGTCAGCGATTCGATGAAGGCCGGCATTGAACGGGCGCGTAATGCGATCGAGTCGGGCGCCGCGAAGGCCAAGCTCGATCAACTGGTGGCGGCGACGAATCGCGTAGTCAAGACTTGAGAGCTGAGTGCAAGCACTCAGACTTCACCAGCCTGGAACGGGGCAAATTCCATCAGGAAGCGGTTAAAAGAACCTGCGCGGCCTTGTTCGACCCGGCTATCGCAAATGCCTTTCCAACTTCAGAACAGTAGTCCATGCTGTCCGTTTGCGCCACCCCGCAGCCCAACGGCCAGGTCCACCTGCCGCCCGCGCTCGCGCAAGACAATCCGGTGCCGGTGCTGGGGACCATTCTGGAGCCCTTGCCTGAAGGAGCATCGGCTGTGGCCGACCCTGATCAGACAGGCAAAGGCAGCCTGGCAGCGGCGTGCGTATTCTCAACAACCCGGTTATTCGGCCGCCTTAAAAGAGTCGATCCGTTGTGCCGAGCAGAACCTGGACGCGCGGGCCATGAGTCTCGTCGGAATGCGCAACTTCGATGACAATCCCGGTGCGCTATACCCGTTGTGGCGGCGCTGTTGCCTGAGTGGCCGTTGCGCCCACGGGCGCTTGGCTGGTCGCGGACGCCACCTCACGTCAATCAATTGGCAATGAATTCCCCGGCAGCGTGGCTGTATGCCATTCGGCTGGGAGAAGCACATGAAGGTCTTACTACCTGTGGACGGAAGTGACTACACGAAGCGCTGGCTGAGCTACATCGCCGCGCACG
>JANNGR010000568.1:0-1641 GCA_031403955.1 Betaproteobacteria bacterium
AAAGCGTTTGAATGTCTCGCATCCATGCAGCCACCTCGTTTCCGACGGCCGAATACTAATAATAATTTTGGAATCGTCAAGTGTGAGTCTGGCGACACGGCAATGTCCCAGAAATTGTTGAACAGATGAGCTGAGGGTGGCGGTTCCTTTCGCCCGCATGTGAACATGCGGGTGCCTCGCAAGCAAAGAAAGGAACCACCGAAATGAAGTCTCCCACAAAGCCCGCACTGCGGGCAATCCCGGCTGCCCAGGTGCAGCTGTCCTTGAACGTACAAGGCGTGCTGCGCGATGTGCAGCAGGCGTTCTACGGCCTGTGTGTCAACGCCGGCAAACAGGTGCTGGCGGCCATGATGGAGGCCGACCGTGTGGCCCTGTGTGGCGCCAAGAACGTGCCCGATACCGGCCGCCAGGCCGTGCGCGGGGGCACGACCCGATCGAGCGTGGTGCTGGGTGGCCAACGCATTGCCATCGCCAAGCCACGGGCGCGCAGCCTGCAGCGCGGCGAACTGGAGTTGCCCACGTTTGCCTGGGCCGCCGATACGGACCCGCTGGACATGGCGACGATGGCATCCATTGCGGCCGGCGTGTCCACGCGCCGCTACGGTGGCACTTTGGAGCCGCTGCCCGATTTCGAACAAGCGCGATCGGCATCGAAGAGCGCGGTGTCGCGGCGCTGGGTTGCTCTGAGCCAGGCGCAGTTGCATGAGTGGTTGTCGGGCTCGCTCAAGGAACTCGATTCTCCAGTGGTGATGATCGATGGCATCTACTTCCGTGATCGCGTCATCCTGGTGGCCCTGGGCATCGATCACCAGGGAAACAAGCATGTTCTGGGGCTGCGAGAAGGCTCCACCGAGAGCACGCGGGTCGTGCGCTCGCTGCTCAGCGATCTGGTCGAGCGCGGGCTCGATGCCGACCGTGCACGGCTGTGGGTGATCGACGGCGGCAAGGCGCTGCGCCGCGCGATCATCGAGTGCTTCGGCACCCTGGCGCTGATCCAGCGCTGCCAGGAACACAAGCGGCGCAACGTGATCGAACACCTGCCCCAGGAGCTGCACGCCAGCGTGGGCCGTGCCATGCGCGATGCCTGGAACGGCACCAACGCCGAGACCGCGAAGAAGCAGTTGCAGCGGCTGGCGGCGTCGCTGCAGGCCAAGCACCCTGGTGCCGCGGCCAGCATGCGCGAGGGCTTGGAGGAAACGCTGACAGTGCAGGCGCTGGGCATCGCCGGTGCGCTGTACCGCACGCTGCGCACGACCAACCCGATCGAGAACTTGAACGGCTCGATCGCCCACTTCACTCGCAACGTCAAGAGATGGAAGGACGGGGCGATGACATTGCGCTGGGTGGCCGGTGCTTTGAGCGACGCCAGGGGACGCTTTCGCAAGCTGCGAGGGCATCGGGAAATGAAATCCCTGATGACGGTCTTGGAAGCTAGGCAAACCGCCGTGCAGGCCAGCGAAAGAAAAGCCGCGTAGTATCACGTCAGAGGAACCGTCACCGGACAGCGTTCAACAACGATCGGGACATTGCCGTCCGAAAACCAAGGCGCTTTGTACGAAAAACCATTCGAGTTTGCGCGCCTAAATGTTTTGCCTGCACGGGCCAAGGACCGCAACACCAAAACACGTGATCAATGGTGGT
>JANNGR010000569.1:0-2004 GCA_031403955.1 Betaproteobacteria bacterium
GATCACCGGGCAATCGAACCGCAGCTTCAGGCGCTCGGCCACCACCCGCACACGGTCGAGCCCCAGGTCGATGTTCTTGGGGTGCAGCCGCTCGCAGTGGTCGAGCCAGTCACCGAGGGATTTGGTTACGACACCACTGGAGTTCACGTTAGCCTTTTGTGCAGCTTTGTTGTCATGCTGGGCAATATTGTCGCGCACCGCCCTTGCGGCATGATGGCGGGCATGAACAAGTCCACCATCACCTTGTATGGCATTCGCAACTGCGACAGCGTCAAAAATGCGCGCCAGTGGCTGACCGGCCAGCAGCTGGAGCATCGGTTCCACGACTTCAAGCTACACGGCGTGCCGGCGCCGCAACTTGCGCATTGGCTGGAGACAGTCGGTTGGCAGCAACTCGTTAATCGCCAGGGAACCACGTGGCGCAAACTTGACGAGGCAAGCAAATCCGCGGTAGTTGACGCGACTAGCGCCCGCGCCTTGATGCTGGCCAATCCGAGTGTCATTAAGCGGCCGGTGGTGGAATGGGGCGGTACGGCGGCGCGCGACATAACGGTCGGCTTCAATGCTGAGCTATGGTTGGCGCGGCTCAACGGGAAGAACTGAGCCATCAAGCCCGGTACCCTAAAATTTGCGGTCGATCACATAAATACAGCGCCAGATCCGGGCGCCCGGCCCCATGACCACCGAAAAAATCGACGGCGTGTCCGTCACCACCAAGGCCAGCGTGTATTTCGACGGCAAGTGTGTCAGCCATGCCATCACGTTACCCGATGGCACGAAAAAATCGGTCGGTGTAATCCTGCCGGCGACGTTGACTTTCAGCACCAGCGCGCCGGAGACCATGGAATGCGTTGGCGGCGCCTGCGAATACCGGCTCGCTGGCAGCGACACTTGGCTCAAGTCCGCCGCCGGCGAGAAGTTCAGCGTCGGTGCGAACACACAATTCGACATCCGCGTCACCGAGCCCTACCACTACATTTGCCACTACGGCTAAGCGCGGGAATTCGAACCATGGCCACCATTCTTCAGCACCTGCCGGCCGGCCAGAAAGTCGGTATCGCCTTTTCTGGTGGCCTCGACACCAGCGCCGCACTGCACTGGATGCGCAACAAAGGCGCGATTCCGTACGCCTACACCGCCAACCTGGGCCAGCCCGATGAGTCCGATTACGACGAGATTCCGCGCAAGGCGTTGCAATACGGCGCTGAACTTGCACGCCTGATCGATTGTCGCGATCAGCTCGCTGTCGAAGGTATTGCGGCGCTGCAAAGCGGTGCCTTCCACATTTCCACCGCCGGCGTTACCTACTTCAACACCACGCCACTGGGGCGCGCTGTCACCGGCACCATGCTGGTGGCGGCGATGAAAGAAGACGACGTCAATATCTGGGGGCGACGGCAGCACCTTCAAGGGCAACGACATCGAGCGTTTCTACCGCTACGGCCTGCTCACCAACCCGAACCTGAAAATTTACAAGCCCTGGCTCGACCAGTTGTTCATTGACGAGCTCGGCGGGCGCGCCGAGATGTCGGACTTCATGACGCGAGCCGGCTTTGGCTACAAGATGTCGGCCGAGAAGGCGTATTCGACCGACTCGAACATGCTCGGCGCAACCCACGAGGCCAAAGACCTCGAGCACCTGAGCAGCGGCATGAAAATCGTGCAGCCCATAATGGGTGTGGCGTTCTGGCGCGACGATGTGGCGGTCAAGGCCGAAGAAGTGACGCTGCGTTTTGAAGAGGGTCGCCCGGTGGCGCTGAATGGCGTCGAATACACCGGCCTGGTGGAGCTGATTCTGGAAGCCAACCGCATCGGCGGCCGGCATGGCCTGGGCATGAGCGACCAGATCGAAAACCGCATCATCGAAGCGAAAAGCCGCGGCATCTACGAAGCGCCCGGGCTGGCGCTGCTGTTCATCGCCTACGAGCGCCTGGTCACCGGTATCCACAACGAAGACACAATCGAGCAATACCGCGACCATGGCCGGCGCCTGGGCCGGCTGCT
>JANNGR010000570.1:0-51366 GCA_031403955.1 Betaproteobacteria bacterium
CTCGCATGACCTGGGCGTCATCGCGCAAAACGTGGCGTGCATGATGGTGATGTACGGCGGCAGCGTGATCGAGAGCGGCCCTACCGGCAGCGTCTTCGCCCATAGGGCGCACCCGTATACACGCGGCCTGTTTGGAGCCCGTCCACGCCTTGGCGCGGCAGCCGGCGAACGCCTGACCACCATCAATGGCACCGTGCCCGAACTGGTGGACTTGCCCACCGGTTGTGCATTCTCCGATCGCTGCGCCTGGGCACGCGGGCCCTGTGTAACGACGCGGCCGCTGGCAACGGAACTCAGGCCGGGACACGAGGCGAGTTGTCTGCGCCTGGACGCGGTACTGGCGGGTGATCCACCATGACCGAAACCCTGCTGGTGGTGGACAAGGTTACGCGGTCCTATGCCCTGCCGCGCGAGCTGTTGTGGAGCAAACCGCCGCTGGTACATGCCTTGCAGGGGGTGAGCTTCACGCTGACTGGCGGGCGCAGCCTGGGCATCGTGGGCGAGTCGGGCTCCGGCAAATCCACGCTGGCACGATTGGTAATGGCACTCGAACCACCCACCAGTGGCACGGTCAGCATTCTGGGTCGGAACATGGCCACGCTCGACGCTGCCACACTGCGTTTTGCCCGGCGCGACTTCCAGATGGTTTTTCAGGACCCCTATGGCTCACTCGATCCGCGCCAGATGGTCCAGAACATCGTGACGGAACCGCTGCAAGCCCAGGGTGGCACTTCGGCCACCGAACTACGCGCCAAGGCTCAGGCGGTGCTGGCGTCAGTAGGCCTGCGGCCGAGTGACCTGGACAAGTATCCACACGAATTCTCGGGCGGGCAACGCCAGCGCATTGCCATCGCACGGGCACTGATCACGCGCCCGCGCCTGATCGTTGCCGACGAACCGGTCAGTGCGCTCGACGTCTCGGTGCAGGCGCAGGTACTCAACCTGATGCAAGACCTGCAACACCAGTTCGGCGTTACCTACCTGCTGATCAGCCATGACCTGGCGGTGGTAAACCATCTGTGCGCGGAAGTGGCGGTCATATTCCAGGGACGCATCGTGGAACAGGGTGCTCCGCAAACCCTTTTCCACCATGCAGCGCATCCCTATACCCGGGCGTTGCTGGACGCGGTGCCACGCATGTTGCCGAAGCGGCTGAACGAGGCAAGAAAGCGCACCATTGCCATCGCGCCCCGGCCCCAGTTGCCCGACGCCTGCCCGTATGCACACCGTTGTCCACACGCGCAGGCCTTGTGTGACAGCAAACGGCCAGAGTTGCTGCCCAATGCAGACCAGCATCTGGTCGCCTGCCATTTCCCACAATCCGCGTCATCGACCAGCACGGCGTTCCAAGGCGCGCACATTGCCGGCTCATCCGGTATTGGCGTACAGGCATGATGGTGATGGTGCTATTGTTCCGGTGTGCGCCAATGAGAATTTCCCGTCCTCCAACCTGTCCTTGAAAGGAACCCTGATCATGGTCAATCGCCGCTCCGGACTCACTTCCACCGTGGCGACCGCCGCGCTCTCCGGTGTGCCATTTGCCGCCCTGGCGCAGGGGAAAAAAGACTCAGTTGTACTAGCGATGGCGCTCGAGCCCGCTCCCGGGCTCGACCCAACCGGGGGTGCAGCCTCGGCGATTGCCGAGATCACGCTGTACAACGTGTTTGAGACGCTGACGAAAATCAACAGCGACGGCTCGGTCACGCCATTGTTGGCCGAGAGTTGGGAAGTATCTCCCGACCTAAAGACCTACACCTTCAAGCTGCGCAAAGGCGTCAAGTTCCACAACGGCGAGCCGTTCAACGCCAACGCCGTCAAGTTTTCATTCGAGCGGGCAGCCTCCGAAAAGAGCGTCAACAAGGACAAGCGTACGTTCACCAGCATGGCTAGCGTAGCCGCCGTCGACGAACAAACCGTGGTCATTCTGAACTCGCAACTTGACCCGGAATTCCTTTTTCTGATGGGACAGGGTACGGCAATAATCGTCGAGCCCAAGAGCGCGGACACCAACGGCACCAAACCGGTGGGCACCGGACCCTTCCAACTGGAAACATGGAACAAGGGCTCGTCGGTCACGCTGGCCAAGTGGAACGGCTACCGAAACGCGGCAGCGATCAAGATGAAGAAAGTCACCTTTCGCTTTATCAGCGACCCGGCTGCTCAGGTCGCGGCACTGCTGGCGGGCGACGTGGATGCGTTTCCCCGCGTAACGCCGCGCAGCGTGCCGCAGTTCAAGAGCAACCCGAAGTTTCAGGTGGTCGTCAGCGGCTCCAGGGCCAAGACGATTCTGGCCATCAACAACAAGAAGAAGCCGTTGGACGACGTGCGGGTGCGCCGCGCGATCCTGGCAGCCATTGACCGCAAGGCCGTCATAGAAGGCGCTGGCGACGGTTATGGCGCACCAATTGGCAGCCACTATGTACCAGGCGCCGTCGGTTATGTCGATACCACTGGTATCAACCCGTTCAACATCGACAAAGCCAAGGCCTTGCTGGCGGAGGCCGGCATAAAGACGCCGCTGGAGCTTTCACTCAAGCTGCCGCCGCCGCCGTACGCGCGCCAGGGCGGCGAAGTGATCGCAGCCCAGTTGGCCAAGGTCGGCATCATCGCCAAGATCGAAAACGTCGAGTGGGCACAGTGGTTGAGTGGCACCTATACCAACAAGAACTACGACCTCACCATCATCTCGCATGTCGAGCCATTCGACCTTGGCAACTTTGCCAAGAAAGATTATTACTGGGGTTACGAGTCGTCCAAGTTCAATGAGCTGTTCGACCAGATCCAGAACTCGCCCCGCCCCGCCGATCGGGCCAAGCTACTCGGTGACGCGCAACGCATGCTCGCCAATGAGGCAGTGCACGGTTTCCTGTTCCAGCCGCAGTGGATCACGGTGGCCAACAAAAACCTGAAGGGCCTATGGAAAGACATGCCGATTTTCGCCAACGATCTTTCCGCGCTGTCCTGGAGTTGATACACCGCCGGCCAGCACGCGGTGCCTGAAACATGCCTGAACTGCATGCGTTAAGCGCCCGGGATCTGCTGGCCGGATACCAACGCCGGGAGTTCTCCCCGGTGGATGTGATGCGTTCGGTGTTAGGCCACATTGAGCGCTGGGAACCGCAACTGTGTGCCACCTACCTTTTGCGGCCAGAACAGGCAATGGCGCAGGCGCGTTCGTCCGAAGCGCGCTGGCAACGCGGCGCGCCGTGTGGTGTGCTTGACGGCGTTCCCACCACCATCAAGGAAAACCTAGCCACGGCGGGTGACCCGTTGCCCGCCGGCACGGCTGCCAGCCGGCTGGTGCCAGCGACCGCGGATGCACCGCCGCCTGCGCGTTTGCGCGAAGCCGGCGCGTTGATGGTGAGCAAAACCACCATGCCGGATTACGGCATGTTGTCTTCCGGTCTGTCGAGTTTTCACCCGCTCGCGCGCAACCCCTGGGACCTCAGCAAGACCCCGGGTGGATCGAGCGCCGGCGCCGGTGCGGCGGCTGCCGCCGGTTACGGGCCGTTGCACGTCGGCACCGACATCGGCGGCTCGTTGCGGCTGCCGGCCGGCTGGTGCGGAATTTTCAGCCTGAAACCCAGCTTGGGACGCGTGCCGATCGATCCGCCCTATACCGGGCGCGCGGCCGGCCCGATGACACGCACGGTGGCCGATGCGGCATTGATGATGCAGGTGTTGTCACTGCCGGATACACGCGACAGCATGGGTCTGCCGTACCAGGAAATTGCCTGGCACGGTTATGACGCTGGCGTGGAGAAACTGCGCGGCCTGCGCATTGGCCTGTTGATGGACGCTGGTTGCGGTTTGCCGGTCGATCCCGAAGTGGCCAACGCGGTACAACACGCTGCCCGGCTGTTCGAACTTGCCGGGGCAGCCGTGGAGCCGATGCAACCCTTCCTGACGCGCACCATGCTGGACGGGCTGGACCATTTCTGGCGCATGCGCTCCTGCCTCGATCTGGCAGCACTTTCGCCGCACGACAAGGCCAAGGTTCTACCCTACATACTTGACTGGGCCGATAGCGCGTTAGGCATGACCGGGGCGGAAGTATTTGTCGCGGCCAGCCAAAGCCATGCCACGCGCGTGGCCAGCGTCAACGCCTGCCGCGTTTTTGACTTTGTGATTTCACCCACCGCTCCCGTGGTGGCTTTCGCGGCGGAGTTGCCATCACCCACCAACGACCCGCTGCACGGGTTGGAGCACATCGCGTTTACGGTGCCGTACAACATGTCGGAGCAGCCCGCCGCGTCGATCAACTGTGGTTACACCCGGGCCGGCTTGCCGATTGGTCTGCAAATCGCGGGGCAGCGGTTCGACGATCTGGGGGTGTTGCAGGTAGCGCGCGCGTTCGAGTTGGTGCGTGATGCTCAAAGGCCCTGGCCATCGCCACCAACCGGGCGTGAGCACGCCGCGGCATCAGTCTTGGCGAGCCATGGCTAGCGACAGTCTGGGTAACCCGGTCCACCTCCAGGATCCAGCCAGCCTGGCCGCGGTCAATGACTTCGTCGAAGGATTGATCGCCTGCGAAGCTCGTGTGACCCATGTCCTGTCCATCGCCGACAGCGACCACAGTGCAATTGTCCAGGCCTGTTGCGCGGCGTTGCACATGTTTGCCGAATCGCCTGACGGGCCCGTCAACGCCCGCCCATTCATGAAGACTGCAGTGGCCAACGCGCCAGCCGCCAGCGCGCGCGAGCAGCGTTTTGTAGCCGCGGTCGCGGCATGGGTTGACGGCGACCTGACGCGCGCGATTCAGTTGCACGAACAGCAGGCGCGCGACCATCCGCGTGACCTGGCCTCACTCAAACTCGGGCAGTACCACTTGTTCAACCAGGGCAACTCGCCCGGCATGTTGCGCCTGGCGCTGGCAGCCCTGCCAGCCGCCGCCGACGTACCCTACCTGCACGGCATGGCGGCATTTGCCTGGGAACAATGCCACCTGCTGGAGCAGGCCGAACGTGCGGCTCGCAAAGCCTTGTCGATGTGCCACAAGGAACCCTGGGCCCAACACGCGCTGGCGCACGTGATGTTGACCGAGGGTCGGCTCACGGAGGGCCTGCAATTCATGCGCGCCAGCAGTGCCACCTGGACCGGTCTGAACTCTTTCATGGTCACGCACAACTGGTGGCACATGGCGCTGTTTGCACTTGAATTGGGTCACGACGACGAAGTGCTGCGCCTGTATGACGAACAGGTGTGGGGTGTTGTGAAAGAGTATTCGCAGGACCAGATCGGCGCCGTCTCACTGCTGGCCCGGCTTGAGCTGGCCGGCGTGGACGTCGGCAACCGGTGGCAGGACGTGGCCGGCTACCTGAGCCATCGGCTGCACGACCATGTGTTGCCTTTCCTGGACCTGCAATACCTTTATGGCCTGGCGCGCGCCGCACGGCCCGAAGCGCACACCCTGCTGCGAAGCATCGAGGCCCATGGCGCGCGCTCGATGCCAGCCAAGCCTGAAGACACAACACACGCGGCTGCCAACGACGTCTGGCAACTGGTGTGCCTGCCCGCCAGCCGCGGCCTGATGGCATACACACATGGCAATTACGCTCTGGCAGTGGACGAACTGGGCGCCGCGCTTCCACGCCTGCTTGAAATCGGTGGCAGCCACGCCCAACGCGACCTGTTTGAACAAATTCACCTGGACGCCTTGATGCGCAGCGGGCGCTGGTGTGCGGCGCAACAGGTCTTGCAACCACGCTTGCGCGGCCAGCCGCAATCGACGCGCCTGAAGCGGCAGGCAAAACGTGTTTATGCAATGCTCGATTTGACCGCGGTGCTGGACGGATGATGGCAAGGGACCAGATCGGGCGCTGGCCCGCTCAATCCTGCGCCTCCTCCTCTGCCTCCTCATCCATCTTGACGATCATCACCGGCACATGCGCTGCGTGCAGGACTTCATTCGACACCGAACCCAGCAGGGCGCTACGCAGCGCGCTGGTGCCGCGGGCGCCCATGATGACCAGGTCGCAGGAGAAGCGCTCGGCAATGTCCACAATGGTGTGAGCCGGATCTCCGGTCGCGATTTCACGTTCATACACCACACCGGCTTCCATCACCAGGCTTTCGGCCGGCTCAAGCGCATCGACGCCGGCGGCGGTACTGACACGCTCCAGTACCTCCGCATCCGGAGCGACGACCATTTCATAGAAGGTGGCGGGCTCCTGCACATTGGCCAACACCAGGCTGCCAGTCAGCCCCTGTTGCAGCAGGCTGACCGCCAGTCGTACCGCCTTCAGCGCAACTTCCGACCCGTCCACAGGTATCAATATTTTCATGTCGATGCTCCGGCATTGCGTTTGACTGATCAGCGCCCAGCATACGCCGATGCCCGCACGATGTCTTGACCGCGCAACCATAATCCAACCAGCTTGTGCGCCAAAACCGGGCCATCATGGCGCGCCCCGACGCCAGAACGCACCTGGCCTCGGTGGCCTGTCCGGTGCTGGTGATGTGCGGCGACTCCGACCAACTGACGCCGCCGGATTGCTCACGGGAAATCGCCGCCCTGGTGCCCTCGGCCCGCCTGGTGATGGTGCCGCGGTGTGGTCACATGTTGACCATGGAGCAACCGCAATTCGTGAACTCGACACTGCTGGCGTGGTTGGCGCAGGTGACGCAATCCGATTGACCGAGGCCGGCCAACGTTGTGTTCGCTTATCCCGATTGATTGATCATGCGCACCTTGTCGATCAGCCGGCGCAGCACGAACGGCTCGACAAATTTGTCCACCTCGCCGCCCAGCAGCGCGATCTCGCGCACAAATGTGCTTGAGATGAACTGGTATTTGTCACTCGGTGTCAGGAAAACGGTTTCCACGTCCGGCATCAGCGAGCGGTTCATGCCGGCGAGCTGGAATTCATAGTCAAAGTCGGTCACGGCGCGCAAACCGCGCACCATAGCCTTGGCCCCTCGCGCGACAACGAAGTCACGCATCAGGCCGTCAAAACTATCCACCGTCACATGCAGGTAGGGTTTAACCACCTCACGCGCCATTTCAACCCGCTCGTCCAGCGTAAACATGGACTTCTTATGATGCCCGGCGGCCACCGCCACAATTACCCGGTCGAACAACTGGACGGCCCGGCGCACCACGTCCTCGTGGCCCAGCGTCATGGGATCAAAGGTGCCCGGGTATACGGCGATGACATTGTTCGACATGCATGGCTCCAAGGCACTGGCAGGTATGCCAGCCGATGCGCCGGATTATGCATGGGGCGATGCGGCTGGCTTCAACAAATGCGCATGTACTGCTCCGGCCTTCAAATGGCGAAACACGACCAATCCAAGCGGCGCCAGTCGCTCGTCGGTCCAACACACGGGAGCCTCCAGGTAGGCGTAACCAGAAAGTTTCAGCGCAGCGGCGGCAGCCTGCAACGCGGCGTCGAACAAGGTCGAATCAAATGGAGGATCCAGCAACACCAAGTCCATGCTTCCAGGTGCCAGTTGCCGCAGCACGGCAATAGCGTCGCCGCACTGGATTCGGATCGTGGTGTCCTGCAGCCTTGCCTGGACAGCCTTGAGTTGGGTTACCAAAGCGCCGTCATGATCGACCATGCACACTTCCAGCGCCCCGCGCGAAGCAGCCTCAAAACCCAGCGCCCCGGTGCCGGCGAAGCCATCGATACAACGCCAACCGGTCAGATCCTGGCCGAGCCAATTGAACAAGGTCTCGCGCACCCGATCCGGTGTTGGCCGCAATCCAGGTCTGTCGGCGACCGGCAGCCTGGTGCGCTTCCATCGCCCGCCGATGATGCGGACTTCATGCTTGGGCCGCGCGACGGCCGGTGGGCGGCGTGGCGCAGCCATTTTCCTTTGGGCCAGCAGCGGGTGCCGATCAATTGGCGGGGTCAACCCCGCCCAAGACAACCGTCACCATGGTGTCGGGCTGCAGCTTGCGCGCGAACGCAGTCCTGATATCGGCCAGCGTCACCTTGTCCACTTGTTGGGTCCAGGTATCGAGATAGTCCAGCGCGAGGTTGTTCCATGCGATGCTCGCGACGTTATCAAGCAGCTTGCGGTTGCTGTCGATACGCAAAGCAAAACCGCCCACCAGATTGGATTTTGCGGCCTCCAGCTCGGCCTGGGTTGGTCCCTCCTGCACGAACCGGGCAAGCACGTCGCGCGACACCGCCAGCGCCTGAGCGGCCTGGTCCGGACGGGTTTGTAAACCGACCGTAAATGCCCCGGCGTGCAGGCCGGGTGAAAAATAGCTGTAGACGCTGTAACTCAAGCCGCGCTTTTCCCTGATCTCGCTGGACAGGCGCGACACAAATCCGCCTCCGCCCAGTATGTAGTTGCCGACCGTCAGGGCAAAGAAGTCGGGGTCGTCACGCTTGAAGCCGGGCTGCCCCAACAATACATGCGCCTGCGCTGAGTCGAAGCTGATGCGTCGGTGGTCGGTTTTGGTCAAAGCCGCAATCTCGGGTACCGCCGCCAACGGCGCGCAGGCACCACCGGCACCGCCTTGAGCCAGACGCGAAAACAGTTGCCTGATCAGGTCATCGGCCCGGGCACGGGTCACCGCGCCGACTATCGACACCTTGGCTCGGCAGGGAGTGATCAGCCTGGCATACAGGGCCTGCATGTCGATCACGCTGGTGTTTGCAAGCGTCGCCTCGGTCATTTCGAATCCGTAGGGGTGCCCAGCATAAACCGCTGCCGCAAAAACACGGCCGGCCACATTGGCGGGACGCGTTTTAGACTCCTTGATCGCGGCATTCAGCCGCTCGCGTTCGCGCAGCCAGACTTCGGCCGGAAATGCAGGTTGACCCAACTGGCGCGCCGCCAGGTCCACCGCCTTGGGCAGCAAGTCTGTATAGGTAAGGGAACGCAACGTGAAACTCATGCGGTCAGCGCTGGCACTGGCACCAAACGCGGCGCCCAGATCGGCCCAGGCTTCACTCAAGGCGTTCTCGTCCAGCGCTGGCTCAATCACCCCGGCGGCTCCCGGTCGCTGGCTGGCCAATACCCCTTTGGAAGTCATGCTGGCCGTCACACTGGCGAGGCCAGCCTTGTCGCTCGGGTCGCGGCGGCCGCCGGCGTCAAAATCAATCTGTATGTCAACCATCGCAATCGCGTGGCTCTCGGCCAGATAGATCTTGACCCCCGAGGCTTGTGACCAATGCTGGATCGGTATAGCCGCCCACGCGCTGTGCGCCACCAGCAACGTTGTCAGCCCTGCCGCAAGCGCGCGGAACGCCATTTTCTTGATCATGTTCAATTCAGTGCCGGGCGCCTGGTGGCGCAGTTCTCTTTTTGAAGTTGGGGTCCAGAGCCTGTGGCCGCAGTATCGCCACCGTTAGCTCGTCGTCACCGAAATACCTGCTGGCAACCGAGCGGACCTGCTCGGCACTGACCTGGCGCAGGCGCGCCACCAGTCGTTCACCGGCGTCCAGCGGCAAATGCAAAACCCAATGGCTGCCCAAGGACCGGGCCTGGTTCAGCACCGAGTCAAGCTTGTAGATCTCACTGGCGACCCACTGGGTCTTGACGCGGCTGAGCTCGGCCTCTGAAATGCCGTCGCGCGCCACGCGGGCAAGCTGCTCGCGCAATGCGGCTTCCACCTGCTCGGCGGTCTTACCGTTAACCGGCACGCCATCCAGCGTAAAAAGCTGTGGCCCGCGCCCCCACAGCCCGTTGTGCGCGCCGGCGCTGTCGGCCACCCTGGCGGCACCTTGGGTCAGCGCCCGGTCGAGCCGCGCGCCGCTGTATCCGTCAAGCACCGCGGCCAGCACGGTCAAAGCCAGGGCGTCATCGTCCATGGCGGCGGACGTGGATGCCGTCAACCCGGACGCCGCCAGGCCTGGCACCTTGAAAGCGAGCGCAACATAGGCCTGCTCGGCTGGTGCCTTGACATCGATACGGCGCAGGCCGGATTGCAGGGGCTCCAGGCGCGGTTTGCGCGCTGGCACAACCCTGGGGGCGATGGGCCCGTAGTATTTTTCCGCCCATTGGCGCACCTGGGCCACATCCACGTCGCCGGCAACCACTAGCGCGGCGTTCGCGGGAACATACCAGCGCCGGTAGAAATCGCGCACGTCGGCAGGCGTCATGGAATCGAGGTCATTCATCCATCCTATGATCGGGCGCCGGTATGGTGAAGCCACAAACACGCTGGCGCTCATCGATTCGTACAGAATGGCGCGCGCGCTGTCCTCGGTCCGCAACCGGCGCTCTTCCTTGACGACTTCAATCTCCTTGGCGAACTCTTCGTCGGCCCATTGGTTGCGCGCAAAGCGGTCCGCCTCCAGCTTCATGACGTCTTCTAGCCGCTGGGCCGGTATCTGCTGGTAATAGCCGGTGTAGTCTCGGCTGGTAAAGGCATTCTCGCGTCCACCCAGGGCCGCCACGCGGCGGGAAAATTCACCCGGAACCAGGTCGGGCGTGCCTTTGAACATCATGTGTTCCAGCACATGGGCAACACCCGAAGTGCCGTCGACTTCGTCGATCGCGCCCACGCGCACCCACAACATGTGGACCGCGGTCGGCGCGCGCCGATCGGGTTTGACAATCACGGTCAACCCGTTGGACAAGGTGAATTGCGAGACTTCAGTGGTGTTTTGGGCGCTTGCGGTCAAGCCGGCGAACAGACAGAAACAGGACAGGAAACGTTTCATAGAATGCTGTGACTCCAACACCGCCGCAAATGTTCAGCTTTTTCAGGAAAAAACCCTCCCCCACTCCGGTTGTGCCGGACCCGGACAAGACGGTCGCGCCAAATGCCACGACCGTTGCTCCAGACACACTTGCGCCCTCGGCGGTACGCGCCGGTGCGGTGCGCTTCTCGCGCCCAGGGCCACCAACCGAGAGTTTGCCGGTAGCGGTGTCGGCGCGGGCGTCCTGGACCACCAAGCTGCGCGCCGGGTTGAGAAAAACCAGTTCCAACATAACAGCGGTATTCACGGCGACCAAGATTGACGAGGCTCTGTACGAAGAGCTCGAATCGGCACTGGTGCTGGCAGACGCGGGTGTCAAGGCAACGCAGCACCTGCTGGAGGATCTAAAACGCCGCGTAAAAGAAACCCGGGCCACCGATCCTTCGGCGGTAAAGGCAATTCTCGCCGAAGCCCTGACAGAACTACTGGCCCCGCTGGAAAAGCCCCTGGTGATTGGGGAGCATCGTCCTACCGTGATGATGGTTGTTGGTGTCAACGGTGCCGGCAAGACCACGTCGATCGGCAAACTCACACGCCACCTGTCGTACCGTGGTGCGTCCGTGCTGCTTGCGGCTGCCGACACCTTTCGCGCGGCGGCGAAGGAACAACTGGGCGTGTGGGCCGACCGCAATACGGTGGAAATCATCAGCCAGCAAGGCGGCGACCCGGCAGCCGTCAGTTACGACGCGGTTAGCGCCGGCCGGGCGCGCGGCAAGGACGTGGTGCTGGTGGACACGGCGGGACGGCTTCCGACCCAGATACACCTGATGGAAGAACTGAAAAAAATCAAACGCGTAATTTCCAAGGCGGATGCCAGCGCACCACACGAAATCCTGTTGGTGATCGACGGCAATACTGGGCAAAACGCACTCGCCCAGGTCAAGACATTTGACGACGCGCTGCAACTCACCGGCCTGATCATCACCAAACTCGATGGCACGGCCAAAGGTGGCATATTGGCGGCCATTGCGCGCGAACGCCCGGTGCCGGTGTATTTCATTGGTGTCGGTGAAAAGCTGGAAGAACTCGAGACTTTCAACGCCCGTGAATTCGCCCAGGCGCTGCTGGCATGAGATGCAACGGTGGCAGGCGACGATCGTAAGAAATCAGGCCATGCCCCGACCAACAAGCGCCCATCAGGATCCACGTTTGAACCCATTGCCTTCCACCACGTATTCCAGCACCCGCCGCCGCGCCCTGGCCACCATCGGCGGCGCAATGGCACTGCCGCTGTGGGCGCAATCCGGCAGCGCCTGGTCAGGCATTGAAACCAGGGCGCGCGGCCAGACGGTTTATTTCAATGCATGGGCCGGCAGCGAGCGGATCAACGCCTACCTGCAGTGGTCGGGCGCCGAGTTGCGACGCATGTTCGGCGTGCGACTCGAACACGTGAAAATCACCGACACGGCTGAGGTGGTCAAACGCGTGCGGGCCGAAAAACTGGCCGGCAAGGTAGACGGTTCGGTCGATCTGGTGTGGATCAATGGCGAAAATTTTCTGGCCATGAAACGTGAAGCGATGTTGTTCGGGCCGTTCGCCGAAAACCTGCCCAATTTCCAGTATGTGGACGTGGTCGGCAAACCCACCACCCGCATCGACTTTTCGGAGCCGGTGGAAGGCCTCGAAGCGCCTTGGGGAATGGCGCAGCTGACTTTTTTTGCCGACCGCAAACGTGTGCCCGTGCCGCCGCGCAGCATGGCCGCAATGCTTGATTTCGCCCGCGCCAATCCGGGCCGGCTCACCTACCCACGCCCACCCAACTTTCATGGCACCAGTTTTGTAAAACAGGCGCTGGTCGACCTCACCCCTGATCGCGCCGCGTTGTACAGGGCCTTCACGCCACCAGCGATGGCCGCCGCCACCACGCCGTTATGGGCTTACCTTGACGCCCTGCATCCACAGTTGTGGCGCGCCGGGAAACAGTTTCCGCAAAATTCGGCCGCGTTACTCCAGATGATGTCGGATGGCGAACTGTTGATTGCGCTGACCTTCAACCCGAATGAAGCCGCTAATGAAATTGCCGCCAAGCGTTTGCCCGACAGCGTCTACAGCTACCAGCTAAGCGGCGGAACCATTGGCAACACGCATTTTCTGGCGATACCTTTTAACGCCCGGGCCAAAGAGGGCGCGCAAGTGTTGGCAAACTTCCTGCTTTCCCCACTGGCACAGGCGCGCAAGGCCGACATTGCCGAATGGGGCGACCCAACCGTGCTGGCGCTGGACAAACTTCCAGCCATTGAACGTGCGCGTTTTGCGGCCACCCCCTTGCCGGGACAGGTGGAGCAAGTCATGCCGACGATTCCCGAACCCCACGCTAGCTGGGTCGATCCACTCGAAAAGGAGTGGCTCCGCCGCTACGGCTGATCAACGTGGCTGGGCGCTCGGGGCCTTGCGATCGCAGCTGCCCGAGAACAACATCTCGCCAGTGGCATTGGTTCGCCGTACATGCAGCGCCTGGCGGTCGATGCGCCACTTGCTGTTGGAGCCAAACCGGACTTCATCCGGCGTGACCTCGCCCGAACTCAACCACTGTCGATTGACGGCCACCGCGTTGGCCACTTCGCTGAAGCGGACTTCAACGCCGGCACGCGTCACTTCGCTGCCATCGGGCTGCAACTCGCAATACACGGTCTGCACGTCCGGCGGGCCACCACGTTCGAACAAATCCCTGGCCAGCCGGTTGGCGCGGCCAGGCTGGCGTGTACTTTCGCATGCGAACTCGGCCACGAACCAGGTACCGTCGAGAAGATTGGCGCTGGAAAATTCAAGCTGCCCGGTCGCCGGCCGGCTTTTGACCGGCACGCGCGTGATGGCAAAACGCAGTGGTTTTTGACAATCCACGACAAACTCGGTGTAGCCGCGCACCGGAGTGGGTTGGCGCACATTTATCCGGACCATGGTGCCGCCAACATAGCGCTGGTCCAGGACGAACAGTGACAGGCTGTCCACGCCAAAAAGCACGTCGTCCACCCGCTGCAGCAACTGGTAACTCCGGTTGCTGGCCCACTGCGCGGATGTGCTTAGCGGCGCCAGCAGCAATAGCAGTACCCAGCAGAAAAACTGAAAACCCGGCCTCATTTCACCCAACCTGCCTATCGGTTAACACGGGCCCAAGGCCGTTGTCGTTGTTATAGTCCCGGTCAACGCCACCATCCGAGCGACCACCCCTGGCGCAGCCGCTATACCAACCCCTGGCACATACCATGACCACCCTGTTACCCTGCATCGAGACCACCAGCGGCCCGAATCCCACCGCCGCCGTCATCTGGCTACATGGCCTGGGCGCGGACGGCAACGACTTCGCCGCCCTGGTGCCCGAACTCGATTTGACTGGCTGCGCGCCGATTCGTTTCATCTTCCCCCACGCACCGAGTATGCCAGTGACGATTAATGGCGGATACCGGATGCCCGCCTGGTATGACATTCTGGGCACCGAGACGCAAAGGCGCGAAGACGAGGCCGGCATACGGCATTCAGCGCTGGCGGTCAATGCGCTGGTGCAGCGTGAAATCGAGCGCGGGATTGCTGCCGAACATATCGTCCTGGCCGGTTTTTCGCAGGGTTGCGCGATGGTGTTGCACACCGGGCTGCGACATCCGGCGCGGCTGGCCGGCATCATGGCGCTGTCGGGTTACCTGCCGCTGGCCGACAGTCTGGCCGCGGAACACAGTGCCTCGAACCGGGACATCCCGATTTTCATGGCCCACGGTAACGCCGACCCGATGATCGTCATTGCACGCGCCGAAGCCTCGCGCGACTTGCTGCTGCGCCTGGGATATCCGGTGCAGTGGCACAGCTACCCGATGCAGCACAGCTTGCATCCGAGCGAAATCCAGGACATCGGGCATTTCCTGCGCTCAGTGGTGGAAGCCGGTAGTCACCGGTAGTCGATGCGGGCAAATGGTGGCAGCGGCGCCGACCTGGTTTGGGCGCTGGTCCTGATTGGCCTGCTCGGGCTGCCACTGGTTCACGCGAGTTGGGCGGCGCTCGACGCCGCCCTTGATCGCCAGGCCTGGCGCGCCCTGGCCGCCGAGCGGCAAACCTGGGTCGCCCTGGGGCTCAGTGTCTGGACCGGCCTGGCTGCCACACTGTTATCGGTCGCTCTGGCGGCAGCCATACTGGCGCGCAGTTTTCCCGGACCACGCTGGTCGCGTCTGATCCGCTTGCTGGGGCCCATGCTCGCCATGCCGCATGCTGCATTTGGCATTGGCCTGGCGTTCCTGCTTGCGCCCAGCGGTTGGCTGCTGCGCGCGTTTTCTCCCTGGGCCAGCGGTTTTTCCGCGCCACCACCTTGGGTTACCACGCAAGACCCCTGGGGGCTGGGACTGATCGCGGTGCTGGTAGCCAAGGAAGTGCCATTCCTGTTGTGGGCCGCCGCGTCGCAGCTGCAACGTGCCGAAGTGGCGCAACGTTTTACGCTGGAGCTCCAGGTTGCACGCAGCATGGGATACGCCGCTGGCACCGCCTGGTGGCGCGTTTTGTGGCCGCAGTTGTGGCCCAGACTGCGCTGGCCGATGCTGGCGGTGCTCGCCTATTCCATGACGGTGGTAGACGTAGCCCTGGTAATCGGCCCAGGCTCGCCGCCAACCCTGGCGGTGCTGGCCTGGGGCTGGCTGCTGGACGCCGACCTGGCGACCAATGCGCAAGGCGCGGCGGCGGCATGGCTGCTCGCGCTGGTGTTGGCGCTCGCAACGCTGGTGTTATGGCAATGGCCCAGATTGCCGGTCTGGCGCCGGCGCCTGGCATCGGGAAACCGGGGCACATTACGCCAAACACGCGGCGCTGCGGCCGGCGCGCTCGGCTCGAAGTTGCTGATCGCGCTGTACCTGGCAGTCATGCTGGCGCTGGCCGTTGGCAGCGTCGCAGGCGTTTGGCCGTTCCCGGCGTTATTGCCACAAAACTTCACCCTGGATGCCTGGGCATCGGTACTGGCCAGCGCCGCCACCGTGGGCACCACATTGACGCTAGGACTGGCCAGCGGCATTGCGGCGCTGGTGTGGTCGGTGGCGTGGCTGGAGACCGCACCCCGGCATTGGGACAGCTTGCTACGCCGCGTGATCTACCTGCCGCTGGTGTTGCCGTCGGTGTTGTGGGTTGTCGGCGTACACGCCACGACATTACGTTGGGGCCTGGACGCCAGTTGGGCCGGCCTGTGGCTGGCGCACAGCCTGGCCACCATTCCGTATGTATTGATCGCCTTGAGCCCCGCTTACGGCGGTTTTGATCCGCGTTACCGTTTTATCGCGGCAACCCTTGGCCACGGCCGCGCACTGTTTCTTTGGCGCATCAAATGGCCATTGCTGCGCGCCGCACTGGCATCCGGCCTGGCGGTGGGTTTCGCGGTGAGCGTGGCGCAGTACCTGCCTACGCTATTTGTGGGCGCGGGACGTTTCAGTACCGTCACCACCGAGGCCGTCACGCTGGCGTCGGGCGCACAACGTTCACTCACCTCCGCTTATGCCTGGCTGCAGTGGTTGCTGCCGGTGCTCGGATTCGCCCTGGCGGCCTGGGTCGGACGGCCCAGGCGCTTTTGACCCTGCTACAGACGAGACGCCAATTCCCGTGTCAGGTCGGCGGCTGGTATCTCTTTGCAGCCGCTGGCGTTCTGGCCGCACCATAACGGAGAAAAGTCACCGCTGCCCAGGCGTTCCGCGCTGGCGCGCAACGCTGCGATGGCCACGCCGGCGAGCGGAAAAGCGGGTGCCGACTTGCTGATGGGCCCGATCTCTCGCATCACCCGGTTGACGATCCCGCGTGCCGGCCGTCCCGTGAACAAATTGGTCAGCGCGGTGTGACCTGCCGCGGCACTCTTTAGCGCGGCCCGATGCACGACACTGGTGCTGGCTTCGGGGCACAACAAATAGGCGGTTCCAATTTGCACGCCGGCGGCGCCCAGCGCCAGCGCCGCGGCCACTGCCCTGGCATCCGCAACGCCACCGGCAGCGATGACGGGCAGGTGTACCTTGCGCACAATTTGCGGCACCAGTGCCATGGTGCCCATCTGCGTGGAAAGATCGTCGGACAAAAATATGCCGCGGTGACCACCGGCCTCCAGCCCCTGCGCGATGATTGCATCGACTCCCTGCGCCTGCAGCCACAACGCCTCTTCGACGGTAGTTGCCGAGCACAGTACCCTCGCACCCCAGCTACGCACACGCGCCAGCAATTCGGCCGAGGGCAAACCAAAATGGAAACTGACCACGGCGGGTTTGAATTCACCCAGCAGCTCGGCCGCCTGCGCACTGAATGGCGCACGCGCCGGCCCGGCCGGTATGTCGTGCGGGTCGATACCGAACTCGCGGTAATACGGCGCCAGGCTGTCGCGCCACGCAGCCTCACGCGCGGCGCTCGCCACGGCAGGCGCATGGCAGAAAAAGTTGACATTCACCATACTGCCGGCCTGGGCCCGAATACGTGCCAGCTCGTCGCGCATGGCATCCAGACCGAGCATGGCACACGGCAGGGAACCCAGGGCGCCGGCGCTGCACACCGCCAGCGCCAGATCGGCGCCTTGCACACCCGCCATCGGCGCCTGGATGATCGGCAGCGTTATGCCAAACAGTTTTGCAATCGTCACGGTTTACTGGCCGCCCTGGCTGGAGACCGGGCCGCGCCCGACGTTGCGCCTTGCGCCGGTGTGGCGGAAATTCCCAATCGGCCGGCGACCGACTGTTCCAGTGCCCTGATTTTCGGATCGATCACGGCACGCATCTCGGAACTCAATTTTTCGCTCAGGGCCTTTTCCATATCGACACCCAACTGGAGGAATTTACGGTGCACCGGTGAATCCAGCGACTCGAAAATGGCGACTAATTGTTTGAGTTCATCCTCGGAAAACTTCTCCTCCAGCAGTACCCCGATCGTTGACGGCGCCAACTTGATGGCGCGCTCGCGCACCAGGGGCACGGCGTCGTCGGCGTATTTCTTCACATCTGCCTGGATTTCCCGGCCAATCGCGTCGCGCTTTTCGGGCGCAATACGGGTTTGCAACACATTGCCAGCCTGCTGTATCAATACCGCCGCGGGCCGCTCGGTCATCATGACGGCACTACGTTCAATCGCCGGTTGTTGCAACTGCAAAATCCTTGCCACCAGCTCCTTCTTGGACGCGGTGGTCTGGGCGCAAACAGCGCTGCCCAGTATCAGCAGCGCGACGGCAAACAATCTCTTCATGCGGGTACTTTCAAAATATCGGGGTGGAATACAAACCAGGCGCGAACGACGCCCTTTTGCGAGCCACGTATTATCACCCCCGGTCCCAGCCGTCTGGTGCCTGCTGACCTCCATGACCCTGCACATCCAGATCCACCGCCTCTCGACCGCCAGCGCGACGCTGGTGCAAAACATCGACCTGCAAGTGGCGCCAGGCGAGATTCATACGGTCATGGGCGCGAGCGGATCGGGCAAGTCAAGTTTGCTGGCCGCTGTGTGTGGAACCTTGCCGCCCGGCCTGGTGTTCGAAGGCCGTGTCACGCTGTTTGGACGGCGCCTGGATCTGCTGGCCACGGAGCACCGGCGCGTGGGCATCCTGTTCCAGGACGACTTGTTGTTTGCCCACATGACAGTGGCTGAAAACCTGCTGTTTGCAGTCGCCCCCGGCGCGCAGGCGGACCGCCAGGCGCGTGTCGCGCAGGGCCTGGGCGACCTGGAAATGACGGCATTTGCGCGTGCCGATCCGGCCACGCTGTCGGGTGGGCAGCGCTCCCGGGTGGCGCTGATGCGGGCTTTGCTGGCCGACCCGCAAGCGTTGTTGCTGGACGAGCCATTCTCCAGACTCGACAGCGCTTTGCGCGCGCGGGTGCGCCAGTTTGTGTTCGACCTGGTAAGAAAACGGCGCATTCCGGTACTCATGGTCACCCATGACAACAGCGACATTGCCGACCCGGCGCACGTGACGCGACTCGGCCCGCTCGACCCTACCGGACCCTGGTGAGCCATGCTGGACCGCGCTGCCACTGCCCTGATCAAACCCATAGTGAACCGGATGGCGCGCGTGTTGGTGGGTTACCGCATCAGCGCCACCCAGATGACGCTGCTGGGTTTTGCAATTGGCCTGTTGGCCGCGGTTTTGGTGGCGTCCGGGAGTTTTTTGTCCGCGGCCGTCGCGATCCTGTTATCCAGGCTGTGTGACGCGCTCGACGGAGCGATCGCGCGCCAGACCCGGGTGACCGATGCCGGTGGTTTCCTGGATATCACTTTCGACTTCCTTTTCTACGCTGCCATTCCTTTGGCCTTCGCCTTCGCCGACCCGGCCCAAAATGCATTGCCGGGCGCCGTCTTGCTGGCCGCCTTCACCGGCACCATGTCGAGCTTTCTGGCTTTTGCGGTGCTGGCTGCCAAACGCGACATCAGCAATCTGGCTTACCCCGACAAGTCGTTCTATTTCCTGGGTGGGTTGACGGAGGCTACCGAGACGCTGGCGTTCCTGCTTGCCATGTGTCTGTGGCCGCGATATTTTCCGCTGTTGGCTTACGTCTTCGCGGCGATGTGCGCCGTCACGACAGGCACCCGCATCTGGTGGGGCTGGCGAACCTTCTCGTGACACGCGCGGGCGGACTGGCTACAGTTTATTCGACCGCACACTGACGTAGTCATGCAACTGGGTGTTGATGGTCGGGACGCAGTGTAGCCAGATTTGAAGCAAGCATTCAACTCATATACATGACTAGATTGACAGCGCGGCATCGACAACTACACTTTGGCTTTTTCGCGGTCCCGTTATTTGCTGGAGCATGGATGATTCATTTCGTATTGCACGACGCCAAGGACACCGTGGCGGTCGTGGTGGTGGAAGGTGTGACAGCCGGCGCGGCGATGACCGGATGGATCATGGATGAAGACCGCATGGTCGACCTGCGGGCCGAGCAGGACATTCCGATCGGCCATAAAGTGGCGCTCAAGGATATGAACGTCGGAGATACGGTGTGGAAATACGGCATCGACATGGGCAAGGTCGTGGCCCCCATCAAGACCGGCCAACACGCACACGTACACAACATCAAGACCAAGCGCTGGTAGTCAGGGAGCCACTATGTCCATCGTCACCAAAGAGACCACCTTCCTGGGTTACCGGCGCGAAAACGGCCGCGTTGGCATCCGCAACCATGTCATCGTCCTGCCGCTGGACGATTTGTCCAACGCGGCGGCGGAGGCCGTGGCGCACAACATAAAGGGTGCGCTGGCCATTCCCCACCCGTACGGGCGACTGCAATTCGGCGCCGACCTGGAACTGCACTTCCGCACCCTGATAGGCGCCGGCTGCAATCCGAACGTGGCGGCGGTGGTAGTCATTGGCATCGAGGACGGCTGGACGCAAAAAGTGGTGGACGGCATCAAAACTACCGGCAAACCGGTGGTGGGTTTTGGCATCGAGTTACATGGTGACCATGACACCATCATGCGCGCCAGCAAGGCCACACGCGACTATGTGCAGTGGGCCAGCGAGAAACAACGCCAGACCTGTCCGATCTCCGAGCTGTGGGTCAGCACCAAATGCGGCGAGTCCGACACCACCAGCGGTTGCGGCGCCAATCCGACCGTGGGTAATGCCTTCGACAAGCTGCATCCGCTGGGCAACTATCTGTGTTTCGGCGAAACCACCGAGCTGACCGGTGGCGAACATATCGTGGCCGCACGTTGCGCCAGCGACACCGTGCGCGATAAATTCATGTTCATGTTCGACCGTTACCAGGACGTGATCAACCGCCACAAGACCAGTGACCTGTCGGACAGCCAGCCGACCAAGGGCAACATCGCCGGCGGCCTGACGACCATCGAAGAGAAGGCGCTGGGCAACATCCAGAAAATCGGCAAGAGTTGTACGGTCGATGGCGTGATCGACAAGGCCGAGTCGCCCACCCACCCGGGCTTGTGGTTCATGGACTCGAGCAGCGCCGCGGCCGAGATGGTGACACTGTGCGCCGCCTCCGGTTATGTGGCGCATTTTTTTCCGACCGGCCAGGGCAACGTGATCGGCAACGCGATCCTGCCGGTCATCAAGATTTGCGCCAACCCGCGCACCGTGCGCACGATGAGCGAACACATCGATGTAGACGTGACCGGTCTGCTGCAGCGCGATATCACGCTCGACCAGGCCGGCGACAAACTGCTTGAAATCATGCTGCGCACCGCCAACGGCCGGCTCACCGCGGCGGAGGCGCTGGGACACCGCGAGTTTGTGTTGACCCGGTTGTACGAGTCGGCATGAGCCGCCGGGCCGCTCCCAAGGCGAATAGCCCCGCAGCGCGTAGCGCGGAGGGTAGCCCAATGAGCCGGATTGTCATCACCGAATTCATGGACGAGCGCGCGGTCGCGCGGTTGCAGGCGCGACACGACGTGTTATACGACCCGGCCCTGGTTGACGATGCGCCGCGGCTGGCGGCCGAGGCCGCGCGCATCGACGCGCTGATCGTGCGTAACCGGACCCAGGTAGGCGGCGAATTACTCGCCGCCCTGACCAGCTGCAAGGTGGTGGGCAGGCTGGGCGTGGGGCTGGACAATATTGACCTGCCGGCCTGCGCAGCACGCGGCATGAAAGTAATTCCCGCCACCGGCGCCAATGCGCTCAGCGTGGCCGAATACGTGATCACCAGCAGCATGTTGCTGCTGCGTGGCGCATTCACATCCACGGCGGACGTAGCCGCCGGCCACTGGCCGCGTAATGCGCTGGGCAAGGGACGGGAAACCGCCGGCAAGACACTGGGCATCATCGGTTTTGGCTCCATTGGGCGACTGACCGCGCGCCTCGCCCGGGGCCTTGGAATGCAGGTGATCGCGTATGACGCGATGCTGCAAGAGGATGCCCCAGCGTTCATCAAGGCCGGCGTGAAATGGGCCGGGCTGGACGACGTCACGACCCGGTCGGACGTAGTGACCTTGCACGTGCCGCTGGTCGAAGGCACACGTGGCCTGTTTGATGCCGCGCGCATCGCTTGCATGAAACCGGGCGCGATCCTGATCAATACCTCGCGCGGGCACATGGTTGATATCGATGCGCTCGCAAACGCGCTGCGCCGCGGTCATCTCGGCGGTGCCGCGATCGACGTTTTTGACACCGAACCGATGCCCGCCTGCGCGGTGCTCAAAAATTGCCCCAATTTGTTGTTGACGCCGCACATATCGGGTGTCAGCGCCGAAGCAAACGAACGGGTCTCGTTCATGATTGCCGACCGGGTTCTGGAAAGTCTGCACTGATGGCACAACTGTCGATCGAACGGGCCACCAGCATGGTCAAGCGTGCGCTGCAAAATGCTGGCGCAAATGAAGCCATGGCCGGTTCCACGGCGCGCGCGCTGGTGCAGGCCGAGGCGCAGGGGCTGACGTCGCACGGTCTTAGCCGGGTACCCCAATATGCGACCCATTTGCGCAACGGCCGCGCCGATGGCGGCGCGCTGGCTGTCGTGGCGCGCCGCAAAGGCGCGGCGTTATTGGTCGACGCCCGCCAGGGCCTGGCATTCCCGGCCTGCGATCTGGCGCTGCGCGAGGCGATCGACACCGCCAGGGAATTGGGCGTGTGTTTTGCGGGAGTAACCAACAGCCACCACTGCGGCGTGCTGGTGGACCATCTGCGGCCAGTTGCCGCTGCCGGGCTGGTCGGGCTGGGTTTTGCAAACTCACCCGCCGCGATGCCGGCGGCCGGTGGCAAACACCCGGTGTTTGGCACCAATCCGGTTGCGGCGGTGTTCCCGCGCCGGGACGCCGACGCGCTGCTTATCGACCTGTCGCTGAGCGAAGTGGCGCGCGGCAAGTTGATGGTAGCTGCCAAGGAGGGTAAAAGCATTCCGTTCGGATGGGCGCTGGACAGCGCCGGGCAGCCCACAACAGACCCGAAGGCCGCTCTGGGCGGTTCGATGTTGCCATTCGGTACCGGGTCCGCCAACGGCCAGGGCCCAGCCGGCAGTCCAAAGGGCGCGATGCTGGCGCTGATGGTAGAACTGCTGGTGACGGCGCTGATCGGCGCGCAGTTCGGTTTCGAAGCCACGTCATTTTTTATCGACGCTGGCAACCAGCCACGGATCGGGCAGGTCTTCATCGTGATCGATCCAGGCGCGCTGGCTGGCTCGGACGTTTATTACGAGCGTATGGAAACGGTGGTTGCCGAGATGTTGCTGGACGATGGCGTTCGCCTCGCCGGTGCGCGCAGAATGGCGCTGGAGAAACAGGCGCGGCAGATCGGCGTGTTCATCCCGGACGCGCTGATGACGCAACTCGGGGCGCTGGCATGAGAATCAAATACGTCGTCCTGTTGCAACCATGACCGACACACGCAAGCCACTTTCCGAACTTCGTTCGCGCCGCTGGTTCGCCGACCAGGGCATGCGCGGTTTCGCGCACCGCCAGCGCATGCAACAACAAGGCGTGCGGCGCGTTGACGTGATGGAGCGCCCGATGGTGGCCATCATCAATACCTGGAGCGACCTGTCGCCTTGCCACGCGCACCTGCGCGAACGCGCCGAGGCGGTCAAACGCGGCGTCTTGCTGGCCGGCGGTTTTCCGCTCGAGCTGCCGGCGATGAGCCTGGGCGAAGTGATGGTCAAGCCGACCACCATGCTGTACCGCAATTTCCTGGCCATGGAAGTCGAGGAGTTGCTGCGCAGCCTGCCGTGTGATGGCGTGGTGCTGCTGGCGGGATGTGACAAGACCACGCCGGGCACGGTGATGGGCGCCATCAGCATGGACATTCCCACCATTTTTTGTCCTGCCGGTCCGATGCTCAACGACCGCTACGTGAAAGGCGGCGTGTCGCGAACAGTTGGCGCCGGCACCCACACGCGTGTGTTCTGGGACGAATACCAGGCCGGCAACGTTAGCGCCGCCGAGATTTTGCATCTCGAATCGCGCATGACGCGCGCGCCGGGCACTTGCAACACCATGGGCACCGCCTCCACCATGACCGGCATTGTCGAAGCACTGGGGCTGACCTTGCCCGGAGCCAGCAGCATACCGGCCATGGACTCAGCCCATATCCGAATGGCAACCGACTGCGGTGAACGTATCGTGGGTATGGTCTGGGAAGATCTGAAACCCTCGCGGTTGCTCACGCGCGGCAGCTTTCACAACGCGATGGCGGTGCAGATGGCGCTGGGCGGTTCGACCAATGCGGCGGTGCACATAATCGCGATGGCCAGACGCGCCGGCATCGCGCTGACGCTGGACGACCTGGACGCGGTCGCGCGCCGGGTGCCGGTGCTGGCCAATCTTTTCCCCAGCGGTGACCGGTTGATGGAAGACTTCTACTACGCGGGCGGTTTGCCGGCGCTGATGCAGGTAATCCGGGGCGAATTGTCGAGCTCCGAGATCACGGTCAACGGACGGACCATGGGACAGAATATTGAAGCCGCCGAGGTGCTGGACCCCGAAGTGATTCGCCCCTTGTCCAGGCCCGTCAGCACTGCCGGTGCCCTGGCAACACTCAAAGGCAACCTGGCGCCTGATGGCGCCGTCATTAAGCCCAGCGCGGCATCCCAGAAGTTGATGCGACATACCGGCCCTGCGCTGGTGTTCGACAGCCAGCCCGAGATGCTCGCGGCGATGGCCGACGCGGCGCTGGATTGCGACGAAAACACCGTGCTGGTGTTGCGCAACGCCGGGCCGGTGGGTGCGCCGGGCATGCCGGAATGGGGCAATCTGCCGCTGCCGAAAAAACTGCTGAAGGCCGGTGTGCGCGACATGTTGCGTCTGAGCGATGCGCGCATGAGTGGTACCCATTACGGCACCTGCGTGCTGCATATAGCGCCGGAGAGCGCCGTCGGTGGCCCGCTGGCGCTGGTGCATACCGGTGACTTGATCGAACTCGACGTGGCGGCCCGCAAACTGCACCTGCATGTCAGCGATGAGGAGTTGGCAAGCCGGCGCGCCGCCTGGACCGCACCGGTACAACCGTTTCAACGCGGGTTTACCTGGCTCTACCAGCAACATGTCACGCAGGCGCATGAAGGTTGTGATTTCGACTTCCTGCAAGGTACCCAAGCCACGCCGGAACCGGCGATATTTTGAGGTTTGAGCGAGTATGAACAATCCCTTTCAGACGCTTCTGGCAGGCCAGGATCACGCCGCTGGTTATCCGGTCGGAACCTTCGTGATGTCGGCTTCGCCATTGGTGGCCGAAGCAATTGGCTGCGCCGGATTCGACTGGGCGGTAATCGACATGGAACATACGCCGCTGGACATGGCCGACCTGATCCACATGCTGCAGGCGGTGGCCGGAACCGCGATGTTGCCGATCACCCGAGTCCCGTGGAACGACACCGTAATGGTCAAGCGGTTGCTCGACGCCGGGGCGCAGACCATTCTTTTTCCGTTTGTGCAAAACGCCGATGAGGCGAAAAAGGCGGTCGCGGCCTGCAAGTACCCGCCGGCGGGTGTGCGCGGCATGGCCGCCATGAGCCGGGGATCGCGTTTTGGAACCGTCAAGGATTATTTCAAGCTTGGCAACGACGGCGTGTCGGTGATCGTCCAGATCGAGACACCACAAGCGATGGACCGGCTGGAAGAGATTGCCCAGGTTCCTGGGGTGGATTCGATCTTCATCGGCCCGGGCGACCTCAGCGGCGCAATGGGCCATGTCGGTGACCTGATGCATCCAGCCGTGGTCGAAGTCATGGCGCAAAGCGTCCAACGCTGCCATGCGCTGGGTTTGCCGATTGGCACGGTCGGCGGCAGCACGGATGCGGTGGCTACTTACCGAAAAGCCGGTTTCGACTACATCGGCGTGGCGTCCGACCTGGGCCTGATGATGCGCACCTGCGCCGCGACGCTCTCCATCCTGCGATCGACGGACGTAAGGAACCACGCGCAGGGCTACTGACGAAAGGGTGCCAGCAAGTGCAGCAAACAATCCGTTACGGCATCATTGGTTGCGGCAGCATGGGCCGCGAACATATCGAGAACATCAAATCGCTCGATAACACCGAGATCAGTGCCATCGCCGACCCGCATCCCGCCAGCCGGGAAGCTGCACTGGCGCTGTTACCGACTCAGCCGGCAGTATTTGAGAACTACCAGGAAATGCTGGCCAGCCATCGGTGTGATGCGCTGGTAATTTCCACACCCAACCACAGCCACTTCGCGGTGATGCAGGACGCGCTCAAGACCGATGCCCACATCCTGATTGAAAAGCCGCTGTGCACCCGGATCGACCATGGTCTGGAGTTGGTCGAGCGCGCCAAAGGCCGCAAGCCAATCGTGTGGGTGGCGCAGGAATACCGGTACATGCCGCCGGTGGCCGAGATGCTGCGTTTGACCCATGCGGGTGCGGTCGGCCGGGTGCAGCAGGTGGCGATCCGCGAACACCGGGAGCCTTTTTACCCCAAGGTGGACGACTGGAACCGCTTCAGCGCCAATACCGGCGGCACTTTGGTAGAGAAATGCTGCCACTACTTCAATCTGATGGACCTGGTGCTGCAGGAGCGACCGGTGTCGGTGTACGCATCCGGCGGACAGCGCGTGAACCACCTGAATGAGTCTTACCAGGGCCGCACACCGGACATACTGGACAGCGCCTACGTCATCGTGGAGTACGCGAGTGGCGCACGCGCCATGCTGGACCTGTGCATGTTTGCCGAGAACTCGGTCGACAACGAACAGATCATCGTCGTCGGCGACGAAGGCAAACTGGAGTCGCTGTTGCCCTCCCTGACACTGCGTTATGGCCGGCGCGAGGACTGGGGAACCCGCACGGTGTGGGGACAAACCGCGAGCAGTGGCAAGGGCGTTTCGGTGCGTCGGATCTGGGACACCAGCATTAAATACATGGGCAACCATTTTGGCGCTTCATATGTCGAGCACCAGAAGTTCGCGAATGCCATCCGCCACGGCTTGGCGCCGGAGATAACGCTCGAAGAAGGCCTGCGCGCGGTGGCCACCGGCATTGCCGCGCACCGCAGCATCGAGACCAAGGGCGTTGTCGCGCTGGCCGATGTGTTGCCCGCCGGTTGGTAAACCAGCCCGATGGCCACAACCTACACGCTTTATCCGTCGCTCAAGGGGCGCACGGTTTTCATTTCTGGCGGCTCATCGGGCATCGGCGCGGAGTTGGTGCGAGCCTTTGCCATCCAAGGCAGCCGGGTTGCCTTCTGCGGAACCAGGATTGGCGGCGGCGACACGCTGATCGAGGAACTGACGCAGGCCGGCCATGCCACGCCTTATTACGAGGCTTGCGACGTACGCGACATAACTGCGCTGCAAAAAATGCTGGAACGGGTGGCACACTTGTTCGGCCCGATCCAGGTACTGGTGAACAATGCCGGACGCGATGACCGCCACTCCTTGGACGAACTGACCCCCGAGTACTGGGACAACTGCCTGAATATCAACCTGCGCCATCAGGTGTTTGCCACACAGGCGGTGGCGCGGCAACTCAAAGGGTCCAGTCTAGGCGGCAGCATCGTCAACATGGGCTCAATTAGCTGGATGCGCGGCCGACCCAACCTGATAGGTTACACGGCCAGCAAAGCCGCCATCTCCGGCATGACGCGCAGCCTGGCGCGCGAACTGGGGGGCGCCGGCATCCGGGTCAATGCGCTGGTTCCGGGCGCCATCGTCACCGAACGCCAAACGCAGTTATGGCGCGACGGCCAGGAAGATCAGAAGTTCATTGAACTGCAGTGTCTGAAATTCCGCCTGGAATCCGCGCATGTAGCCCGGCCCACCCTGTTTCTGGCCAGCGACGACAGCGACGGCATCACCGGCCAGAGCCTGCTGGTCGACGCCGGTCTGGCCCAGGTTTCGGTGGCGGGTTGAAAATCTCCTGGTAAACCCTATTGACCTGATTGAACCAAACGTTTAGCACTCCTCTCAATAGAGTGCTAATATTGCGTTATTGACACAAGGAGTTCTGGAATGACGATGCAAACTGGAGTTTCGAGCTCGGCTCTAACCGTGACCAACCCGTGGGCCATGGTGCCGGCGCTGGGAAATCTGGACGCCTATATCTCGGCCGCGAACCGCCTGCCGATGCTCACGCTGGAGCAGGAGCAGGAATTCTCGCGCCGGTTCAGGGAGCATAACGACCTGGAGGCCGCAGGAAAGTTAGTACTCTCTCACTTACGTCTGGTGGTGTCGGTTTCGCGCCAATACCTGGGTTATGGGCTACCCCACGGCGACCTGATTCAGGAGGGCAATGTCGGCCTGATGAAAGCCGTGAAACGCTTCGACCCGGATCAAGGCGTGCGCCTGGTGAGTTACGCCTTGCATTGGATCAAAGCCGAAATTCACGAGTACATACTGAAAAACTGGCGCATGGTCAAAGTGGCAACAACCAAGGCTCAACGCAAGCTTTTCTTCAACCTGCGCTCAATGAAACAGCGTTACAAGTCGGACGACGCCGCTGCCAATACCGGCACGCACCGTGAAACTTTGAACGAAGACCAGATCGAAGCCATGGCGCGGGAATTGAAGGTCAAGCGGGAAGATGTGATAGAGATGGAAACCCGTCTCTCGGGTGGCGACGTGTTGCTCGACCCCAGCCCGTCCGATGACGGCGAGGAAACATTCGGCCCGATCGCCTACTTGACCGACACGGCCCATGAACCTACCGCAATGATCGAATCACGCCAGCGCGACGTGCTGTCGACCGATGGAATCGCCAGTGCACTGGACACGCTGGACGAACGCAGCCGGCGTATCGTGGAAGAGCGCTGGCTCAAGGTCAACGACGACAACTCGGGTGGCATGACGCTGCATGATCTGGCGCACGAATACGGCGTCAGCGCCGAGCGGATTCGCCAGATCGAGGTGGCGGCGATGAAAAAAATGAAAAAGGCGCTGGCCAGCTACGCCTGATCCGGCCCCACACGGCCGGCGACTTGCGCGCTCAGGAAGCTTGTTTCAGCAACTGCGCAATGTCGCCAGCCAGTGGCGGCACGCCACTTCCGTATCGGGTGTAAAGGCGTAACTGTCCACGCGTGTCATAGACATAACTGCCGGCGGAATGGTCCATGGTGTAACTGGTGGCCGTCTTGCCTTCCACTTTCTTGTAATACACCTTGTAGTCTTTGGCCAGCGCCGCGAGCTGTTCTGGTGACGTGGCTCGCAAGGCAAGAAACGTGGGGTCGAAGTTGGCCATATAGGCCTTCAACACCGCTGGCGTATCGCGCTCGGGGTCGATCGTAATAAACAGGCCCTGCACCCGTGCGCCGTCTGGGCCCAGTGTTTTCTTGATTTCCGCCAGCTCGGCCATCGAAGTCGGACAAACGTCCGGGCACTGGGTGTAGCCAAAAAAAACCACCACCACTTTACCGGCAAAGTCGGCGATGCTTCTGGTCTGACCGTTGTGATCGATCAGCGAAAAGTTGCGCGCATAATCCGCACCCGTGACGTCGATAGAGCTAAATGATGGTGATTTGTCCGAACATGCCGTAAGAAAACCACCGATTGCCGTCAGTAAAACTCCGATGCCGACAGTCTTCATAATGCGTCTTTTGTCCATGGTGCGATCAGACAGGCCTCAAAGTAAGTAATGATCCAGCAGCAGAGCGGCAAACAAAAGACTCAAATGCAGCAGTGAATAACGAAATGTCCGGCGCGCCAATGCGTCTGAATAATCGCGCCAGAGCCTGAATGCGTAAATGCAAAACCCCGCGCTCAAGACGACGGCAGCTCCCAGGTAAAGCCATGAACTCATGCCGTAAACGAACGGCAGCAGGCAGGCGGCGAACAGAACCACCGTATATAGAAGGATCTGCAACCGGGTGAATTCACTGCCATGGGTTACCGGCAGCATCGGCAGGCCGGACTTGCGATAGTCCTCCACCCGGTACAGGGCCAGCGCCCAAAAGTGTGGTGGAGTCCACAGGAAAATTATCAGAAACAGGATCAACGCCTGCGGTCCCACATCACCGGTCATGGCGGCCCAACCCAGTACCGGCGGCATGGCGCCGGACGCGCCACCGATCACTATATTTTGCGGCGTGAGCGGTTTCAGGATGACGGTGTAGATCACCGCGTAGCCTACAAATGTCGCAAAAGTCAGCCACATGGTGAGCGGATTTACCCAAACATACAGCACCACGGAGCCGGCAATACCCAGGATTGCCGCAAACAGCAGGGTTTGACCGTTGCCCAGTTGTCCGGTCGCGGTTGGCCGCCAGGCGGTGCGCTGCATCTTGGCATCAATGCTTTGTTCGACAATGCAATTGAACGCGGCGGCAGCGGCAGCCACCAGCCAAATGCCCAGGCACGCCAATGCTGCCAGTCTGATGTCTGCCAGCGACGGTACGCCGGGCACGGCCAGGACCATTCCGATCAGGGCACAAAAAACGATCAACTGGATCACACGCGGCTTGGTCAACACGTAGAACTGGCGCAATACCGGCGCCATCCTGGTCACCGGCAGATCGGAAGGATTGGCGCTCATGCGGACAAGTCCAATGCGCTCAGGCGCGATGGTTTGGCCGCCTTCGTCGGCGAGCGACAGCCCGCCGCGGTCCAGGTCATCACCAACACCAGGGCGGCCGCGCCCCCGGTATGCAGCAACGCAGCAACCAGCGGCCAGCCAAGTAGCACGTTGCCAAGACCAGTTGCCAGTTGCGCCAGGGCCAGCGCGGCGATCAGGCGCGAATGAAGCCGAAGCCCCGCAAACCTGCGCAGACGCCACGCCAACAGGCCCAGCAACAGCAAAACGACGGCGGCCATCCAGCGGTGAACAAAATGAATCGCCGTCAATGCCGCGAAACTGATGTGTTCGCCCTCTGGCGTCAATCCGAGCTCCCGCCAAATCCGGAATCCCTGGTCAAACCTCATTTCCGGCCACCAACTGTTCTGGCACATCGGAAAATCCTGGCATGCCAGCACCGCATAGTTGCTACTGACCCATCCGCCGAGAGCCAGTTGCACGGCCAGCAAACCACACGCCGCCAGCAATACTCCGCGCGTCACGGGGTCAACCAGTACCCGCTGGCCGCCCGAATCGCGGCGCAGCAGGCGCTCGGCCTGTAGCCCGAGCAGCACCAACAACAACATGCCCCCGAGCAGGTGTAGGGTAACAACGGCCGGCAACAACTTCATAGTCACCGTCCAGGCGCCAAATGCACCTTGAATACACACCCACACCAGGGTCAAGGCCGGCAACCACGGGCCAAGGCCCTGTCTGGCGTCTCTATCCTGCTTGCGGGCGCGCCAACTGCTGACAGCCAACACCAGGATCAGCACCCCCACCCCGGTTGCCAGGTATCGATGGACCATTTCGATCCATGCCTTGCGGTGTGTCACCGGGCCAGTGGGCATGGCCGACTCGGCATCACTGATCGAAACCTTGGCACCGATCGGGCTCGCACTGCCGTAACAGCCTGGCCAGTCAGGGCAACCCAAGCCGGAATCGGTTAGCCGCGTAAAGGCGCCGAACAGCACCAGATCAAACGTGAGAAACAAGGTCAGCAAAGTCAAGGCTCGCCGCCAGCCGGAACCGGACCTGTTTTGCTCGCGCAGCCACAACCATCCCAATGCGATGGCAGCCAACGAAAGGCCGACCAGCATCACTTGCCAGAGCGGCGACAGATCGACCGGGGGCTGCGCTGTCATGGATGAATGGGTATGGTGGCTGGCATGTCCAAGGCGGCCCTAACGCCCAGCGGTATCCCAGGACGCGCTGGCGCGAAGCACACGTTCCAGGTCACGCTTGGCCTTGGCCGCGCCCGCGGCATCCAGCGCTGCCGGGAAACGCATCATCCAGTTGCCCAATGGGTCGACCAGGTACAGGTGCTCCGAAATAACATGTCCGGCCGATGGGGCCAGCCACTGAGCCAGCGCACCAGGGTCGACCCGCAACACCGTGGCGTCAGAGAGGGCCGGGCGCAGATCGCCGGGAACTGGCATACCGTCGTTGACGAGCCAAACGCGATCCACCCGGTCCTTGTCCTTACCCAGGCTTTCGCGAAGCTGGCGTTGCAGATACAAATGCCTTTGACAGACAGCATCACAGGCGCCGCCCGACACATTGACCAACAGCCATTGGCCTTTGAGCGATCGCAGGTTGATCTCGGAACCTGCCAGACTCACGCTGCGCAGATCGGGTAGCGGCCGCTGAGGGTCAACCAGTTCGCCAAAAACGCGCCGCGCTTCAGGCCGGATCAGGTAATAGGTCAAATACGACGCCATTACCGGAACGGCGCACACCAATAACACCGCAACCATCTTCCAGCGCCCGGCCACGGTACGTCCGCTATTTTCATCAAGCCTAGAAGGGCTGGGCAGCGAATGCACGGTCAAGCCCAGTGGCTCGTCGTCGTGCCCCGAGCGCAGGGAATTAGCGAGGGGATTTGAAGCGTCGGACAATCTGGAACCAGCCATAAAGAATTGCGATCAGGCCACTCAGGGCAAACCATTGAAATGCGTATCCATGGTGTTTTTCGACACCGGTGTTGACTCTGGGCCAGTTGCGCGCCAGCCCATCGTCGGGTGGCCCCAGTTGCAACACCGAGACAGCCGCCACGGGTACGCCAATTTCCCGGGAGAATCCGCTCACATTGAGATTTTGCCGGATGGTGCCATTGCCTGACTCTTGAAACTCGTAAAGCTTGGAAGGTGGCGGGGCAATCCGGCCCGTGATCTCTACCGGTCCGGCTGGCGTCGATACTGCCGGCACCTGTGCGCGGTCAATAAAACTGCGTGGCACCCAACCGCGCTGCACCACGACTGCGGTGCCGGAGCTTTCAAGCCGCAAAGGGGTGAGCACAAAAAAACCTGGTCTACCGTTCATCTGCCGATTGTCCAGAAACACGGTGTGCCGGACCATCCAGGTGCCACGCAGGCGCGCAATGCGGTACAACAAATCGACACCGGCCGCGTCGTTTGCCGGCGCCAGCGAATCCAGTACTGCAAGCTTTTGCCGGTCATCAATCAACTTCTGCAGCGCAAGTTTTTCGGCGGCACGCGACAACTGCCAGAAACCGAGAGCCAGCGTGATCAATACACCCAAAATGGCGGCCACGGTCAGCAACCAGAACCGCGCCGCCCGTGGCGCCGGACTCACGGGATAATCTGCTGCATGGTGTACCTTGTGATCCTCGCTTTCGTCGCCATCATCGGCAGTTTGGGTGCGGCCCTGTATTTCATGTTGCAGGACGGTCGCGACGGCAAGGCCAAGACAAACCATATGGCGCGGGCGCTCGCGTTTCGGGTTGGGTTCTCCATCCTGTTGTTTATCTGCGTATTGATCGCCTGGAAACTAGGCTACATCCAGCCGACCGGCATTCCAGTTGGGAAATAAAAGAGCCGCACCGCGGCCCTTTTATTCAGCTGACCAGCGGACTGCGTGGCCGCGGCCTTCAGATCCAGTAAACGAGGATATACAAGCCCAACCACACCACGTCGACAAAGTGCCAGTACCATGCCGCGCCTTCAAAGCCAAAATGCCTTTGCGGCGTGAAATGGCCCTTTTGCAAGCGCAACGTGATGACCAACAACATCAACATGCCGATAAAAACGTGAAAACCGTGGAAACCAGTGAGCATGTAGAAGGTGGAGCCATAGGCGCCCGAAGTCAGCTTTAAGTTCAAATCGCTGTAGGCATGACCATATTCGTAACCCTGCACACCGAGAAAGGTAATGCCCAACACCACGGTGATCCACATGAAGGCAATCGTCCTGCCGCGGTCTCCGCCCTGCAAGGCATGGTGCGCGATCGTCAGGGTTACGCCGGAACTCAACAATAACGCGGTATTGATGGTGGGCAACCAGAACGGCGTCATGGTCTGGAACGGCTCTATGGTTCCGGCCGGCGACGCGGTAGCACCAGCAGCCAGACTAGGCCATACCGCCTTGAAGTCGGGCCACAACAAAGCATGTTCGAGGTTGCCCAGCTCCGGTACCGAATGCACCCGCATCCACCATAAGGCGGAAAAAAACGCGCCAAAAAACATCACCTCAGAAAAGATGAACCAGCTCATGCCCCAGCGAAAAGACAAATCCACTTTGTGGCCGTAAGAGCCCCCCTCGCTTTCCGAAATCGCCTGACCAAACCACCGGAACAAAATCACAAACAACACACCGAATCCAAAAACCAGTGGATACCTCCCCCAGCCCTCGCCGTTGATCCATTGCGCGGCGCCCAGGATGATAAAAAACAAGGCCAGCGCGGCCAGGGCCGGGTAACTCGACGGACTCGGTACAAAGTAATACGGTGTGCCGCTGTGGGACGTTGAACTCATTGCTGCTCCAGACTCTTTACAAATTCTCAGGTTATTCAATCTCACGCGGCATTACTTGGCCACCACCCAATTCACCAGTGCGATCAGCGAGACGACAAAAACCAGCACGCCGACAAACCCGACCACGATTATGTGGATCGGGTTGAGATTGGCGAAGTCCTGCGCATGGTCGGTGCCCTTGCGTACACCAAAAAAAGACCATCCAACGGCCTTCATGGTGTGCCACAACGACGCTTTGCGTTGCGTCACATTCTGCTCGGCCGAATCATTGCTCATGACCCGACCTTCGCGGCAACCTGCGCCGCCGCGGCCGCCGCGGCCGCCGTGGAGCCGGGCGCGGGTGGAACAGTGCCGCCAACCTCAAAAAACGTGTACGACAGTGTGATCGTCGATACATCCCTGGACAACTTGGGATCAATCACAAATGCCACCGGCCAGGACTTCTTTTCTCCGGGTTCAAGCGTGTACTGGTTGAAGCAGAAACACTGCAGCTTGTTGAAATACGCGCTGGCCTGCTGCGGCGCGTAACTCGGAATGGCCTGCGCGGCCATGCGCCGATTTTGGGTGTTCTGGAATTCGTACATCACCGTCGTCAGTTCTCCCGGATGTACCTGAACCGAGCGCTGCGCTGGCTTGAAGTCCCAGGGACCACGGCTATTGGCATCGAATTCAACCGTGATTGAGCGCGTCCTGTCGATCTGGGTGTTGGCCGCAATGCTGGAGCTTGCGCCGGCAATATTGCGCTCGCCCAAGGCCAACACGTTGATGCCCGTTATTTTGCAAATTGCGTTGTAAATTGGGCCGAGTGCATAACCGAACGCGAGCATGACGACCGCCACGACCATCAGCTTGCGGGCCATTGTCAGGTTTTCGTAGCGCAGACTCATCGCTCAGGCGCCCAACACAGACATTTTGACCATGAAGCCGATGAAAAAAACAACCACCACCGACAGCAGGATCAGCGCCATTCTGAGATTGGCTTTCTTTTGGCCCGGAGTCATGAAGTGTGTGTCTCAGGTGGGCAGGCTCAGCCAACAATGCGGGTCGCCGCGGCATTTAGCTTGGGTGGTGTTTCAAAAGTATGGAATGGCGCTGGAGACGGCACTTCCCATTCGAGACCCTCGGAGCCCTCCCAGGGTTTTTGTGGCGCCTTTTCGCCCTTGCCCAGCATGCAAGGCAAAACGATGAAGAAGAAAAAGTAGACCTGGGCCAGGCCAAATGCAAAAGCCCCGACAGTAGCCACGGCGTTGAAGTCCGCGAACTGCATCGGGTAGTCGGCATAACGGCGCGGCATACCCGCCAGACCCAGGAAGTGCATCGGGAAGAAGGTGACGTTGAAGGCGATCAATGACCACCAGAAATGGATCTTGCCGCGTGCTTCGTTGTACATCACGCCGGTCCACTTTGGACTCCAGTAATAAAAGCCAGCGAACATACCGTACAGCGAGCCGGCCACCAGCACATAGTGGAAATGCGCCACCACGTAATAGGTGTCCTGCAATTGAATGTCGATTGGCGCCAGCGCCAGAATCAGGCCGGTGAAGCCACCCATGGTGAACACGAAGATAAAACCGACCGCGAACAGCATCGGGGTCTCAAACGTCATCGAACCCTCCCACATGGTGGCGATCCAGTTGAAAATTTTCACCGCTGTCGGCACCGCGATCAACATCGTTGAGTACATGAAAAAAAGCTGGCCCGTTACCGGCATTCCGACCGTGAACATATGGTGCGCCCAGACCACAAAACTCAGGATCGCGATGCTCGAAGTGGCGTAGACCATCGAGGCGTAGCCAAACAGCCGCTTGCGCGAGAATGCCGGCACGACCTGGCTGATGATGCCGAATGCCGGCAAAATCATGATGTAGACCTCGGGGTGGCCGAAGAACCAGAAGATATGCTGGTACATCACCGGATCCCCACCGCCGGCCGGATTGAAGAAACTGGTACCGAAATGCCGGTCGGTCAGCGTCATCGTGATCGCGCCGGCCAACACCGGCATCACAGCGATCAGCAAATAGGCCGTGATCAGCCAGGTCCATGCAAACATCGGCATCTTCATCAGCGTCATGCCGGGCGCGCGCATATTCAGGATGGTGACAATTATGTTGATCGAGCCCATGATGGAACTCGCACCCAGGATATGCAGCGCAAAAATGCCCGCGTCCATGCTCGGGCCCATCTGCAGCGTCAAAGGCGCATAAAGCGTCCAGCCCGCCGCAGGAGCGCCGCCGGGCATGAAGAAAGAACCAACGATCATCAGACCAGCCGGTATCAGCAGCCAGAAGCTGAAGTTGTTCATGCGCGCAAACGCCATGTCGGCGGCGCCAATCTGAAGTGGAACCATCCAGTTCGCGAAACCTACGAAGCCCGGCATGATCGCGCCAAACACCATGATCAGGCCATGCATGGTGGTGAGCTGGTTGAACAACTCCGGATTGACCAATTGAAGGCCGGGCTGAAACAACTCGGCCCGAATCAGCAGCGCGAGAACACCGCCAATCATCAGCATCGTCAAACTGAACAACAGGTACAAGGTGCCGATGTCTTTATGGTTGGTCGCATACACCCAGCGCCGCCACCCGGTTGGGGCATGGTCGTGGTGGTCGTCGGCGTGATCGTGATGATCCAGTACTGCACTCATCCTGATTTCCTTCTCAATACTCTGATTGCTTCGATACGGCGGCAGGTAACCCGAAGCCGACTACTTGCGTGCTACCTTGACTTGGGCCGGCTGGACTAGCTGACCGGTCTTGTTGGACCAATTATTCTTGGTGAACGTAATGACGGCCGCGATGTCGGTGTCGCTGAGCTGTTTCCAGGCCGGCATCGCACCGTTGTTCTGGCCATTCAGCAAAACGGCAATCTGTTTGTTGTGGTCCGCGTCCAACACCACCGGCGAACCGTCTAGCGCCTTGATCGGGCCCGCGCCCTTGCCGGTGGCCTGGTGACAAGCCACGCAATTGGCGGCATAGACTTTTTCGCCGCGCTTGGTTATGTCTTCGACCGTCCACACCTTGGTTGGATCATCGGCTTTGGCAGCCAGTTTCTTCCTTTCGCCGTCGACCCATTTCGAATAGTCTTGCGCGGACACCACCTTGACATGGATCGGCATATAGGCGTGCTCCTTGCCGCACAGTTCGGCGCATTGCCCGTAATAATCGCCGATTTTTTCAGCCCTGAACCAAGTGTCACGCACAAAGCCGGGTACTGCATCCTGCTTGATACCGAACGACGGCACCATGAAAGCGTGAATCACGTCGGTGGCGGTAGTGATGACACGCACTTTTTTGTCAACCGGTACTACCAGCGGGTTGTCCACTAGCAGCAAATAGTTGTCGACGATCTGCCCCGCTTTGGGGCCGCCGGCGTCGGACATGGCCCGCTGGCCGCTGTCCAGCGTGGAGACGAAACCTATGCCTTCGCCTTCACCCTTTATGTAGTCGTAGCCCCATTTCCACTGCATTCCGGTGGCCTTGATGGTCAGATCGGCGTTGGTGGTGTCCTTCATCGCAACGATCACCTTGGTCGCAGGCAAGGCCATCAGAATCACGATGATGAAGGGGATGATGGTCCAGACGATCTCTACTGTCACCGACTCATGGAACGACGCGGCCTTGTGCCCGACCGATTTGCGATGTTTCCAGATCGAATAAAACATCACACCGAAAACCAGCAGAAAAATTATGGTGCAGACAATCAGCATGAACCAGTGCAGCCAAGCCTGGTCTTCGGCAATTTTTGTAACCGGCGGATGCAAATTGAGCTGGTTGACAGCTGGCCCGCCTGGCAAATCTCTAACAGCGTGCGCCACGGTGAATGCCGCCGTGCCGACCCAAACACAGGCCGCCAGCACCGGGGTAGCCAATTTGCCCAAAATGCTCTTCATCATGTTCACTTCTTCTTTGCCTCAAATTACCGAAAACGAGCCTGTCTGGTGATCACGTCGCACTCAAGCGCAACGCAAGGCCATCCTGATTTCCCGCGCCAGCATTGGCCGCAATTCAGGCCGCACAAACCGGCCAATCTGCACCGATTTACCATGCGCGGACAACTCAATCAAAGAACTGTCAGCAGCGCCGGGTTCGACCCGCACCCACTCACGCCGAAACTCGGAACGCTGCAACTTGCCGCCGTTTTCCAGTTCCACCACCAGTTGAGTGCCAGCCAGACGAATTGTTTCGCCGTCCGTCGCGTGCCGTGCGTAGACGGCAAACGCCGCGCCAACCGCAATCAGTTCAGCCCAGGCAAACGGCAGCACCAACTTGGCGCCCTGAAACCAGAATGCGGTACCGATCGCCAGCGAAATGACACACAAAGAAAGATAGAGCCATCCCAGTTGATGCGGCGTCACCGAGCAGTTGCGCCGCAAAAACCACTGAGTGTTTTGGCCCTGCACGGTTGCGAAGCGAAAAACCAGATTCGTCACGCGTATTGCCACCTTCACGCCGCTCCACACCATCCAGACACGGCAAGAATATCGGGAAAATGCCCTTGATCTACCCTGGACTTATTGTAGCCCACCGGTTGTTGGCGGCCCCTGGCCGAAGTCCTGCCTTGGCGCAATGCCGATCGCATTTGATCGAGCGATAAAACTGTTTCACTTTGAACCGTCAAACGAGGTTTGGGCTTGAACGCGTGGCCATAAATTATCTCGAACGTCAGGCCCAGCGGTTGCGGCTGAATGCTTGGCCGGCACTGCGCCGCCAGGGCCATCAACAGTTGCCCGCGCCAACGTTTGGCGCGCAATGCGGGGAACCGTCCGGTATGCAGGTTGCGACCCAACTCGCGTAGTTCGTCGAGCAACCGCTGGCCATTGTCGAAAGTCAGCGTGACCTGTTCTGTGTCCATCACCGGCTCAGCAAACCCGGCATTCACCAGCATGTCGCCCCAGTCATGCATGTCGGTGAATTCATGCGCCGGCGGTGGCCAGCCACTGGAACGGTACACATCGCGCAGTTCGCGCAGCGTGTCGGGTCCCAGACAGGAAAACATCAAGAAGCCGTCGGGCGCAAGCGCCCGGTGCCATTGTGTTAGCAGCGCCTGCGGGTCCGCGGCCATATGCAGGGCCATGTTGGCCCACAACAGCTGCACCGCGCCTTCGTCCGGCGGCTGGAACCGCGGTGGCGGTCCAACCCAGCGCGACGGCTTCCACCACGGTTTGCCGAGCGCCTGTTTTGCGGTCAGCATCCGGTGCGGGCTGGATTCGAACACGAAACACTGCGCCTTCGGGTAACGCCGCGCCAAGGCGGCATGCGCCGCCAGGCCCCCACGCACCGGCTCCCAGTCGACCCACGCCTGCGGCTGCATCTTGATCCATTTCAGGCGATCTTCCATGCGACGCGCGACTTCTTCATGCAGCCACGGCGAAGCACTTTGCGCCCGCCCGCCCCAACGCAACGCAGCCTGGGGGTCTATCGTAGGGGGACGTTCGGTGGACATGGATAAATCACAGCGGCGCGGCGGGTATATTGATTCGATGTTTCGCACCCTGTTGAAGAGCTTATCCAGCAGTTTGCCAAGCCAGTGTGTAGTATGCCGCGCCTGGCCGGCGCATCCGGTGTGCGAAGCGTGCGTGGTGCGTTTCGGGCAACCGCAAACGCGTTGCCACACCTGCGCGTCACCGGTGGCGGCGGGCATAACCCAATGCGGCGCCTGTGTCCGCTCCGCGCCTCCAATGGACGCCTGTTTTGCGGCAGTGGCCTATGCCTACCCATGGTCCGGTTTGATTGTCGAGTTCAAATTTCGAGCCAGGCCCGGCTGGGCATCCAGTTTTGCGACACTCATGCGAAGCGCTCCCTGGGTGGAACCGGCGCTGGAGAATGCCACGCTGGTTGTTCCGATGCCCTTGTCATCCCAGCGCCTGCGCCAGCGCGGCTTCAACCAGGCGCTGGAACTGGCCCGACACCTGGCCGCGGAAAAGACCGACCATGGCCTGCTGCTGCGTATCAAGGACACCCCGCCACAAAGCGCGCTCAAACGCACGCAGCGCTTGCGCAACGTGGAACATGCGTTCGCGGTCGAACCATTGCGCGCTGGATTGATCTCGGGTGCAAGAGTGGTATTGATCGACGATGTAATGACCAGCGGCGCCTCGCTCAACGCGGCCGCTGCTACGCTACGCGGCGCCGGCGCGGCACACGTCACGGGCATCGTGCTGGCGCGCGCCGACCCCCGGCATGGCGGCATGTGGGCATGACGGCGGACAATGTCCGCGATGTTCCATATCGTCCTGGTCGAGCCCGAAATTCCGCCCAACACCGGCAACGTGATCCGGCTCGCGGCAAACACCGGTTGCACGCTGCACCTGGTCGAGCCACTCGGTTTTTCAATGGAAGACAAACACATGCGCCGCGCCGCGCTGGACTACCATGAATACGCGCCGGTGCGCCGCCACCCTGGCTGGGCCGCATTTCTTCAAAACGAGCGTCCGGCACCTGAACGCATGTTTGCGCTCAGCACGCGGGGCACGCGCAGCGCCTACGAGCTGGCGTTCGCGCCCGGCGACTGGCTGGTGTTCGGCTCCGAGACCAGGGGATTGCCGGCGCCGGTGCGCGATGCGATAGCGCCCGGGCAATTGGTCCGGCTGCCAATGCGCGCCGGGCAACGCAGCCTGAATCTCTCCAATGCGGTGGCGGTCACGGTGTTTGAAGCCTGGCGCCAGAACGGCTTCGGCAGCAATCAGGGATAACGCCGGACAATCGATTCCGCCACGCAGACCAGTTTGACCGAACCCTCCCGCTCGACTGCCACGTCCCAGGTCATTTGCATGCCGTTGTTGTCGATCGGCTCGCACTGAACCAGTTTGAGGCGGGCGCGCAGGCGGCTGCCCACCGGCACTGGCGCCATGAAACGCACCTTGTTTAGGCCGTAATTCACCCCCATGCGGGATTGCACCACTTCCATGGCGGTATGGAAAAAGCGTGGCAGCAACGACAGCGTCAGAAAACCATGGGCAATTGGTGCGCCAAAAGGCCCGGCCCTGGCCCGCTCCACGTCGACGTGAATCCACTGGTGGTCGCCGGTGGCCTGGGCAAACTGGTCGATTTGCTGCTGCGTAATCACGGTCCAGTCGCTGATAGCAACTTCCTGGCCCACAAGGGATGCCAGTTCAGACAGGGTTTGAAATGTTTTCATGTTCGGTGTAGGGCTCGGGTTGGGTGTCAGGGCGGCTATTTGTCGAGCCAGCGGCAAAGCGCCTGCCACTGGTCCAGGTCTTTTTCGACGCGGCTCGGCGCCACATCGAACAGCGTCAGGCCACGCGCCGCGACGTGTACGTAGTTCTGGGTATCGCGCAGATAGGCCAGCACCGGCAGACCCAGTGTGTCGACAAATTCATGCAACTTCTCGGCTGCGATGGTGCGCGCGTCGACCCGCATGCCCACCAGACCCACCTGCGTCTTGCCGGCGTGTTTGCGGTTGGCCAGTTCATCCAGAAAGGCGCGCGTGGCAAAAATGTCAAACACACTGGGCTGCAGCGGCACGATCACCTTGTCGGCCATTTTCATCACATCATTGAAACGCCAGCCATGCAGCCCAGCCGGCGTGTCCATCACCACGTGGGTTGTACCTTTAGGCGGCTTGGCAATCAGGTCGGCGCTGATGTCCCAGGTGCTGATGGTCCGCGCGCCTGGGGGCCGCAGGCCCAGCCAAAGGCGCGACGACTGCTGCCGGTCCGCATCTCCCAACATGACCGCGTGCCCCCTGGAGGCGAAATAACCCGCGATATTGGTGGCCAGGGTGGACTTGCCCACACCGCCTTTTGGATTCGCAACAACAATCACCGGCATGGCGCTCTCCTCTGGATTGGACTTTGCGCTATGTTAGCGGCATGGAAGAACTGAACCAAACGCTTGCAACCGCAGCCTCCGGACCAGGCACGTACCTGGTAGCGGCCCACCCCAACTGGCGCGAATCCAGAGTCAACCGGCGCCTTCGAGACGCCGCGGCATCAATCGAGGGCGTGCTGGTTTGCGACCTGTACGAGCGTTACCCCGACTACTGCCTGGATGTCGCCGCCGAGCAGGCCGCCCTGGCAGCCGCCCGATTGCTGGTGTTGATGCATCCGATCCAGTGGTATTCGATGCCCGCCCTGCAAAAAATGTGGCTCGACGACGTGTTGACCTATGGCTGGGCCTATGGCGTGGATGCAACGGTGCTGCGCGGCAAGGACCTGTGGCTGGTAGCCACCACCGGAGGGCCACAGTCTTCCTACCACCCGCAAAGTTACAACCGCTATGTGTTCGACGCCTTCCTGCCGCCCTACGAACAAACTGCGGTACTGTGCGGCATGCGTTTTCTGCCGCCGCTGATCCTGCACGGCGCGCACAACGCGCCGGAGCCGGAACTGGCCGCCCATGTAGAAGTCCTGCGCCAGCGCCTGGCCAGTTACCCGCTGTGGCCCGAGCTACAGGGGCTGGACGACTGCCCGGCGTGCGAAGTTCCGAGCGCCGACCGTCCGCGAAACTGACATGGAACATGCGCCCGCCTGGCTGGTCAACAGCTTCATCTACCTTAGCGCGGCGGTGATCGCCGTGCCCCTGAGCAAAGCGCTGGGACTGGGCTCCATAATTGGTTACCTGGCGGCAGGCATCGCCATCGGCCCCTGGGGGCTGGGACTGGTGACGAATGTCGAAGACATTCTGCATTTCGCCGAGTTCGGCGTCGTGTTGATGTTGTTCCTGGTGGGCCTGGAGTTGGAGCCCCGGCGGCTGTGGAGCCTGCGCCGCCCGATTTTTGGCTGGGGCAGTGCTCAGGTGCTGGGGTGCGCGCTGATTTTGACCGCGGTTGCGATGGCTGTTGGCGTGGGCTGGAAGACGTCGTTGGTCGCCGGTTTGGGCCTGGCGTTGTCCAGCACCGCGATCGCGTTGCAAGTGATGGGCGAACGCAACCTGATGCCGGCCTCAAGCGGACAGGCGGCGTTCGCAATCCTGCTGTTCCAGGACGTGGCCGCGATTCCCATCCTCGCGCTGTTGCCTTTGCTCGGCGCTGGCGTTGCCTCCAATGCCACGGATACTTCAGGCAACCAAATACTGGAAGCCGCCAAAATCATCGCGGTAATTGCCGGCATCATCCTGGGCGGCCGGTTGCTGCTGCGCCCGCTGTTTCGCTGGATCGCGCGCTCCAACACACCCGAGATCTTCACCGCCGCCTCGCTGTTGCTGGTGGTCGGCATCGCGGGCCTGATGCAGTCGGTGGGCCTGTCGATGGCGCTGGGCGCCTTCCTGGCCGGTGTGCTGCTGGCCGAGAGTGAATACCGGCGCGAATTGGAGACCAACATCGAGCCTTTCAAGGGCCTGCTGCTGGGCCTGTTTTTCATCGCCGTTGGCATGAGCATCGACTTCGGTGTGCTGCTGGCCTCCCCCGGCCTGATGGCGGCCGTTGTGGCCGGGTTCCTGCTTCTCAAGGGCGCGGTGATTTATGCGCTGGCGCGCCAGATGCAACTGCCGTTTCAGGACCGCCCGGTGTTCACCTTGCTGCTGGCACAAGGCGGTGAGTTCGCGTTTGTGGTTTTTCAGGCGGCAGCGGGTGCGCAGGTGTTTTCACCACAGACGGCGTCGCTGTTGATTGGGGCCGTGGCGGTGTCCATGCTGGTCTCGCCGCTACTGCTGGTGGCGATCGACAAACTGCTGTTGCCGCGTTACGCCAACTGCGCCAGCACAACCATGGAAGAAATCTCCGAGCAGCAGGAAGCGACTGTCCTGATTGCCGGGTTCGGGCGCTACGGGCAAATCGTGGCCCGCATGATGCTCGCCCAGGGCATCACCAGCACCGTGTTGGACCATGACGCAGAGATGATTGAGGCCGCCCGCAGCTTCGGCTACCGGGTGTTTTACGGCGACGCGTCGCGGCTCGACCTGCTGCGCACCGCCGGTGCCGGCAGCGCCAAGGTGCTGGTGCTGGCGGTGGACGACATGGAACAGTCGCTGGAGATTGTCGACCTGGTGCAGCAGCACTTTCCGCAACTGGAAGTTGTCGCGCGCGCGCGCGACGTGACGCACTGGCACAAGCTGCGCGACCGCGGTGTAATGCGGGTGGAACGTGAACTGTTCGAGTCCAGCCTGCGCAGCGCGCGCAGCGTGCTCGAGTTGCTGGGCCACAGTGCCCACGAAGCACGCCAGACGGCGATGCGATTTAGGGCCCACAACCTGGCGCTGTTCGAGAAGATGCACCCCCACTACCAGGACCGCGCCAAACTGATCGCGGTGGTGAAACAGGGGCGCCAGCAGTTGGAACAGCAGATGGCACAAGAGCGCGAGCAACGCATCCAGAATCGGCCGCGCGGTTGGGACCATGACTGAGCGCGAATCCGGCTGGACCGGCGCGCTGCTGCGCGTTCCACAGCGGGTCGATGTGACGGGTTTCTGGCTGCGGGTGGTATTGCTGGTCGTGTTCGCGGCCTGGGGCCTGGTATTGATGCGGCTCGACTACCGCAACGGCGAAATCGCCAATACGTTCCTGCACCGGCCACTGCTAGTGTTCCACGAAGCTGGCCATGTGATCTTCATGCCGTTCGGTGAATGGGTCAGCGTGCTGGGTGGCAGCCTCGGCCAACTTCTAATGCCATTGCTGCTGGCCGGCGCGCTGCTGCTGAAAAACCGCGATCCGTTCGGTGCGGCCATCGGAATGTGGTTTTTCGGCGTGTCGCTGCTGGACCTGGCGCCCTACATGTTTGATGCGCTGGAGCCGCGCATGATGTTGTTGTCGGGCCGCACCGGCGAAGACGGTGGCCATGACTGGATCTACCTGTTTGGCAGCCTGGGCCTGTTGACCAAAGCGCAACTAATCGGCGCCTTGACCCACAAGCTGGGTGCGCTGGTGCTGCTGCTGGCGCTGGCATGGGGCGCGTGGTTACTGTGGCGGCAGTACCCGCGACTGGCCGGTGATGTGTTGCATGAGGAGTAGTTGGGGCCGGTCGGTCACACCAGTCATGAAGACGATGGGAATGTGCGCCGTTTGCGGCTCGGCCGTCAGGTTGGCGCAGCAGGGGTATCCCACAACGCGCGTAGCGGCACCGCAAACAGGTCCGCCGCGAAGCGGACCAAAACCTCGCCGTCATACAGCACCACGCCGCAGGTAAAGCGCTCGCCCGCAATTTCCTTGAACTTGCGCAGGCCCCGGAAATCGGACTCACGGATGGTGCCCGAGGCCTTGACTTCAACACCCGCCAAGACCTGCAGGCCCTGCTCCAGGACGATGTCCACCTCGTAGTCGTCGCGGTCCCGGAAATGGTGGAAGGTGATCGGTTCGGCTTCCCAGCTCGCTTGCCTGCGCAACTCCTGGAACACGAAAGTCTCCAGCAATTGCCCGAGCAACGGGCGGTTCTTGTGCAGGGCAGAAGCGTCCAGACGCAACAACGCCGATGCGAGCCCCGTGTCGCCCAGATGCACTTTGGGAGTCTTGACCAGGCGACTCAAGTGGCGGACATGCCACGGCGGGAGTGTTTCGAGCAGGAACACCCGCTCCAGCAACGTCAGATAGTCGCGGATGGTCGGTCGGCTGACCTGGAACGGCCCGGACAACTCGCTCACGTTGAGCAGACGGGCCGTCTGCCCGGCGGCAAATTCCAGCAGCCTTGGCAATACGTCCAGCGCGCCAATGCGTGCCAGGTCGCGCACGTCGCGCTGCACCAGCGTCTGTACATAGGCCCGGTACCATGCACGCCGTCGGCCCGCGCCGCGCGCCAGTGCCGCCGGGTACCCGCCCGCAACGATGCGCTGCGCCAGCTCATCCCCCAGGCGTTCGTGTCTGGTCAGCTTGAAACCGGCAGCGAACAGCTGCAGCAAAAAGCCGCTCGGGCGGCGCCCAATCTCGCATTGCGCCAACGGATGGAGCCGTTGCACCTCAATGCGGCCGGCCAGTGAGTCGGCCAGCTTGGGCAACAGCAATACGTTGGCCGATCCGGTGAGCAGAAACCGGCCCGGCACGCGATCCTTGTCCACCAGCGCCTTCAGGGACGTAAATATCTCGGGGACGCGCTGAATTTCGTCCAGAACCATACGCTGCGCAAGCTCGGCCGTAAAGCCTACCGGGTCCGCCCGGGCGGCGGCGGTGAGGTTGTCATCGTCAAAGCTCAGGTAACCATAACCAGCCGGCTCGGCAATATCGCGCGCCAGTGAGGTCTTGCCACTCTGGCGCGGGCCATGCAGCAGAACCACCGGCGTGTCACTCAGTGCCTCCAGCAGCTTTGCCCGCGCAAACCGGGGGAAGGGCGTGTCGTTTAACGGATTTTCGTTCACCGGCTAATTGTAACTTTCAACCCGGCAGATTGAAACATTTTATGCCGGCCAATTGAAAGTTCAGTGCCCGGCTATTTGAAACCTAATTGCACGGCTATTCGAGAAAACGCGTCACCCTTCGAACTGCGGATGCAGTTGCCGGATGCGGCCCATGGCCATGCCGGCCGCGGCCGTGCGGGTTTCCACACCGAGCTTGGCGAACACGCGCTCGAGGTGCTTCTTGACGGTCATGGGGCTTGAACCCAGGATGTCGCCAATGTCGCGGTTGATCTTGCCCTTGACCACCCAATACAACACCTCGGCTTCACGCGCGGTTAGCTTGAAGCTCAAGGCCATGGCTTCGATGACGGTCTCGTCCGAATGCTCGCGCATGATGATCAGCCAGTCGCCACCGCCTTCGCTGTCGCCAATTTGCTGGTGCAGCCGAAAGGTCAGGCGCTTGGGCCCCTGTTCCATGCTCAGGCGCGGCGGCTCGATCGACACCGCGGCGTGCGCCACATGGCGGCGCAGCCAGACCAGCACCGGCTCGGGCGTATCCGGCGCTGCCGTGCCGTAGTAACGCAGCAGAAGCTCGCGCGCCAGCGGGGTTTGCCACATCAATTTTCCGTCACTCACGCGCACCGTGATGCTGGCATAACCAAAGGCGTCCAGCGCGTTGCGCGCCTGGCGCTTTTCGCGCGCGCCCTGCAGATGCACGCCAATGCGGGCCAGCACTTCCTTCGGTTTGATCGGCTTGGTCACATAGTCCACGCCGCCGGCCTCAAGCGCCGCCACCAAGTATTCGGTCTCGGTCAGGCCGGTCATGAAGATGATGGGAATGTGCGCCGTTTGCGGCTCAGCCTTCAGGCGCCGGGCGACTTCGAATCCGTCCATGCCGGGCATCATGGCGTCGAGCAGCACGATATCGGGCAGGACCTGCGCGGCGCGCTGCAAGGCGGCCTCGCCATGGGTGGCCACCAGCACGGTGTAGCCGGATTCATCCAGCGCGTCGTGCAACACCGCCAGGTTGTCGGGCACATCGTCGACGATCAAGACAACGTCGTTATTGGCCCGGTCCAGCGTCTGGTCCAGCGCGTGCCCGCTGGCGCTAGATTTCATGTGTCACCTCACGCAACTGCCGGCCCATGGCCTCGAACTGGAACTGCCGGGCCAGGCCGCGCATGCCGGCGATGAAGGCCGCGCTTTGCGGTTGTCCGGCCTCGATCTCGTCGAGCTTGTTCATGATGCCACGGTAGTAGCCCAGGCCGACCAGATCACGCAGCGCATCCAGGTCGGGCCGCGGCGGGTAATCACATGCCACCGGCGCTTGTGCCGCGGCAGCAGGTGCCGGCGCGGCCGTCTCCAGCCAGGTAATCGACAGGCGGCGCTCCAGCCAGTCCAGCAGCTCCGAGTGGCGCACCGGTTTCAGGATGAAGTCTTCCGCCCGAATACCCACGTCGTTATCCAGCCCCTTGTCAAACGCATTCGCCGACACGATGGCAACCTGTGCAGCGCCATGCCCCAGCGCGCGCAAGCGTCGTATGGTCTCCCAGCCATCGATGCCAGGCATGGCCAGGTCCATGAAGATGGCATCGGGCTGGAAACCGGCGGCCAACAGGTCCAGGCCATCGTGGCCACTCGACGCAACACGCAGCTCGAAGCCCAACGGCTGCAGCAGGGTGACAAGCAGGTCGCGGTCGGCGTCTTCGTTGTCAACCACCAGCAGGCGCCGGCGCGGCCCGGAATAAGCACGGCGTGGCTTGCCGGCCAAAAGCCGGGGGTTGTAACCAGGGGCTGCCGAGGCGACACCGGTGTCCACCCGCACTTCGGGCAAAAACAGTTTGACGCGAAATATCGAGCCCTCGCCCGGCGTGCTCGACACGCTGAGTTCACCGCCCATCAGGTCAGTCAGCATCTTGGCGATTGTCAAACCCAGCCCTGAGCCGGGCGCCGTCGGGCCCGGTGTGTTGGCACGCGTGAAGGGCTCGAAAATGCGCTCATGCTCCTGGGCCGACAAGCCCGGACCGGTGTCTTCAATTTCAACCGCCGCCATCTCGCGCGCATAACGAATGCGAAAAGTCACCCGACCGCGCGTCGTGAACTTGATCGCATTGCCGAGCAGGTTGATCAGAATCTGGCGCACGCGCTTTTCGTCGGCGCGCACCACCACAGGCAGGATGCCGCCGGTCTCAAATTGGAACGCCAGGCCCTTGGCCTGCGCTTCGAGTTCGAACATGGCCGCCATCTCCTGCACGAAGTCGGCAAAATGCATCGGCCGCACGTTTAGCGTCAGTTTGCCGCTCTCGATACGCGCTATGTCGAGCGTGCCTTCGATCAGCGACAGCAGGTGTTCGCCGCCGCGCTTGATCACGCTGACTGCCTGCTTGCGGTGCGGTGGAATCGAGGCGTCTTCGCCCATCAACTGCGCATAACCGAGGATGCTGTTTAGCGGCGTGCGCAGTTCGTGGCTGATGGCGCTGATATACCGGCTCTTGGCCTGGTTGGCCTGATCGGCGGCCTGCCGGGCCCGCTCGGCCAGCAGCTTGGCGTCTTGCAGCGCCTGGTCGGTCTGACGGTGCGACTCGATCTCCTGCATCAGCAAATTGGTTTGTCGGTTCGACTCCTCTTGCGCCACCTGGCGGCTCTTATGCGCCAGTACCAGCCACCAGGCCACGATACCGGCCGTAACCAGCAGGGCCATGTAAGCCTTGACAAAGCCCGAGCGCAGCGCGGCCTGCGGCGCCTCCAGCACCCGCGCGTCCGTCACCGCCTGTGCCAGCGCCCGGATTTCCTGGAAATACAGCAGGCCAAACACAGTAGCCAGGAGTGGCACGATGATCAGCATCAACAAGATGAAATGCGCGAGTCCGGTGTCCAGGTACGGCCAGATAGGCCGGGGTAACAGCCAGCGCAGCGTGGCCGACCACTGGTGTGAGAGGCTGGCGTGGGGCTTGCAGAGGTCGCCGCAACGCGCGTCGAGGGTGCAGCACAACGAGCAGATCGGGCCCCGGTACGCCGGGCAATGCGCCATGTCCGGGCCCTCGTATTCGCGCTCGCAAATCACGCATTGCTGCAGGCCATCGGGTTTGCAGCCGCCTGCTCCCGCAGTCTGCTTCGCTGGCGAACGGGCAATGTAATACCGGCCCCGCGTGGCCCAGGCGATCAGGGGCGCTGTGACAAACGCCGTGCCCAACGCGATCAGCGCCGAAAACGCCTGCGCCAGGGGCCCGAACAGGCCCAGGTAGGCCGCCACTGACAGGATCGATGCCAGCCCCATCGCCCCCACCCCCACCGGGTTGATGTCATACAAATAGGCGCGCTTGAATTCAATGCCGGGCGGCGATAAACCGAGCGGCTTGTTGAACACCAGGTCGGCTACCACCGCCATCATCCAGGCAATCGCGATATTCGAGTACAGGCCCAGCACATCGCCCAGGGCCTCGAACACGTTCATTTCCATCAGCATGAAGGCGATCAGGGTGTTGAACACCACCCACACCACCCGGCCCGGATGGCTGTGCGTAATGCGCGAGAAAAAGTTGGACCAGGCCAGCGATCCTGCATAAGCGTTGGTGACGTTGATCTTTAGCTGCGACACCACCACGAACAGCGCGGTGGCGGCCACCGCCCAGCCGTAATTTGGGAACACGTATTCATAAGCCGCCAGGTACATCTGGTTCGGGTCCACCGCACGGTCGGGCGGCACCATGTGGGTGATGGCCAGGTAAGCCAGCAAGGCGCCGCCCAGCATCTTGAGCACGCCCAGCAACACCCAGCCTGGCCCCCCGGCTAACACGCCGAACCACCAGCTCGCTCGGTTCGAAGCCGTCTTCACTGGCATGAAGCGCAGGTAATCGGCCTGCTCGCCCATCTGTGTGATCAATGCGATACCTACCGTCAAAGACGCACCAAATGAGAGCATGTTGAATTGCGACGTTTTTCCGGATTCACCACCATAGTGCGTCACCGCCGAAAACACACCAGGATCGCGCATCCAGACATAGACGAAGGGCACCACCAGCATCACCAGCCACAGCGGCTGGGTCCAGATCTGCAGCCGGCTGATCGCCGACACGCCGTGGGTCACCAGCGGTATTACCACCAGCGCGCACACCAGGTAACCCCAACTGGGAGGAATGCCCAACGCGAGCTCCAGCGCATATGCCATCACGGCGGCCTCCAGCGCAAAGAAAATAAAGGTGAACGAAGCGTAGATCAGTGAAGTGAGCGTGGAGCCGATGTAGCCGAAGCCCGCGCCCCGCGTCAGCAGGTCCATGTCCACGCCATAACGGGCGGCGTAAATGCTGATCGGCAGCCCGGCCAGAAATATGATCAGCCCGGTGGCCAAGATGGCCCAGAACGCATTCGCAAAGCCGTATTGCACCAGCAAGGTGGCGCCTACCGCCTCCAGGATCAGGAACGAGGCCGCCCCGAATGCCGTGTTGGCGACCCGAAACGGCGACCACTTGCGAAACCGCTGCGGCGTGAACCGCAGCGCGTAGTCTTCCATGGTTTCACTGGCCACCCAAGTGTTGTAGTCGCGCCGGATTTTCACCACGTGTTGTGGCGCATCGGTCAGTGGGGGGCGCTCGGACAGGTTCTGCACGCTCTGACGGTGCAGCTTTCGTGCCACAAGCATCCGCTCGGGCATGGGTATTGCGCGAGAATTGGTGGATTGCGATCAACCCGGCCCGTCCATGGAACTTACACCGCGCGAAAAAGACAAGCTGTTGCTGTTCACCGCCTCCCTGCTGGCCGAACGCCGCAAGGCGCGCGGACTAAAACTGAATTACCCGGAAGCCGTGGCGTTGATCAGCGCCGCCGTGATGGAGGGCGCGCGTGACGGCAAAACGGTGGCGCAACTAATGAGCGAGGGCCGCGCCGTGTTGACCCGCGCCGATGTAATGGACGGTATTGCCGAGATGATTCCGGACATCCAGGTTGAAGCCACATTTCCCGACGGCACGAAACTGGTCACCGTACACCAACCGATCATTTGAAAGCGATAACCCACCATGACACCTGGCGAAATCATCACGGACGGCCCCGACCACGTGTTAAACGCCGGCCGGCGCACCATCACACTGGCGGTGCGAAACACCGCCGAGCGCCCGATCCAGGTCGGATCGCACTACCATTTTGCCGAGACCAATGGCGCGCTTGGGTTTGACCGGGCTGCCGCACGTGGTATGCGGCTGAATATCGCCTCGGGCTCGGCGGTGCGCTTCGAGCCCGGGCAACAACGCACGGTGGAATTGGTGGACTTCGCGGGCCAGCGCATGGTGTTTGGTTTTCGCGCCTTGATACAAGGAAATCTCTGATGGCAAGCATTGGACGACG
>JANNGR010000571.1:0-16825 GCA_031403955.1 Betaproteobacteria bacterium
ACCCGCCCGGACCTGATACTGGCCGCTGCGAGCCCGCTGCACGGCTATGCCCGCTTCAGTATTCCTGACCCGGCGGATCAGATCCTGCATAGCGCCACCCATTTGTTTCACGAAGGTGAGTGGGAGCATGGTCTGCGCGACCTGGTGGACCTCGACACGCTGCTGCGTGGCTACGGTCAGAACGCGGCCTTCTGGAACACCCTGACCGCCCGCGCCGCACAACTCGGACTGGGCAAGCCCTTGTTCTACGGCTTGCGTTATTGCCATCAGCTGCTGGAAACTCCATTGCCGCCAGATCTGCTGCAGCGCTGCCCAGGCCGTCCAGGGCGTCTTGGAACGGCTGTCATGGACGCCCTGTTCCTGGCCGCGTTTGCGACCGCCCATTTCACCTGTCGCAACTGGTTTTCCAGCGCGGCAACCCTTTGCCTATATGTGCGCAGTCACTGGCTGCGCATGCCCTTGCACTTGCTGCTGCCGCATTTGGTCCGAAAGTCCTGGAACCGTCGTATGGAAAAGTTGTTTCACAAAGGGGCGGCGGCGGCTCAACCGAATCCGTGAACCTTCTCCCCGCCTTGCCGGCGTTGGCCACATGCGCATAAGGACATCCGCCTGACCATCGGGAACCAGGTGTTCTTAAGCCCCAACACCGAGACGCCAGTGAGCAATCCGAGCAAGCCCAACGTCATCGCCTGCAACGTGGCGGGCCTTGATGGCTTGACCTTGCACGGCCTGCGCCATTCTTTCAAGAGCCTGACCGAGTAGCTGGAAAATTCGGCGGGTATTGTGGTGCAAATCATGCGGCACAAGCCGCACGCCACAGCCGAAAAGCAGAACACCACCCGCCCGCGTAACGTTACGCGATCCAATCCGGGATGATCAAGACGTTCCGGCATAAAGGCCTGAAAGCATTTCTCCATCAAGGGAGCATGGCCGGCACGCTGAGGCTGATGGTGCTCAATGACCGCGCTGCTGTCTCGCCTGAAATGACCCTGCGTATCGAGTCCTGGCTGGGGGTGGAGCGTTGAGGCGAGGCCCATCTGTGGCTGGCAGAGCAAAGTGCCTACGACGTGTGGCAAGCGCAGCAGCGATTCAAGGCCTCGCCGATGCATGTTCAACGCGCGCCGATGGCCGCTTGACGGTTTTGACTTGAATTGGTGGGCCGTGTAGGACTTGAACCTACGACCAAAGGATTATGAGTCCTCTGCTCTAACCAACTGAGCTAACGGCCCGACCGAACCGGCCATTGTATCGGGCTACTTATGGTGACTCAGCGCGTTGCTGACCAGTTTGGACGTGATGTCCACGATCTGGATCATGCGGTCATAAGCCATGCGGGTGGGGCCGATCACGCCCAGTGTGCCGACGACTACGCCATCGACTTCATACGGCGCGCTCACGATGGACAGGTCTTCGAACGGAACCACCTGGCTCTCGCCGCCGATAAAAATCCGTACGCCTTCGGCCTGGCCGGCAACGTCGAGCAGGCGCATCAATTGCGCCTTTTGTTCAAACAACTCGAAGGCGCGGCGAAGCTGGCCCATGTCACTGGAAAAATCGGACAAAGCCAGCAGATTGCGTTCGCCTGAAATCACCACTTCGTCCTGCGCCTGCGCAATCGCTTCGCTGTTGATCGTGACCGCCGCCTGCATCAGCGTGGCGATCTCGGAGCGCAGTGATTCAACCTCATGCCGCAAGCGTTCGCGCACATGCTCGATGGCCATGCCCACATAGTTGGTGTTCAGGTAGTTTGCCGCCTCCAGCAACTGCGCTTGCGAATAATCCAGCTCGGTGAAAATTACCCGGTTTTGCACGTCACCGTCAGGCGATACGATGATGACCAGCAGCCGGCGCTCGGACAGGCGCAGGAACTCAATATGCCGGAACACTGAACTACGCCGCGGCGCGATCACCACGCCAACGAACTGGGACAGGCTGGAAAGCAGATTGGCGGCGTTGGAGATCACTCTTTGCGGCTGATCGGGCGCCAGACTCTGGGCCGCGAACTGGCCCTTGGGCACGGTCAACATGGTGTCTACGAAAAGCCGGTATCCGCGCGCGGTGGGAATACGTCCGGCGGACGTATGCGGGCTGACGATCAGACCGAGGTCTTCCAGATCGGACATCACGTTGCGAATCGTCGCCGGGGACAACTCAAGCCCCGACGCGCGCGACAGGGTTCGTGATCCAACCGGTTGCCCATCAGTGATGTAGCGCTCGACCAGCGCTTTCATCAACAACTTGGCACGATCATCCAGCATGGCTTCATTTTAGTGATGTAATTTGTCAATGCTGTCCAAGTTCCGCCATGTCGCGCTGATTGGCAAATACCAGGCCGTTGCTTCGGGCGCGTCGGGAGCACCGTTCCGCCAGGCGCTGGAAGGCATCGCGCAGTACCTGCATGCGCAAGGTTGTGAGGTTGCTTTTGAAGATCAGACCGCCAGCAACATGGGCATCACCGGCTACGCAACGCTGGACGTTGCCGCGATAGGCGCTCAGTGTGATCTCGGACTGGTGGTAGGCGGTGATGGCACGATGCTGGGCATCGGCCGGCAGCTTGCGCGTTATGGCGTGCCGCTGGTCGGGATCAACCAAGGCCGGCTCGGGTTCATCACCGATATTCCATTTGACGGGTTCGAATCCATCTTGCTGCCCATGCTGGCGGGTGAATTTGAGGAAGACCAGCGCAGCCTGATGCACGCGCGCGTGATGCGCGACGGCGCCTGTGTCTTCGATGCGCTGGCCATGAATGACGTTGTAGTCAACCGTGGCGCGACCTCGGGCATGGTCGAACTGCGGGTAGAAGTGGATGGGCATTTCGTGGCCAACCAGCGCGCCGACGGCTTGATCATCGCCAGCCCGACCGGCTCCACGGCTTATGCGCTCTCGGCCGGTGGGCCGCTGTTGCACCCGTCGATCCCGGGTTGGGTGCTGGTTCCCATCGCGCCACACACTTTGTCCAACCGGCCGATCGTGCTGGCCGATGCGGCCGAAATAGCGATTGAAGTCGTGGCGGGTCGTGACGCAAGCGCGAACTTTGACATGCAGTCGCTGGCGTCCTTGTTGCATGGTGACCGCATCATCGTGTCGCGGTCGCAATACCGGGTGCGATTCCTGCATCCAAAGGGGTGGAGTTACTTCGACACATTGCGGAAAAAGCTGCACTGGAACGAAGGAGTGGCCTGACTGTGGGACTCAAACGCATTGTTCTGCGCGATTTCGTGATTGTGGCTGAGCTCGACCTTGATCTGTCGTATGGGTTTACCGTACTCACTGGCGAAACCGGCGCTGGCAAGTCGATCTTGATTGGCGCCGTACAACTGGTGACTGGCGCGCGGGCGGATGCCGGTACGGTGCGTGAAGGTGCAAGCCGGGCCGACGTCAGCGCCGAGTTCGACTGCCCCGCCTCTATAGTGCGCTGGCTCGACACAGCGGGGTTTGACCGCGGCGACATCTTGTTGATGCGGCGCACGGTGGACCTGCAAGGCAAAAGCCGCGGCTGGATCAATGGCAGCCCCGCGACCGCGACACAAATGCGCGAAGTCGGCGAACAACTGATCGACATTCACGGGCAACATGCCTGGCAAAGCCTGACCCGGCCGGACGCCGTGCGCGGTCTGCTGGATGCCTATGCCGGGGTGGATGGCACCAGGCTGGCTGGCTGCTGGCAACAATGGCGGCTCGCCGGCAAGACGCTTGCGGATGCTTACGCCGCCCAAGAATCGTTGCAGCACGAGCGCGAGCGGCTGATCTGGCAAATCGGTGAGCTGGAAAAGCTGGCCCCTGTCGCCGACGAGTGGGAGGAGATCAACACCGGCCACCGCCGCCTGTCCAATGCCCAGGCGCTGCTGGACGCGGCGCAAGGCGCGGTCGATGCGTTGCAGGCCGATGACCTCGGCGCTGCCGGTGCACTCAATGCGGCACTGCAACTGCTACACCAGCAGGAACACCTTGAGCCCGGATTCAGCGCCATGACCGAGGTGTTGGTGTCAAGCCTGGCGCAGGTCGAAGACACGCTGCATTCACTTCGCGCGTACCTGAGAAAAACCGAGCCGGATCCGCAACGGCTGGCCCAACTCGACGAACGAATGTCGCTCTGGATGTCGTTGGCGCGGCGCTACAAACGCGCCCCGGCCGAGTTGCCGCAACTGCTGGTGTCCTGGAAGTTGGAGCTGGTCCGGCTTGACGCCGCCGCCGATCTGACCACCCTGGAGGCCGCCGACAAAGCCGCCCATGCCGCCTATCTCGAGCAGGCCAGGACCGTCTCCAGGGCCCGTGCAAAATCGGCACCGTTGCTTGCCAAAGCGATCACACAGGCGATGCAGGGCCTGGGTATGGAAGGCGGACGGTTCGAAGTAGCGCTGCAGGCCGCGGCGCAACCGCTGCCAAGCGGACTGGAAGACATTGCATTTCTGGTCGCCGGACACGCGGGAAGCTCGCCGCGACCTGTCAGCAAGGTGGCCTCAGGCGGCGAGTTGTCACGATTGGCATTGGCCATCGCGGTGACGACCAGCCAGTTGGGCACGGCGCCGACGCTGATCTTCGATGAGGTGGACGCGGGCGTTGGTGGAGCGGTGGCGCAAACCGTCGGGCGGCAAATGAAGCAGCTCGGCGTTGACCGGCAGGTGCTGGCAGTGACACATCTTCCCCAGGTGGCGGCTTGTGCCGACCACCACCTGCTGGTGTCCAAGCAACTGCAAGGCAAGGCGACACTCAGCTCGGTGATCGGTGTGCGAGGCGAATTACGGGTGGCGGAGGTCGCGCGCATGTTGGGTGGTGAGCGCATACTGGGCGCGACGCTGGCGCATGCGAAAGAAATGCTGCAGGCGCACGACTAGGCCGCTGGAGAGCAATGCGATGGATCTCGAACTGATTCTTATCACCGGCATGTCAGGCTCTGGCAAATCGGTCGCCCTGCATGCGCTCGAGGACGCGGGTTATTACTGCGTTGACAACCTGCCGCCGGAACTGCTGCTGCCTTTTGTCAAGCTGCAGCAAGAACGCCTCGCCACCCGTGTCGCCATCGCGATGGATGTACGCAGCGCCGCGTCGTTGCCGCAGGTACCTGAGCGCCTGCGCTCACTGGCCAAGGCCGGCGTCGTCATCAAGTCGTTGTTTCTGGATTCGACCACTGACACGCTGGTGCGACGGTATTCGGAATCGCGGCGCAAGCACCCTCTGTCACAAACTGAAGGCGAAAATGAGGTTGCGGACCATCGTCGCGCCCTGGTCGATGCGATTGAACTTGAACGTGAGTTGTTGGCCGATTTGCGCGAACACGCCCATGTGATCGACACCAGCCTGATCCGGCCGTCGCAGCTCCAGCGTTACGTCAAATCGCTGATCATCGTTCCGGGCGGGCAACTGACGCTGGTGTTCGAATCATTCGCCTACAAGCGTGGCATTCCCGGTGACGCCGACTATGTGTTCGATGTGCGCATGTTGCCCAACCCGCACTACGAACCCGACCTGCGCGCACTGACCGGCCGCGATGAACCGGTGGCCGAGTTTTTTCGGCAACACGCGGAAGTACGCAAGATGTTGTTGCACATCGCGCAATTTCTGGACGAGTGGCTGGGTTCACTGACTAACGATCAGCGCAGTTACGTGACAGTGGCCATTGGGTGTACCGGAGGCCAACACCGTTCGGTCTACCTGGTCGAAGAACTGACCCGCATGTTTGCGGACCGGTGGACGACGCTCAGCCGGCATCGGGAGCTTGACGCCACGCCAGGTCGCTACCCGTCGACGTCGTTTGGCTGGCTTCAGCCCTGAAGCAACACGCGCCGCACCGGTGCCGGCAATCCAAGGCCAGGCCAATGACCGGCTCCGAACCACTGGCCGGGCGCATTGCCAAGCGCTTCAGCGGGCAGCGCTACGCACACGGTATGCAGGTGCAAATCCTTGTGTGTCAGCACGTGCTTGAAGGCGGCAAGGTCGCGCAGGCAAGCCCGGTAACGGGACGGCACCGTGAACAGCAGTTCTTCACGACTGTCAAACCACGGCATGCAATAGAGTCCCGCCCAGACGCCCGGCGTAGGTCGCCGTTGCAGCCAGACCGAGTTGTCCTGACCCTGCGCCCATAACAACCAGACCGATTGTGAACTGCGTTTGAGATTGCGGGTCTTGACCGGAAATGATTCCTGCGTGCCCTGTCGCCGCGCTTCACACATATCCGCCAGCGGGCATACCGCGCACAAGGGCTGACGCGCGACACATACCGTGGCCCCCAAATCCATCATGGCCTGGGTGTAGCGTGGCATGACCTGAAACAGATTCTTGCGCGGCAGCAATTGCGTCGCCTTTGCCCAAAGCCGCCGCTGATGGGCGATTGACGCAAGGTCATGCTCGAATCCCAACACGCGCGTCAATACCCGCTTCACGTTGGCGTCAAGAATCGCGACCCGCTCACCAAAACACAGGGCGGCAATCGCCGCCGCGGTGGAGCGGCCGATTCCAGGCAAGGACGCCAGCGCATCGGCATTGCGGGGAAACTCTCCGCCCCAAAAATGGACGATTTCGACCGCACAACGGTGCAAATTGCGCGCACGGCTGTAGTAACCCAGCCCGCTCCACAACCCCAAAACGTCGTCCAGGCTGGCAGCGGCCAAAGCGGCTACATCCGGAAGACGGGCCAGAAATCTTGAAAAGTAATCGATTACCGTCACCACCTGGGTCTGCTGCAGCATGACCTCTGACAACCAGACGCGGTACGGGTCGCGCGTGTTTTGCCATGGCAGGTTGTTTCGCCCGTGGGCGGCCTGCCAGCGCACCACGCGGCTTGCCAGGTTTGGGCGCGCTGTCTTCAAGACAGCAGGGAGTCGGACAGCAGCGGCGCAGGGGCACTGGTGCGGCGCACCTCACGCACCCGAATCAGGTAGCTCGTCAATTCACCCAGTTTTGACTCAAGTTCGGTCAACGTCAACTCCTGCGATTCAATCTCGCGGATGCGGTCATTCAGCCCGCCCGTAGCCTGCTGGATTCGGTCAATCGCCTCGATGCGGCGTCCGAAATTGCGGCGCCGCTCGCGCAACTGGGCGTCGAGCTGGGCGGCTGCGGTCTTGCTCCACAATTCAATGTCGCCAAGCGCGGTTTCGTGAATCGTGCGCAGCCGTGTCGCCAGCGCGCGCACCAGCCGGTCCGCAAACTCGGCCCGCGCCAAACGCAGTGCGTTCGCAACTCCCAGATATTGCAAATGGCCGCGCTCCACCATGTCCAGGTCCTGCAGGTAGGGAGTCAACTGCGGTTCGACCGGTGCCTGCAACGAGAACCCATGCTCACCATTGAGTTGGCGGAAGGTGGCCGCAAGCATGGTTTGAATTTCGGTACACAGTGACTGCACGCGCCTGAACACCGCGCGCAACCGATCAAAAGTTTCGCCGTAGGCCTTCTTGACACCGAGCTTGAGTCCCTTTTGATGCAAGGCAGCATTCAGTTGCGCCATCTCGGCTTTCAAGGAAGTGCTGCTCAAATTGTCAAACACTTCGCGTAGCAGCTTCAGGTGCACCGAGCGAACCGCATGAATCTTGGCCCCGCTCAGGTCGAACTCCGCCTGTTCCTGGGAAATGCGGGTCCGCATGTGTTTGATGACCGAGGCATTCTTGCCTTGCAGCCCCTTGAGCTCCATCATCTGCTCGGCCAGGTCACGGCGGCGGATATTGATGACCCGGCCAGACTCCAGGCGCAGGTTCGATATGCCAGCCGCGACAGCCGAGCCCAGTATCTTTTGCCGCTGACCCATGATCCCATGTCCGAGGGCTTCCTCGAGCGCGGGCAAACAACTCGCCGCAAGCAACTCCGCGTCGTCGGTGACCTTGGCCACCAGGCCCTTGTGGGCCGACACCGGAAATACCTGGGTGCCAGGGATGCCCAGGATTTCGGCGGTTGAGGCACATTGCCGGTCAATCTGCGCCTGGACCCGAGACGGAGAACTCAATGCATCCCACAAGGTATCGATCTTGTTGAGAACCACCAGCCGCACGTCGGCCCCCTGCGCGTCAACAATCAAATGCTCACGCCAGATGGACAGGTCCGACTTGGTAACACCGGTATCGGCACCCAGAATGAATACCACCGCCTGGGCTTGCGGCAGCAGGCTCACGGTGAGTTCCGGTTCCGCGCCGATGGCGTTGAGCCCCGGGGTGTCCAGAATGATGAGCCCCTGCTTAAGCAGCGGATGGGCAATGTTGATCAGTGCGTGGCGCCACTTTGGCACTTCCACCATGCCTTGCGCGTCCACCATGGGGTTGTCTTCCGGCTCCTGGCTATGCCAGAACCCCAGGGACTGGGCGTCTTCCTTGGTAACCAGACGGGTCTCAGCCACCTTCTCGAGCGCCGCGGCCAATTGACTCGGGTCATTGACGTCAAGATCAATACGGGTCCATTTCTCCGGCGCCATGCGCCATTCCATCAGCGCCTGGGGTTGCAGCCGCGACTCGATCGGAAGCAACCTCAGACATGGCGGCACATCAGGGTCGTAGCCCATCTCGGTCGGGCACATTGTCGTGCGCCCGGCGCTGGCGGGCATGATGCGCCGGCCATAACCGGCAAAAAAGATCGCGTTGATCAATTCGGATTTCCCGCGCGAAAATTCTCCGACAAACGCGACCATCACCTTGTCCGAACGTACCTGGGTCTCGAGGCGGCGCAAACGCTCCTCAACGCCTGCATCCAGCAACTCATGGTCTTTCATCCACTCGGCCAACAACTTGAGACGCAAGCCGAATTCGCGGCGCCACGCCCCGTGTTGATCAAATTGCTCGTTGAATGAAGTACTCAAGATTCCTCCGCAAGAGTTTCAATATAGCATCGAGCAGCGCCGCCGCGTTCAGTTTCTCAGGCATTTGTGGCAGAAAAAACTCGACCGTTGGCCTTGCCGAATCGATTTGATGGCCGTGCCGCACACTTTGCAGCTCAGACCGGCGCGGCCATAAACCATGGCTTCGAGCTGAAAATGGCCCGCATCGCCGTCGGCATTCGAAAAGTCGCGCAACGTGCTGCCACCACGTTGAACCGCACGCGCAAGAACCTCCTGCACTGCCTGATGCAACTTGGCCGCGCGCGCACGGCTCAGGCTTGCCGCGCGCACGGTCGGCCTGATCCCGGCATGAAACAGCGCCTCACAGGCATAAATATTGCCGACCCCGACCACCAAATCCCCAGCCAGCAAGACTTGTTTGATTGCCGCGCGGCGCACCTTCAAACCACGCTCGAACAGCAGCGGATCGAACGCCACGGACAGCGGCTCCATGCCCAATTTGCCGAGAAGTTTGTGCGCCATTGGAGATTGCTCGTGCGCGGCGAACACGACGGCGCCAAACCGGCGCGGGTCGTGCAAGCGCAAACTGCCGTGTGTGGTCAGCAACTCGAAATGGTCATGGGCACCGCCCGGTGGCAGGTCAGTGGCGAAACTCAAACTGCCCGACATGCCCAGATGAACCAGCAACAATCCATTGTCCATGTCAAGCAACAGATACTTCCCGCGCCGGCGCACCGCCAGTATCGATTGCCCGACAAGCGTCGATGGCGGACATCCCAAAGGCCACCGCAACGGCTTGCCCACCATCACCGAAACCACCCGTGCCTGGGCGATGCGAGCGGCGAAGCTCAGACGCGTAACTTCAACTTCGGGCAATTCGGGCATGGTTAACGATTGTCCTTGGGACAATTGGGGCCAGCTTGGATTATTATGGTTTGATGCTCCGATCTTTCCGCCTAAAAGCACTTGTCGTGCTGCTCGCCTTGATTGGCGTAAACCCTGCTTATTCACAAAGCCAGAACACGCAAGCCGGCGCAGAGCCCAACTCTTCCCTGGATGGCGAGTTGTTTTACCAACTGCTGCTCGGGGAGCTGAACGCGATTGGCGGCGAGCCGGGAGTCGGTTACTCGCTGATTCTCGATGCGGCAAGAAAGACCAGCGATGCGCGCTTATTCAGGCGCGCGGCAGACATTGCGCTGCAGGCGCGCTCGGGTGAATCCGCGCTGCAAGCCGCGCGGGCCTGGCGCCAGTCCAAGCCAGACTCGCGCGACGCGAACCGCTACCTGCTTCAGATCCTGATCGGTTTGAACCGGATTACCGAGACGCTGGAGCCACTCAAACGCGAGCTTACCCTGGCTGACAACACCGAGCGTGACGCGGCGATCAACGCCATACCACGTTTTTTTGCGCGCACTGCCGACAAGAAGCTCTCTGCCAACATAGTTGAACAGGCCGTTACGGACTACCTTGGCGATCGCATGCTCGGGCCAGCGGCCTGGACGACGATAGGCCGCATGCGTATCGACGCCGCCGATCCGGCGGGAGCCCTTGAAGCCGCGAAACGCGGCCAGACACTCGATCCCAAGGTCGAAGGACCAGCCATCGTCGCGTTGAATTTGATGGACCCGAAATATCCGCAGGCAGAGGCCATCATTCGCAAATACCTTGAGGGCCAGCCAAAGATCGAAGTCAGAATGGATTACGCCCGTGCCCTGCTCAACGCCCAGCGCTACGCCGAATCCGCCGTGCAGCTTCAGGCCGTGACCAACGAGAAGCCGGATTACGCGCCGGCGTGGCTTGTCAAGGGCACTCTTGAGCAACAAAACAAACAGTCTGTCGCCGCGGAGCAATCTTTGCGCCGCTTCATCGAGCTGGAATCGGCGAAGCCCACCGACTCGACCTCCACGGACGCCAATCGCGGCCTGACGCAGGCATACCTGCGGCTGTCGGAGATCGCCGGGCAAAAGAAGGACTACGTGGCGGCCCAAACCTGGTTGGACCGCATCGACAACCCCGAGGAAATGCTCAGCGTGCAGACGCGCCGCGCCACGATTCTGGCGCGACAGGGAAAAATCGAGGAGGCGCGGGCTTTGCTTCGGGCGTTGCCCGAAAAAGGCCCGGCCGATGCGCGCATGAAGATCAGCGCCGAAGTGCAGCTATTGCGCGACAACAAACAGTACCGCGTCGCATATGAGCTGATCAAGGATGTATTGACACGTAGTCCGCAAGATATGGACCTGTTGTACGACCAGGCCATGCTGGCCGAAAAGTTGGGCAATCTGAGCGAAATGGAACGTTTGCTGCGCCTGGTTATTGAAGCCAAACCGGATTACCAGCATGCGTATAACGCGCTGGGTTACTCGCTGGCCGATCGCAACATTCGTCTGCCTGAGGCCAGGCAGTTGGTGCAGAAAGCGCTCGAATACGCGCCCGGCGATCCTTACATATTGGATAGTCTGGCCTGGGTTGAGTTTCGAAGCGGGAACCTGCCCGAAGCCCTGCGTATCCTCCAGCAAGCGTTCAAGGACAAACCGGACGCGGAGATCGCGGCACATCTCGGAGAAGTGCTGTGGACCATGGGGGATCGTGCGCAGGCGCTAACCGTCTGGAAAGAAGGCATGGCACTCAATGCCGAAAATGAAACGCTGCTTGAAACTCTCAAACGTCTGCGTGTCGCGTTGTAATGCAAGGCTCTGGCAAATTGTTCGGGGCATTGGCCAGTACTTTGATTTTGTTGGGCGGATGTGCCCAGTTGCCGCACCCCGGCAATCAGGCTGGACCACCAGCACCATCGTGGACCGGTCGGATGGCCTTGCGCGTGGACTCGAATCAGGTGCAGTCCTTCACAGCCGGCTTTGAACTCAAGGGGAACGCGCAAAGCGGGGAGCTGTCGCTTTATTCGCCATTCGGCGCAACCCTCGCCCAATTGGCGTGGACACCCGGCGACGCACGCTTGCGCTGGGAGGGCAAAGAGCGCAGTTTTGACTCTCTGGACGCATTGACGCGTTACGCGACCGGAACCGAGTTGCCGGTTGCGAGCATTTTCTTGTGGCTGGCGGGCGAAAATGCCAGCGCCGCCGGCTGGCAAGCCGATCTGCGCGAACTCTCCGGCGGGCGGCTGGTCGCACGCAGAACCGTGCCGCCACCGCCAGTGGAAATGCGCCTGGTGCTTGAATAACACCGCGACGTGTTGTCACCCTGCCATGAAGTCGCTGTATGACGTTCCCGCTCCCGCCAAGCTCAACCTATTCCTGCATGTCACCGGTAGACGGGCGGATGGCTACCATTTGCTTCAGTCCGCATTTGTTTTGATTGACTGGTGCGACAAGCTGCACTTTGAAGTGCGCCGCGACGGCGTTATTAGCCGTGAGGATTTAGGACTGGCACTGCCCGACGAAGACTTGATAGTGCGCGCCGCAAAAGCCTTGCAAGCCGCCACCGCCACTCACCACGGGGTACACATAGGCGTGCAAAAAGTTATCCCTTCGCAAGCCGGCATGGGTGGAGGCTCGTCCGACGCCGCATCATGTCTATTGGCACTGAACCGTTTGTGGCGGCTGAACCTGCCGCTGGCACGGCTGTCGCGCATCGGGCTTGCGCTTGGCGCGGACGTACCTTTCTTTTTGGCTGGGCGCAATGCCTGGGTTGAGGGTATAGGCGAGAAGATTGCGCCATTGAATCTGGCCAGTGCGCGCTACCTGGTTGTCAAACCACCGGGCGGACTGCGGACCGAACCGGTTTTCTCCGACGCAGCGCTAAAAAGAGACACTGAAGCAGTTACAATTTCAGGCTTTGCTGAAAACCCGGTTGGTTTTGGACGCAACGATCTGCAAGCCGTCGCGCAAAGGCTTGACCCAGGAGTCACTCAGGGCCTTGAATGGCTTGCCGCAAACCGGTTACTGGGCAGAATGACGGGCTCAGGGAATGCGGTCTTTGCGTGGGCACCGGCGGATATTGCGTTGTGCGATGCGCCAAATGCATTTCAGGTCCGGTGGTGTAGTGGTTTGGATGTTCATCCTCTGGTGGGATGGGCACCCAGCGATGATTTGCCGGTAGGTGGCGATTAGCTGCCAACCCGAGTAGGGGAGTCGCCAAGTTGGTTAAGGCACTGGATTTTGATTCCAGCATGCGAAGGTTCGAATCCTTCCTCCCCTGCCAAACATGTTGACGGTACCGGAGGTTTACCGGTCCGGCACAAACCTTAATGGATCGCTGGGATGCACATGCAGGCCACTCAACCACCTGATTTCATGGTTTTTACCGGCAATGCGAATCCGCGCATGGCGGCCGACATTGCGATGCACCTCGGTATCTCTCTGGGGGCCGCAACGGTAGGCCGTTTCTCGGATGGCGAAGTGACGGTCGAAATCAATCAAAACGTGCGGGCCCGCGATGTGTTTGTCGTGCAAAGTACCTGCGCGCCGACAAATGAAAACCTGATGGAGTTGCTAATCATGGTTGACGCTCTGAAAAGGGCGTCGGCAGAACGTATCAGCGCGGTAATTCCGTATTTCGGTTATGCCCGGCAGGACCGCCGGCCGCGTTCTACCAGGGTGCCGATCACGGCCAAGGTCGTCGCCAACATGCTGGAAACGGTGGGGGTCGCGCGGGTGCTTACGATGGACTTGCACGCGGACCAGATCCAGGGGTTTTTCGACATTCCGGTGGACAATATTTACGCCTCGCCCGTGTTGTTGGGGGACTTGCGCCAGAAGCAGTACGAAGACCTGATCGTGGTGTCTCCTGACGTCGGCGGCGTGGTGCGCGCACGGGCGCTGGCCAAACAACTTAATTGCGACCTTGCGATCATCGACAAACGCCGGCCACGGGCCAACGTGAGCGAAGTGATGCACGTGATTGGTGAAATCGAAGGCCGCAACTGCGTCGTGATGGACGACATGATTGACACTGCCGGCACCCTGGTCAAGGCCGCCGAAGTGCTGAAGGAACGTGGCGCCAGGAAAGTTTATGCGTATTGCACGCACCCGATTTTCTCGGGTCCGGCAATCGAACGCATCGCGCAAGGAAACGCGCTTGACGAAGTGGTGGTGACAAACACCATCCCGCTGAGCAGGGCGGCGCAGGAGTGCCGAAAGATTCGCCAGTTGACCGTTGCACCGTTGATCGCCGAAACGATCCAGCGCATTGCCAAGGGCGACTCAGTGATGAGTTTGTTCTCCGATCAGGAGAATCTTTTCTGAAGCTTTTCGAAAGTTTCCGCTGATCGGGACAAAAGTGGGCCGATGCACCGCGTCATGGGTGCGGAGGTCTTTTTAAACCGGAGTCACACTGGTCGCGGTGGACTCTACCAGGAGAGAAAAATGAAATTCGTCGCTTTTGAGCGCGCCAAGCAGGGGACGGGTGCGAGCCGCCGTCTCCGCATCACGGGCCGTACACCGGCCATTGTTTATGGCGGCACGGGTCAACCCCAATTGGTCGAACTCGACCACAACGCCTTGTTGCATGCCTTGAAGAAGGAAACCTTCCATTCCACCATTCTGGACATGGAATTCAATGCCACGACCAGCAAGGTTCTATTGCGTGACGTGCAAATGCACCCGTTCAAGCAACTCATATTACACGCCGATTTTCAGCGTGTTGAGGCCAACACCCGGCTGCATATGAAAGTGCCGCTGCACTTCAGTGGAGAAGAAGAATCGCAAGCGGTCAAGCTCGACCATTGCCTGGTAAACCACGTAATGACCGAACTCGATATTTCCTGTTTGCCGGCGGACCTGCCAGAATTCATTGCGGTTAATCTGAGCGCACTGACAAAGGGCGCGTCATTACATGTGAAGGACGTGGCTTTGCCCAAGGGCGTCTCTGCCGTCACCCGCGGCAAGGAGAATCCGGTAGTGGTGTCGGTCGTCACATCCGCGGCTGAAGCGTCGGAAGCCACAGTGGCGGAGGCGGCCGCAACGACACCCGCCGATGCGAAAGCCGCGCCAACCGCAAAGGCCGCACCAGCGGGCAAGGCAGCGGCCGCAAAAGCTCCGGCCGGCAAGGCACCGGCTGCAAAAGCTCCGGCCGCGAAAGCTCCGGCTGGCAAGAAGTAATCTCGCTTGTCGGTCAGTCAACGGCCCACCCTGGTGGGCCGTTCTATTTTGACCCTGTGACGACAGCCGCGAACTGCCCTTGCCATGATAATTTGCCCATGATCAAGCTGTTTGTCGGTCTTGGAAACCCGGGCCCACAGTACCAGGCAACTCGGCATAACGCCGGTTTCTGGTGGCTGGACGCGGTGGCTCTTGATCTGAAAGTCACGCTGATGCCAGACAGGGCTTACCAGGCATTGGTCGCGCGAACGACCATCAACGGTCAACCCTTGTGGTTACTCAAGCCGCAGGCGTTCATGAATCTGTCGGGTCTCCCGGTTGCCGCGTTGGCACGTTTTTTCAAGATATTGCCGCATGAGATCCTGATTGCGCATGACGAGCTCGACATCGTGCCCGGCCAGCTCAAACTGAAACGCGGCGGTAGCCACGCCGGTCACAACGGGCTGCGCGATATCCATGAACACTTGGGTAGCGACGATTACTGGCGGCTTCGGCTCGGCATCGGCCACCCCGGAGTGAAGGCCGAAGTGATCAACTGGGTGCTCAAGAAACCACCGGCCGAGCACCAGCAGGCAATTGAAGCCTGCATCACCCGCTCGCTCAAGGCGTTGCCGCTCCTTCTGGGCGGTGAAATGGAAAAGGCCACCATGTTGCTGCATACCAAACCGCGACGCGAACCCGGGCCACCTGACACCGGGTAATACTGCAGCGCTCGACAATCAACACGAAAATATGGGACCACATCATGCATAACCATCTGACGCCGGTTGCCGTTGTACTGCTGTCCATTGCCTCGCTTTGGACGCCGGCATGGGGGCAGACTGTCTACAAATGCGGCAATGTATACAGCCAGGTGCCCTGCCCCGGCGCCGTAGCGGTTGAGGCCAGCGACAACCGCACACCGGCACAAAAGGCCCAGGCCGACGCCGCTGCCGCCCAGGCGGCAAAAAGCGCTGACAAGATGGAAAAAGCGCGACTGGCGCTGGAAAAGGCACCGGTCGCCAAAGCACCGAAGCTGCCTGTGCCGGCGAGTCAAATCGCCAAAACCCAAACAGAAAAAGAAACCCCCTGAATACTTCACCGCTGGTGTTCCGCCAGAAAAGAAAAAGGCGAAGAATGCCAGCAGCAAAACCGGCGCCAAGCCACCTGCGCTGAACTCCGGCGAACCGGCCAAAATCTGACCGGCGCGGGAACTTACTTGAGACTCACTTGACGGCTACGGGCGGCACAACCGCCTGCAAACGGCGGTACTTGCGCCACAGCGAATCCTGGTCTTCGACGAATGCCGGATTTACCGGGATACAAGCCACCGGGCAGACCTGCACACATTGCGGCTGGTCAAAGTGGCCGACGCATTCAGTACACTTGTGCGGATCGATTTCATAAATCTCCTGCCCCAGGAAGATCGCGTCATTCGGGCACTCGGGCTCACAAACATCGCAATTGATGCACTCGTCGGTAATGATCAAAGCCATTGCTTGCCCACGGTTGCCGCCAAACCCAGCGGATATAGGCGCAATTATCCCAGCCTTCGAATGCCAACCGCGCTAAACCCTGCTGGCCTCATGCTAATGGCCGGCCCGGATCGAGCCCGAACAAAACCGGCCCGCGGTTGTATTGACTGATTCTGATGGGCCTGTTCCTTCTTAAACGTGTGCTGACGCTGGTTGCCACGCTGATCGGCGCCTCGGTGGTGGTGTTCCTGGTGCTGGAAATACTGCCAGGAGACGCAGCCCAGCTGATGATGGGCCCGGATGCGGCGCCCGATGCGGTGCGCGCATTGGCCCGCAAATTGGGACTCGACCGGCCACCAATGGAACGTTATTGGCACTGGGTCACCGGTATGTTGACGGGTAATCTGGGCGACAGTTATGCCTACAGTTCGCCGGTGATTGAGTTGGTGGTCGAACGGCTCGCCGTGACGGTGCCGCTGGCACTCATGGCCATGGTGCTGACCACGGCGTTGGCGCTGACCGTCGGCATCTACGCGGCAGCGCGCCACAACCGACTCGGC
>JANNGR010000572.1:0-4001 GCA_031403955.1 Betaproteobacteria bacterium
GGCCCATCGGCATCGATACGTTCAGGCCACCAACCAGGTCGCCGTTGCGGTCCAGTAGTGGCACGGCGACGCCGCGGTAATTGAGTTCGAGTTGTTGCTCCGAAATCGCCCAGCCGTTGGCCCGGATGCGCGCGAACTCGACCCGAAAACGGTCCTTGCTGGTGATCGAGTGCGAGGTGTAGGCTTTCAGCGCCTTGGTTTGCAGCCATTGCTCCAAAACTTGCGCCTCGCCCATGGCCAGCATCAACATGCCGGCGGCGGTGACTTGCGCCGGCACACGCGCGCCAAGCACAAAGCCGGTGTTCATGCTGCGGTTGGAGCCGTTACGCGCGATGTACACGGTCTCGTCGCCGTCCAGCACACTCACATACGCGATCTCCTGCGTGCCGGCGGTGATACGTTGCAGGAAAGGCTGCACGATGCGCGGCAATCGCGCCGACTCGAGGTAACTTTGCCCCAGCCGCAACACGCGCGGCGTGAGCCAGTACAACTTGCCGTCGCTTGCCACGTAGCCCAGATGTGCGAGTGTCAGCAGGTAACGGCGCGCGGCGGTGCGGGTCAAGCCGCAACGCACGCCGGCCTGGCTCGGGGTGAGGCGGGCATTCGCGTCGTCAAAGGCTTCAATGATCGACAGGCCTTTTTCCAGCCCAGCGATCCAGTCGCGTTTTTCCAGAGGCGCGGCGCCAGATGTCTTCATGCGCCGATTTTGCAGAACACCGAACCCTCTCGACCTAAGTAGTAACCCTGATTTAGATCGATGATCGAACATAGTAGATCGATAAACGATCACTTAGGCCAGATAATCCTTTTAATTCTCGTACAAGTACGATAAATTCCGTCTTGAAATCTGCAATTTGATCGATTAACGAACATTCATGCTCTTAAATCCAACTTCCATGCCCGAAGTGTCCGGTACCACCGACGTCTACCTGATTTTGGGCGACCCGGTCGAGCAGGTGCGTGCGCCTGAGTCGTTCAACCTGATCTTTGCGCGGCTGGGAATCGACGCCGTATTGGTGCCGGTACATGTGGCGCCGCAAGACTTGAATGTTTTCGTGAAGACAGCCTTCATGGCCAAAAACATAAAGGGCATGTGGGTCACGATTCCGCACAAGACACCGATCATGCAAGTGCTGGATGAATGCAGCCAACTCGGGCGTGTCGCCGGTGCGGTGAATGCGCTGCGCCGCACGCCACAAGGCCGCATCGAAGGCGGATTGTTCGACGGTGAGGGTTTTGTCGCCTCGCTTGATTACTTCAATATCGGCTACGCCGGCAAACGCGTGCTGGTGCTGGGTGCCGGCGGCGCGGCGGCCGCAATCGGTGCTTCGTTGATTTCCGCGGTGGCCGAGTTGGCATTTTTCGATCCGGCCGCTGGCCGCGCGCAAGCCGTCGCTACACGCCTGCGCAGCGCAGCCGGGGCAAGGGTTATTGCGGTAGACAACAACCACCCGGCAGGGTTTGATCTGGTGATAAACGCGTCGCCGCTGGGCCTGCAAACATCCGATCCCATGCCTTGTGACGTCAGTTGCATGGAGCCACATGCCGCCCTGGTCGACATACTGATGAAGAACCAGCCCACACCGGTCGTGCGGGCGGCGCGCGCGCGTGGACTGGTGGCGCAACCGGGCTTCGAGATGATGATTTTGCAAACCCATTTGTATCTGGATTTTTTTGGCTTCACCGATGCTGCGGCGGTGCTGCGCAAGGACGCGGACTTTATCCGCAACACGATTTACCCAGCCTGACCTTCAAGCAAATTAGGAGACACCCTCATGCACAAACGAACCACTCTCAAACTGTTGGCTGCCTGCGCCTTGTTGGCCGGCGCCAGCACTGGTTTTGCCCAGAACACGATCAAGATCGCCAACATAGTTGAGCTGTCGGGCGGCGGTGCCACCGCCGGCACCAACTTCAAGAACGGCGTCGAGCTGGCGGTCAAGGAAATCAACGCCTCCGGCGGCATCCTGGGCAAGAAGATCGAGACCGTCACGTCGGACACCCAAAGCAACCCCGGCGTTGCCAAAGGGCCTGACACAAAAAGCCGTGGATGACGGCGTGTTCGCGATCTTCGGGCCGGTATTCTCCGGTTCCATCATGGTCAGCATGGCCGAAAGCCGCAAGGCCGAGATACCCAACTTCACCGGTGGCGAGGCGGCCAGCATCACGATGCAAGGCAACCCGTACATATTTCGCACCAGCTTCACGCAGGCTACCGCGATGCCCAAGGTGGCGCGCTACATCAGCGAACAGGCCAAACTGAAGACGCTGGCCATAATTTACGTCAACAACGACTTCGGCAAGGGCGGCCTGGACATGATCAAGAAGGCGCTGGAAAAATCCAGTACCAAGGTGGTCGCGGAAATCTCTACCGACGCCGGCCAGGTGGACTTTTCCGCCGCCGTGCTGAAGGCCAAACAGAGCAACGCCGACGGCGTGTTCGCGTATTCGAACGAAGAAGAATCGGCCCGCATGCTGCGCGAGTTGCGCAAGCAGGGCTGGACCAAGCCGGTGATCGGCGAGACCACGCTCACCGGCCAGAAAGTGATCGAGCTGGCTGGCGAAGCGGCCAATGGTGCCATTGCGCATGTGGGCCTGACGGTGGACGCGCCGCTGCCAGCCATCCGCGCCTTCCGTGCCAAATTCGAGAAGGAATACAAGTATGTGTCTGACCACAACGGCATGAAGGGTTACTCCGGCATCTACGCGCTGAAGGCCGGCATCGAGAAGGTTGGCAAACTCGACCGCAAGGCGTTCGCCGCTGCCATGCACACGCTAAAGGTAAAGGCGGTTGACCAACCCGGCATCTTGATGGACGTGAGTTTTGACGCCAATGGCGACCTGGACCGCGAGAGTTTCCTGGTGGAAGTGAAGAACGGAAAACAGGAAGTGGTGGCGACGCTGCCGCCGCTGGGCGCGCCGGCGGTCGCGGTCAAGAAGTAAGGCCCTGGCGTAACTTTTTGACGTAGTGGCACCATGACCGACTTCCTTCAACTTTTCTTCAGCGGCCTGGCCACGGGGGCCATCTACGGGCTGGCCGCCCTCGGCTTTACCCTACTCTGGCAAGCCAGCGGCACGATCAATTTCGCGCAGGGTGAATTCGTCATGTTGCCCGCGTTCATGATGCTGGCCTTCATGTCGTTTGGCGCTCCGCTGTTGGTCAGCTTCGTGTTCTCGGTCGTGCTGGCCGTCGTCGTATTGGGCTGGGTGTTCAAGCGCGGCATCGTGGACCCGCTGTTCAAGTACGGAATGATGCCGATCGTGGTGGCCACCATTGGCCTGTCGATTGCGATGCGCAATGGGGTACGGGCCGGCTACAGCGCCGAGGCGCATCCGTTCCCGAGCCTGTTTGCCGACAAGTTGTACAACGTCGCCGGTGTCACCATCACGCTGTCGGATGTCGGCACCTTCGTGCTGGCGCTGGCGCTGGTGTTCGCGACCCAGGCCTTCATGACCAAGACCGTGACCGGCCGGGCCATGCAGGCGGTGGCGCAAAACACCGAGAGCGCGTCGGTGCTGGGCATCAACGTGCCGCGCATGATTTTCTACGCCTTTGCCATCAATGCCGTGTTGGCGGTGGCGGCCGCGCTGCTGGTCACGCCGACCTACCTGGCCAAGTTCGACATGGGTGAGTCGCTCGGCAACAAGGCGTTTTTCGCCGCCATCATCGGTGGCTTCAACAATTCGCGGGGCGCGCTGCTCGGCGGCCTGATCGTCGGTGTGTGCGAGAACCTGGCCGCGGCCTACATCTCTCCGGCCTATAAAGACGCGGTGGCGCTGGTGATCTTCATGGTCGTGATCCTGTTCAAGCCGCAGGGCCTGCTGGGCAAAAAAGAAGAGAGAAAGGTATGAAGAAGTCAACCATCGCGATGCTGGTCATCGCTGCCCTGATGCTGGTCGTACCCCAGTTCCTGAAGAACTACGGCATCTACCTGCTGACCTACTGGCTGGTGTTCATCATCGCCACCATGGGCCTGAACCTGACCGTCGGTTACGCCGGG
>JANNGR010000573.1:0-3862 GCA_031403955.1 Betaproteobacteria bacterium
CGACCAGATGCAACTGAGCCAGCCAGTCCAGGGCGTGCACCCGGGGCGCTCGGGCGACTCGGCGCTGGATTACCTGCTGGACGGCGCATCGACCATCGCGCCGGACCGGGGAATATTTCTTGCCACCAGTTATCGCATGCATCCTATGGTGTGCCGCTTCATCTCAGACGCGGTCTACGAAGGGCGGCTCGAGCCTGCAGCTGGAAATTGCCAGCGGACTCTGGTGCTTTGCGCAAACGCCCACCCGCTGCTGCGGCCCGCGGGCATCGTGCATGCGCCGATTGAGCATTCCGGCTGCTCGCAGGGCAGCGAAGCCGAGGTCGCACTGGTGCGCGAGTTGTACGCGAGTGCCATGCTGCAGCGCTGCACCGACAAGGACAGTCACCAACACGCCATGGCGCAGCGCAATATCCTTGTGGTGGCACCTTACAACGTGCAAGTCAACATGCTCCGGCGCGCGCTTCCCGTCGGTGCCCGGGTCGGCACGGTCGACAAATTCCAGGGTCAGGAAGCCGAATTGGTAATCGTGTCGATGACGACCTCCAGTGAACAGGACCTGCCGCGTAATATCGAGTTCTTGTACAGCAAGAATCGCCTCAACGTTGCTGTGTCGCGCGCCAAGTGCCTGGCAATCGTGATCGCCAATCCGGCGCTGCTGGCAATCAAGTGCCAAACGCCAGAACAGATGGCGCTGGTGAATATCTTGTGTTGGGTGGCGGAGGTAGGACGGTCCGGCAATAGTCAAACCGTGGCAACGACGTAATTCGACGTACACGCAGAAGAAGAACGGCAAACTGTATCGGTACCACGTGCCCTACCTGGAAAAATGCCAATCAGTCGGTGCGACATGTGGTCCCTCCCGTCCCAACATCGGCCCGCTGCCGGCCTGGAAATCGAGGCCGCGGTGCTGGCCCAGGTGCACAAGGCATTGCAGCAACCCGAGAGGATCGTTGGCGTCTGAGATCTTGTGCCGAGACCACGCCGCAGAGGCGACACGGGAAGGGAACAGTCGTTCTGTCGGACACGCACGCATGAATGATCCAGCGCACGCTGTTGTCTGGTTGGTTCAACTGTGTGAATTTTTTTATTCTTTACGCCTTGCAGATGGATAAAAAACTTACTACAGTTGTCGTGTGAACGCAACTGCCCTTCCGGTTTCATTCAAGGACTTATTGGCGCGCCTGCCCAGAGGTGAGCCGCTGAGCACCGCTGCCTTGCAGTCGCAAGGTCTGAGCGCTTTCCGCGCTTCGGCCTTGGCCCGCAGCGGCTGGCTGGTACACCTGGCGCGCGGCGTGTATATGCTGCCGGGCGACACGCTCACACGCGATGGCAGCCTGGCATTCCTGTCGACGCAGACGCCCGGCTTCCACGTCGGCAGCAAGACCGCCCTCGCTTGGCGGGGGGTTCGCCAGAACATCGCGTTCCGCGAGCACCTCAGCTTGTGGGGCGACAGGCCCCGGCGCTTGCCCGAATGGTTCACGCAGCGGTTCCAGGCTCAATACCAGGCCAGCCAGATGTTCGACGACACGCTGCCCGCGGCATTCGGCTTGCAGCCGCTGCCGGCGGGCGACCCGCGGGTCATGGTATCGGTCCCTGAACGGGCGATGCTGGAGTTGCTCAGCGACGTCGGCAAGGCGCAGTCGCTCACGGAGACCCGGGAACTGGTCGAGAGCCTGCCTGCTCTGCGCGAGAAAGTCCTCGATGAGCTGCTGCGGCACACGACCCGTATCAAGGTCTTGCGCCTGGCTGCCACCCTTGCTTCCGAAATCAAGCTGCCCTGGGCGACGACGGCGAGCGGACACAGCGAACGCATCGGTGGAGGAGCGCGGTGGGTCGCCGTCACCCGATCCGGTGAGCGCCTGGACCTCAAGCGGCCATGAACCAGAACTACATCGACACCGTCCGGTTGCTGCTGGCGATCGCACCCACGGTCTTCGCATCCGGCCAGTTCGCGATCAAGGGCGGAACTGCGCTTAACCTGTTCGCCCCTAAACGAGCCCGGTCCACAAACGCATTAGCGAGTCCTCAAAGCGTCGCCGCAGGAGGTGTTGACCGCGCTTCGCGACGACCGGCATTTGCTCCGCGATCCGGCAGGAATTCTTGTTGGCCGTGACCCGGAGTGCGGGCCAGTTGCTGGACAATCAACCCGCGCCGATTCAGCCTTGATTGACAACCTCGCCCGTCACGTTAGCATGACTCGCTTGCCCTTCTTACACACTGCAACTGGAGCACAGGATGTCGCGACAACAAGCCATGGACTACATCTCCCAGCACTTTGACAGCGGCGAATTCATGCAGGACCTGGCGCGTCGGGTCGCCATCAAGACCGAGAGCCAGATCCCCGAGTCCCACCCCTTTTTGCGCACCTACCTCACCGAGGAAATCGGTCCGGTGCTGCAGCAGATGGGTTATGAGATTCACATACTCGACAACCCCGCGGGCGTCGCCGCCCCGTTTCTGGTGGCGCGACGCATCGAGGACGCCCAACTCCCCACCGTGCTGACCTATGGCCATGGGGACGTGATCAGGGGCCTTGATTCACAGTGGAAGACAGGCCTCAGCCCCTGGAAGCTCACCCAGGTAGGCGAGCGTTATTACGGCCGTGGCACGGCCGACAACAAGGGCCAGCATTCCATCAACATCGCCGCCTTGCGCGCCGTGCTGAAAACACGCGGCAAGCTGGGATTCAACTCGGTGTTCATGATCGACACTGGCGAGGAAATCGGCTCGCCCGGACTGCATGAATTTGCCCGTCTGAATCGTGACCTGTTAAAGGCCGATTTGCTGATCGGCTCGGACGGTCCGCGCCTGGCCCCGCGGACGCCGACCATCTTCATGGGCACGCGCGGCGCGCTCAACTTCGATCTGGTGGTCGATCTGCGCGAGGGTGGACATCACTCGGGCAACTGGGGCGGTTTGCTGGCCAACCCCGGCGTGGTGTTGTGCCATGCCATCGCCTCCATCATCGACGCCAAGGGCCATGTGTTGGCGCGCGATATCCTGCCCGAGCGTATTCCGGATTCGGTGCGGCGCGCCCTGACCGACGTGGTGGTCGACCCAGGCCCTGACGGACCCGAAATCAACACCTGGTGGGGCGAACGCGGGCTGACCGAGTCGGAGAAGGTGTTTGCCTGGAACACCTTTGAAGTTCTGGCCATGAGTACCGGCAACCCGGAACGTCCCGTGAATGCCGTGCCGCCCCGCGCCAAGGCGCATTGCCAGATCCGCTTCACCGTCGACAAAGACCCACTGGGCTTCATTCCCGCCTTGCGCAAACACCTGGACTCGCGCGGCTTTGACGCCGTCAAGGTGGTCGGACCCAGCCACGAGATCATGAACGCGACCCGGCTGGACCCGAACCATCCGGCCGTGCAGTGGGCGGTGGTATCGCTCACCGAGACCCTGGGCCGCAAGCCCGCGGTAGTGCCCAACCTGGGCGGCTCCCTGCCCAACGACGTCTTCACCGACATAATCGGCGTTCCCACCATCTGGGTGCCGCATTCCTATGCCAGTTGCTCACAACACGCGCCCAACGAGCATGTGCTGGACTTCATCATCCGTGAAGGGCTGCAGATGATGACTGGCCTGTTCTGGGACATGGGCGAGCAGCCGCCGAAGTTTCACTGAGGTAGTGAATCTTTCGTCAGCGTACGCCTGTACGGCTCCGCTCCTCGGCGTCAGGTTTTGTATGGACAATGTCCACACATTGGCTAGAATCGATCCATGAGCCCGACATCGTCCACTGTCATTAACTTGCGCACGCCCGTGGCCCAGCGGGAGTTGATTGACCGCGCAGCCCGGCTGCAGGGCAAGAGCCGCACGGACTTCATGCTCGAAGCCTCGCGCGAGAAGGCCGAGCAGG
>JANNGR010000574.1:0-2605 GCA_031403955.1 Betaproteobacteria bacterium
GCGGCGCAGATTTCCAAAGCCGTGGGCCGGCCGGTCAAACTGGTGTGGTCGCGTGAAGACGATACGACGCACGACTATTACCGACCGTTGTCCATTCACCAGATGAAAGCCGGGTTGGATGCGCAAGGCATGCCGGTCGCCCTGCACTTCAAAGTCGCCTCGCAATCCGTCACCCAGCGCGCCTTTGGCTTCCCCAAAGACAAGGTGGATGGGGCCATGGTTGAAGCTGCCGTGGCGTTGTATGACATCCCCAACACCCAGCATGACCTGGTGATTCACGACACCGGTATGCGCATGGGTTACTGGCGTGCCGTGAGCCACAACATGAATGCTTTCGCGCATGAAAGCTTTATCGACGAGTTGGCTCTGACGGCCGGCAAAGACCCCTACCAGTACCGCGTGGCATTGCTGAAGAATCATCCTCGCCAGCTAAATGTGCTAAAGCTCGCGGCCGAGAAAGCGGGTTGGGGTCAGCCATTGCCAGCCGGTCGTGCGCGTGGCATTGCGGCTATGGAAGGGTACGGCACCTACATTGCAGAGGTGGCTGAGGTTTCAGTCAAGGACGGCGAAGTCACCTTACACCGAGTGACCATTGCGGCCGATCTGGGTCAGATGGTCAACCCGGACACCGCTGAGGCTCAAATCCAGTCAAGTATCGTATTTGGCATGGGGGCCGCGTTGATGCAGGAGATCACCCTGAAGGATGGGCGCGTGCAGCAGACCAACTTCCACGACTATCCGCTGGTGCGCATGCACCAAGTGCCGAAGATCGACATTGTGCTGGTTCAGAGCACGGAAAAACCAGGCGGCATCGGCGAACCGGCTACCGCCCTGATAGCGCCCGCCATAGCCAACGCCGTGGCGGTTGCAACCGGCAAACGGGTGCGCAAGTTGCCGATCACGGCGCAGGCCATACAACAGGCTTGAAAACGCCAGCCGGACGAATTGTGGTCTGATGGAAAGTCTTGATCTGCGTGTGCTGGCTGACGCGCTGGCCTGGCGCAACGCCGGTCATGCGGTCACGCTGGTTACGGTAGTGGAGACCTGGGGCAGCGCACCGCGCCCGCCGGGTGCGCTGCTGGCGGTGCGTGATGACGGGGTGGTAAGCGGCTCGGTATCCGGCGGTTGCGTCGAAGACGATCTGATTGCCCGCACCAAGGCGGCTTTCAAAACCCGGCATGGGTCGTCGCACGACTCTCGGCCGGCCATGATCGCTTATGGCGTCAGCAAGGAAGAAGCCACCCGTTTTGGCTTGCCTTGTGGCGGCACCTTGCGGCTGGTGCAGGAGCCCTTGCAAGACACCACCTGGGTAGCGCAAGTGCTGGCGCGTACGGCCGGCCACCAGTTGGTCGCGCGCAGGTTGACACTGGCCAGTGGCGCGGTGGTGTTGTCAGACGCCGTGCGTGGGCAAGCGATGCAGTTTGACGGCACAACATTGACCACTGTGTTTGGTCCCAAATGGCGGCTGTTGCTGATTGGCGCCGGCCAGTTGTCGCAGGCCGTCGCGCAGATGGCGGCCATGCTTGATTTTGAGGTGCTGCTGTGCGACCCGCGGGAAGAATATGCCGCCACGCTGGCGAGCGGCAAAAGCGGCATCCGGCATGTTGAGGGCATGCCCGACGACGTAGTGCGCGACCTGGTGCCTGATGCCCACACTGCCATCGTGGCCCTGACACACGACCCCAAACTGGACGATATGGCTTTGATCGAGGCGTTGCGATCGAGTGCTTTTTATGTCGGTGCTTTGGGTTCACGACGCAACCAGGGCGAGCGCAAGAAGCGCTTGGCCGAGCACTTCGGTTTGAGTGCACAAGAGCTGGCCCGCTTGCACGGCCCGGTGGGTCTGGCGCTGGGTGCTAAAACACCGGCCGAGATTGCGGTCTCCATAGTGGCTGAGATGGTTCAGGTGAAGAATGCGCTGGCTGGGGCAGTGGTCACCACGGCGGGTTGTGCGCTGGTCTGAGATTGCCGGGGCGGCGTCAGAACGAGCGGCTTGAGCGCCAGGGCCAGGCCAGTCCGAGCAAAGTCAACCCGCAAAAGCCGGCACCGGCATAAAACGTCGCCGCGGCGCCCCAGCCGTCCCACAACAACCCCGCGAGCACGCTGGCGGCCAGCATCGCCAGGCCACTCATCAGGTTGAAGAAGCCGAAGGCGGTGCCGCGCAAGTCGGCTGGTGCGGTGCCGGCCACCATGGTCGCCAGCAAGCCCTGCGTCATTCCCATGTGAACGCCCCACAACGCCACGCCCAGTAATACGTTGGCTGTGCTGTTGCCGCTGGCCAGCACCAGGTCGGCGGCTATCAATACCAACAGGCCGAGCGCCAACAATTGGTGGTGTGGCATACGGTCCGACAATTTGCCAAACGGATAGGCACTCAGCGCGTAGACCAGGTTCATCGCCACCATCACCAGCGGCACCAACGCCATGGCGATACCACTTTGCTGGGCGCGCAGTACCAGGAAAGCTTCGCTGAATCGCGCCAGTGTGAACAACGCGCCAATAACCACCACCCACCAGTAGGCGCTTCCCAGGCGTTTCAGGTTCTCGCGCCGGATTGGGTTGGTGGGTGTGGCGCCGGCGGCACGCTCGGGTTCGCGCAGCCCGA
>JANNGR010000575.1:0-1751 GCA_031403955.1 Betaproteobacteria bacterium
ACTACCGGGAATGAGCAGAGGCCAGTACTGGCAACCGGCGTTTCAGTGAGTGGCTTGTCAGCGGGTTCCGGCGACCTGCGAGAAATACGCGTGGAGGTCAATGCGCAATGGCGCAATGTCCTGCTGCGGATTCCAGACGAGCACCATCGCCATCGCGCCGTGTTGGCGCGCTACTTCCAGCAGATCGAGAAGTTGGCCGTCGTCAAGCTTCAGGTCGTCATAGGTCATGTAGATCTTGAACGAGCTGTAACCTTCGCGAATCAGCGCCGGCAATTCAACCTGCAGCACCTCGGGTGTCGGGTCGCTCACGATCAGGTGGAACGCGTAGTCGATGTGGGCGCGGCCACTGGCGCGGCGGTGGTAGTAGTCCACCGCCGCGCGCAGTGACTGGCCCTTGACTTGCGCCGCGAACGGAATCACCGTCGTGGTGCCGCCGCAGGCAGCCGAGCGGGTGCCGGTGTCGAAGCCATCCGCCATACGCGCCGGTGGCGCCATCGGCTGGTCCAGGTGGCAATGGGCGTCCACACCACCCGGGGTGACCACCCGGCCGGCGGCGTCGATCTCGCGCAGCCCTGGCGGCAGGTCCTGCGCCAGCGCCACCACGCGCCCGTCGCGAATCCCGATGTCGCAGGTAAAACTGTCGGACGCGGTGGTCACCCGCCCGTTGCGCAGTACCAGGTCAAGCCTTGTCATGCCGTGCCTGGCGCGACTTGCCCGGTGAGTATCCGCGACGCCTCATGCTCCAAAGCCGGCCCGACGACCTCGACCGCCCGCCGACCAGAATTAAACACCTCGCGGCAGCCCAGGCCCAACTCGTCAGCAGCCGGGCCGGCAAGTCGTGTCATGGTTGCGATCGACATGCCAAAGACAACCCGTCCGACGCCGCCCCAGTAGATCGCTCCGGCGCACATCGGACACGGCTCGCCGCTGGCAACCACGGTGCATGCAGCCAGTGCCGCGTGGCCGAATCGCGCCGAGGCGGCGCGCATCAGTCTGAGTTCAGCATGCGCCGTGCAATCGCGCTCAGTCACTTGCGCATTGACGGCTTCCAGCAGCACCACGCCGTTGCCGTCTGCCAACAGTGCGCCATACGGCTGGTCACCGTTGTCACGGGCGCGTGACGAAAGGCCGATAACATGCCGCAGCAGGCGTTCATCGGTGGGGTTCAAATCGGCCATGGGATTTCTCAACTCAGGTCATGGAACAAGCGACCCCAGCCCCGAACTCGCCCGGCGTTGGCGCCGGCAAGCCGCAGAGCTTTCCAGACCACGGTGGCGATGGAGTCGTAGACTGGAATTCCGGTCTCGGTTTCGAGCTCTTCGGCCAGCGGTGCGCCGCGCAGGTTGGTACAAAATATCGTGATCGCGTCGGGCCGGCTCCAGGCGACGTCCCGCACCATTGCGCGTATCTCGTCCGCTGGTACCTGCGAGAACGAAAAATTGTCGCGCAAGCCCAAGTGGCGCTCGGCCACGCACGCGAAGCCCGCCGTCGCATAGTTTTTGATGATCGCCGCCTGCACGTCGTCTAGGTAGGGCGTGACGAGGCCGAAACGCTTGACCCCGGTGCGCGTGAAAATTTCGTTCAGCGCCAGCACCGAGGTGCAGGCGGGGATGCCGGTGGCGTCGGTGATGCGCCTGCACAACCGCTCGTCGGCGTCGAATCCCAGCCAGCCGGACGAAGTGCCGTTCCAGCCAATGGTGTCTACTTTCGCGTCGGCCAGCAACTCCGCGGCGCGCAGAATCTCGCTGTCG
>JANNGR010000576.1:0-6688 GCA_031403955.1 Betaproteobacteria bacterium
CCGCCCACGATCACCAGCCCGTCGAAGAATTCGCGCACCGCGCTGACGAATGCGAACGGCGACAGGAAACCGGTGTGTCCTCCGGCACCGGCCGACACGCAGGCCAGGCCGTCGGCACCGGCCGCCACGGCCTTGCACGCCAGCGTGAGGTTTATCACATCGGCCACCACCGTGCCGCCGTAACCGTGCACCACCTCGATCACCGGCCGCGGGCTGCCCAGCGCAGTGACCACGATCGGTGGCCGGTACCTGGCGATCAGCGCCAGATCCTCGGCCAGCCGGGTGTTGGACGAGTGCGTGACCAGGTTGGCACACCACGGGCCGATGGTGTGCGCGGGCTGCTCATCGCGCGCGCGCGCCAGCCCGTCCGTGATACGTTTCATCCAGTCGTCGAGCACCCCGATCGGCCGCGCATTGGGCGTCGGGAAGGCTCCCACGATGCCGGCCCTGCACGCCGCCAGCACCAGATCCGGACCCGAGATCAGGAACATGGGGGCAGCCACCACAGGCACGCTCAGCGCCCAGGGCAAGGCGCAGATGGTCATTCGCTGGCCTTGAAGCCCGAGATCCGGACCGCCTCGGACCAGCGTTTCGCGTCGGCCTGCACGAAGCGCTGGAATTCCTCGGGTTTCATCGGCAGGGGTTCGAAGTCGATCGCGCGCCACTTGTCGCGGATGTCGGCCAGCCGCAGTACCCGGTCGAACTCGGCATTCAGGCGCTGGATGACAGCGTCGGGAGTACCGGCGGGCGCCGAAATTCCGGACCAGATATAGATTTCCAGGTCCGGATAACCCTGCTCCTTGAAAGTGGCCACCTGTGGCAGCAACGGCGAGCGCTGCGGGCTGGTCACGGCCAGCACCTTGACCTTGCCCGATTCCACGTGCGTTTTCACCGCCATCACCGGTAGGAACGCGGCATGCACCTGGCCGCCGACCAGGTTCTGGACCGCGGGCGGCGTGCCATTGAAAGGCACGTGCACCAGGTTCAGGCCGGCGCGCTGGTTCAGGATCACGCCCGTGAAGTGCGACGAATTGCCCGCGGTGAACGACGCGAAGGACACAACGCCACTCTGCGCCTTGGCCCAGCGGACGAACTCCTGGACGTTGTTGGCCGGCACGCTGGCGTGGACGGCCATCACCATCGACGCACCCAGGAAACCGGTGACCGGGCGAAAGCTCTTGTCCGGGTCGTAGGGCAGCTTACTGAAGGTGTAGGGGTTGATGGCCAGCATGCTGGTGTTGGTCATCAGCAGCGTGTAGCCGTCGGGCGCGGCGTTCATGACCGCCTGCGCCGCGATGATGCCGGAGCCGCCGGGCTTGTTGTCCACCAGCATCGGCTGGCCGGTGTTCTTCTTGAACTCCTCGGCCACTTGACGCAAGGCGTTGTCCAGCGTGTTGCCGGCGGCAAACGGTACCACCACACGCACCGGGCGGTCCGGGAAAGATTGGGCCCGCGCCGAGACGCCGGTCGCCAGCGCCAGTGCGAGTCCGCCGAGTTGCAGGAATTGTCGTTTTTGCATCATGTGTCTCCAGGGTGGGCAATGAATCAGTTCAGCCAATCGCGCAACGCGTCGGCCACGGTGGGGGCCTGCTCGCAAGGCAGCATATGCCCGGCGTCTTCGACCAGTTGCAAGTTGGCCTGCGGAATCAAGTCCGCCAGTGCCTGCGACAGCGCCGGTGGCGTGATCCGGTCATGGCGGCCACACAACACGCGCACCGGCAGCTTCAGTGCAGCCAGCGCCTCGCGGTGATCGCCGCGGCCCATGATGGCGCGGGTCTGGCGCACGGCGACCTCGGAACCCACGTCCAGCATCATCTGTCGCAGGCGCTCCTGCAGCGCCGGATCGCTCGAATGGCAGCCCCTGCGCGCAATGGTCTGCACGGTCTGCGCAAAGTCATCGCGCAGCGCCACGATGGCCTTCTCCCGGCCGGCTGCACCTTCGCTGGTTTCGGGCTCGGCAGAAGTGGACAACAAGGCGGCGGCACGCCAGGCACGGCGCGGCTGCGCCAGCATCTCGATGGCGACGTAGCCACCCATCGAGAAACCTGCCAGCAGGCAGGACACGCTGTCGGGCACATCCTCGATCAGCGACCAGGCATCGTCGGCCATGACGGCGATGCTCGACTGGGCGGTCACGTTGGCAATACGCACATCGGCATGGTCGGCCAGCGCCGCCATCACGCCTGACCACACACGCGCGTCGTTCAGCATGCCGGGAATCAGCATCAGCACGGGTTTCATGCCGTTTGCACGCCGGTACTCACCTCGCCAGCCGGCAACACCTGCTCGCGCAGGACACGCTTGAGCACCTTGCCCACGGGGTTGCGCGGCAGCACCGGAACGAACACCAGTTTTTCGGGCAACTTGAAGGCGGCCACCTGCTCCACGCGCTTGAGGTGCTCCACCAGTTCGGGCAGGTCGAGCGTCTGCCCGGCCTGCAGCACCACCACCGCGCAAACCCGCTCGCCCAGCACCGGGTCCGGCCAGCCGATCACCGCCGCCTCGCGCACCTTGGGATGGGCCAGCAGCAGGTTTTCCACCTCCTCCGACGAGATGTTCATGCCGCCACGCACGACGATGTCCTTGTGGCGGCCGGCAAAGCGGTAGAACTGCAGGCGCTCGCCGGCGATCTCGAACAGGTCGCCAGTCTTGTAGAACCCCTGGTCGTCGAAGGCGCGTGCGGTGAGTTCGGGGGCCCTGAAGTAGCCGCTGAAGATGGTGGGGCCCTTGAAGCGCAACTCACCGACCTGGCCGGCAACCGTGATGTCGCTTTCGTCGTCCAGATTCACCAGCCGCGTCTGGACCTTGCGCGCGTTGGACAGCGACCAGTTGTGGCCGGCCACGCCCACGCGCGGGAAATACTGCGCGCGCTGGCGGCGGTCGGGTACATCCTGCGGGGTGGACGACAGTGCGGCGCCTTCGTTGGAGCCGAAGTAGTTCACTACCTCGATGCCGAGTTGCACGGCGCACTGTTCGACCAGCCATTCCGCCACCGGGCCACCGCCCGAGCCGATGCGGCGCAGCCGACCCAGGTCCACACCTTGCAGCTTCTCGGGGTTCTTGAGCAGCATGCTCAACACGGCGGGCGCGGCCACGGTGTAGTCGATCGGGTTGCCGCGCAGCTGTTCGCTGAAGACATCGATATCGAACGGGTGGTGGTGGTGCAATGCGCCACCCACCATGAGCCAGGCCACCAGGCTGGTGGACACTCCGGCCATGTTGACGAACGGAAACGGAATCAGCAGCTGCGCGCCGGGCTGCAGTTGCCCGGCATCGATGACCGACTGGCCAACGATCATCCATTCGTTGTGGTTGCGCGGCACGCCCTTGGGCTGGGCTTCCGTGCCCGAGGTCCAGCAGATGGTCAGCACGTCGTGCGCGCTCAGGCCGATCGCATCCATGTGGGAACGCATGGATGCGGCACTCCAGGCGCTTACTTGCTCCAGCGCCGGCACCAATGCCGAGACGCCGGCAGGCAGCGCCTGCGTGCCGTCGGCGCCGAGCGCCCAGACCTGCTGCGGCCGCGGGCACTGACTCGCCAACCGCGACCACTGTTCGGCCTGCACGAAGGCGCCCACCGCGCGGGTGGTAATGGCCATGCGGGCGCCGGTCATGTGCAGCACATGCTGCAGTTCGTGCGCGCGGTACTGCACCGGCACGGGCGAGACGACGATGCCGTTGATGGCGCATGCCAGGTAGACGGCGTGCATCTCCACGCAGTTGGGCAACTGCATCACGATCACATCGTCCTTGCGCAGGCCCTGCTGGTGCAGGAAAGCGGCGTAGCGGCCGGTTTGCGCCAGCAGCTGGCCCCAGGTCCAGCGTTGTGGCGGCTCGGCGGTGATGGCCGGCCGGTTCGGCGGATCGGCCACCGCCAGTTGCTGCGGCTGGCGTTCGGCGGTATCCAGGAACAGGGCCCCCATGGTGCGCTCGCCCCACCAGCCCCGACCCACGTAGTCGTCGATCCTTGTCTGCGGAACCAGTATCATGATTTACTTCCAGCGGTCCAGCGTCTGCTGGCTGACGAAGGTGGCGTGAAAGCCGTGCGGCACCCGGCGCGGCAGCACGATGCGCGCCACCGGCCCCTGCGCCAGGCGCGCGTCCTTGCAGTCGAACACCTGGATCTCGGAGCGCAGGTCGACCGGGTTCCACACCAGCGTGACCAGGTAACCGTCGTCCTCCGACTCGGCCTTGTCGCGCGGCGCAAAGCCCGGTTCGTTGTAGAAATATTGGGGGCCTGCGCTGTAGGCGACGTAGCCGCCGGTCGTCAGATCGTACTTCACCAGCCCCGGAAAGCGCGGATCTTCGCGGCCGCCGAGGGGAAACAGCACGTTGTAGGAGTAGCGGTTCTTGCGGCCCTGGTAGAGGCTGTTGATGACCGGAAATTCGGTATTGAGCACGTCGTCGATCACGCGCTCGCGGGTCTGCCCGGTCTTGAGATCGAAGCGCCATTCGTAGAGCATGAAATCGCGTTGGCGCAAATGGATGGTCTGCTCCAGGCGGCGCGCATCGAGCTGCCCATCGGCGCCCTCGTAGGTACGGTAGGGCGTGCCCACCATCACCACCTCGTCGTCCTCCTCCCAGGCGTTGACCACGTGCAGCATGTAGGTCGGCCGGGCGGTGAACCAGCGGATCTCGCTGGCTTGCCCGTAACGCGGCACGACGCCGAAGCGCGTGGGCTGGTCGGCGTGAAAACGCACCTTGTAGCGCCCTTTGGTCAGCGCCTCGGCGTCCGGCCAGAGCGGGAAGTCGTGCAGGATGGTGTAGTGCTCGGTCACCGCCATGTCGTGCGGCAGGCGCGGACCCGGCAGCGGAACCTCGATCTTGTGGCGCAGCTTGCGGTCCGGGCCTACCACGCCGTACTCCATATACGGGGCCTTCAGGCTGTAGTCGAAGAACAGCAGTTCGCCGGTGTGTTCGTCCGGGCGCGAATGCGCCGAGATGCGGCTGATGGCGCCATCGAAGTCCGACGTGCCCAGGGTATCCAGCGTATCGGGATCGACCGCATAGGGCATGCCCGAGCGATACCACATGCTGATCAGGCGGCCGGCGTGGTACTTTATGTCGGTGTTCGAGGTGTTCTTGAGCGGCTCATCCGGGCGTTCGACGCGCCACGGCTCCTTGAGCCCCTTCCATAACGCGTGCCCCGCGGCCTGCTCTTGCGTGAGCGCGGCGGTTTGCACCCAGCGGTTGCGGTAGACCACCTGGCCGGTGCGAAAACGCACCGCGTGCAACATGCCGTCGCCGTCGTACGCGTGGTAGCGCCATTCGGGCGGGTAGAAGGCGTTCGGGCCATTGCGTACATAGATGCCGTTCAGGTCGGCCGGCACCGCGCCGATCACGGCCAAGTCCTCGAACACGTCCTCGCGATCGACCGGCGCGTTGTTGCCGCTGAGCGCGGGAATCTCGTGCAGGGGCAAGTCGTTCAGTTGCATGGCGATGTCTCCTGGTGTGTTGTCGGTGGATTCGCAGTCTATGCGGCGCTCCCGGAGCGAGGTATCGTCAATTTCGATATATTGGCCAGTGTTTCGATATGTCAAACACAAACACCACCCCTCGAAAACGCCGCGCGCCCGCCAGCCTGCCCGAGTACGAAGGTGACCGGCAATTTGCCACCACCCTCGCGCGCGGCATGGAACTGCTGCGCTGCTTCACGCCCCAGCAGCCGGTGCTGGGAAACAAGGATTTGTCGCAGCGTCTGAAATTGCCGACCGCCACCGTCTCCCGCCTGACCTATACCCTGATGGCCATGGGTTACCTGGCGCAGGAGGAGCACCAGGGCAAATTCCGCCTCGGCACGGCGGTGCTGTCGCTGGGTTACCCGCTGCTGGAGCTGTTCGGCATCCGCCGTCGCGCCCGCCCATTGATGCTGGAGCTGGCCGAAGCCACGGGCGGCTCGGTGTCCATCGGCATCCGGGACCGCCTCAACATCGTCTACATCGAGGCCATCCGCTCGCACAACAAGCGCGTCTACCCACTGGACGTAGGCACCAGCCACTCGCTCGCGGGCACGGCCATCGGGCGCGCCTACCTGATGGCATGCGCGCCGGCCGAACGGGAGTCACTGCTCAACCAGCTGCGTGTCAAGGCGCCCCTGGAGTGGGAGAACTATGGCACCGAGTTGATGCGCAACATCGCGCAATACCCGCGCTACGGCTGCTGTGTATCGGTGGGGGAGGTCTATCCGGATGTGCAGGCCGTCGCGGTGCCGCTGGGGCTCATCGATCGCGGCGAGCGGGCGGCCCTGAACTGCTCGTTCCAGGGCCGCTCACCGGACCGGGTCTGGCTGATCAAGGAGATCGCGCCGCGATTGCAGTTGCTTGCCAGGCAACTGATGTAGGCGGGAATTCGAGCGTTCGGGTCTGGTTGCGTAGTGCCGCGCGGCCTTGAACGGGCCTGACCGACTTCTTTTCGGTATACCAGGCCGCCCGGCCCGGCCCAACCTCAGAGCGTGAGAGGCAATCCAATGCGCCCGCGCCGGGGTGGCCAAGGGTGCTGGGGTAGGCGCGACGCACAGCCAAGGCTGGTGCCTTGGCAAGTGGCGCAACACCCCCCAGCGCCCTTGGGTACCCCGGCCCTACGGGTGAGGCCCCAAAACAGGCCCACGCGGTGTTGGAAAGCCATGGCGGGGGGCAACCCCGGCTGCGGTTTGCGCCGAGATTTGGGCGGTTGTGGGGCCGCACGCGGG
>JANNGR010000577.1:0-10096 GCA_031403955.1 Betaproteobacteria bacterium
GGTGACGTGGACGGCATGATCTGCGGCACCTGGGGAACAACCGCGATGCATTTGACATATGTCGACCAGGTCATCGGCAAGCGCCAGGGCGGTAGTCCCAGCACGCCACAGGATCTACCGATATATGCCTGCATGAACGGACTGTTACTTCCAGACCGGCAAGTGTTCCTGGTCGATACCCATGTCAACTACGACCCCAGCGCCGAAGAACTGACGGAAATTACCGTCATGGCGGCGGAAGAAATGATGCGTTTTGGCATCCGGCCAAAGGCAGCGTTGTTGTCACATTCGAATTTCGGCAGCAGCAACCTGCCCAGCGCGCTGAAGATGCGCCGCACGCTGGAGTTGCTCAGGGTGGAGGCGCCGTGGCTTGAAGTCGACGGTGAGATGCACGGTGATATGGCGCTAAATGGAGCCGCGCGTGCAACCAGCATGCCCAATAGCACGCTGGTTGGCGATGCCAACTTGCTGGTGCTGCCAAATATCGACGCTGCGAACATCGCCTACAACCTGCTAAAAACCGCAGCGGGTGGCAATATCGCGATTGGCCCGGTTCTGCTTGGGGCGGCCCGGCCGGTTCACATCCTGACAGCAAGCACCACTGTTCGTCGGATTGTAAATATGACTGCACTGACGGTTGCGGACGCAAATGCCAGTCGTTAATCAAATTTAAAAGAGCGAGCACTGACTTCAGTAGTCGGTTACCAGTCAAAATCTGCCCAAATTTTGTGCATGCACTTGCATTTTCCGGCCGGATAAGCGACACTCTGCCTCTTGGAGGTTGCGGGTAAACCCCGAGTTTTTGGAGAAGTGTTGCATGGCTGGTGTCAGGAGCATAAAGTTAGTACTTACTGGCTTTTTGCTTATGGCGGCTTTTGTGACCGGCTTGGTGCAAGCCCGGGCGCCACTGGGCGCGGGCGGTACCGCCACAATTTCGGTTGCGGAGATGCCCGTCCAAGGCGCCAAAACCTATGATTTGATTGCGCACGGTGGCCCTTTTCCGTACGACAAGGACGGCCTTGTATTTGGTAACCGTGAGCGCTCGCTTCCGATCAGGGCGCGTGGTTATTACCGCGAGTACACCGTGAATACACCTGGATTGAGGAACCGGGGGACGCGACGTATTGTGTGTGGTGGCGAACCGAGGAAGCCGGATGCCTGTTATTACACGGCCGATCACTATGCGAGCTTTCGCCGCATCGTGCCGTAAATTTGTTTTGTCATTTTGGAAAGTGAAGCGGGGATGGATATGGCACTTCGTCAAGAAACCGAGACACCACTGCGTGGTGTGAGAACCAATATCGTTCAGTCGATCCGGGCCTTCAGGGTTCAGGATCTGCAGGATGCCGCCCAAAGCCTGGGCCAACACTTTCTGTATGCCAACCTGGCCAACGCGCAATCCAAGCAGGAGGTGTTGGACATGATTGGCCACCAGTTCACGCTACCCGCACATGTCGGCAAGAATTTCGACGCGTTGTACGACAGCATGACCGACCCGGTGCATAAGTCCGGACCACAACCCGGTTTCATCGCCGTGCTTGAACACATTCCGGCCAATGCCAAGTTCGACAAGGAGGCGCGGGAGCAGTTGCTCGACATATTTCGCGACGCGGCGGATTATTGGGGCGACCGAAAGATTCCGTTCCGATGTTTCTATTCTTTTCTGTAGCCCGTTCTGCACACACCAGCCAAGCAGAACGGGCTAACGAGGCGAAAAGCGATGGCCAGGGCAACGAAGCACTGTCTGGCATCCCGCTGACCACCGAGTCGGGCGAAAAAATGCCAACTGACAAATTGTTGGATATCTCACCACTGGCGCTACGCATGAGCAGCCCGTTCAATTCCGCTTATTGGTTGGCCGCGGCTTGAATTGACCGTTCGCGTGGTTACGAACTAGAAAGCCCGTCCAGCGACGGGCTTTTTTGCGTTTCCTGGGCCAGTATGACGAATTCCGTCACGGGCACTTCTTCGGCCCGGCGTTTCAGGTCAAACTCACCGACAAATGCCTGGTCGGCCAGCCACCGCCCCAAGCTATGGCGCAGCAACTTGCGGCGTTGGCTAAAGGCCACTTGCACAATTTCGCTGAGTCGCGAAACGTCCAAGGGCGCCGGATCAAGCCTGGGCACCATGCGCACGACGGCACTGTGCACGCGCGGCGGCGGCGCAAAACTTTCGGGCGGCACAGGCAGAATGTTTTGCATCGCATAACGCCATTGCAGCATCACACTGAGACGCCCATAGGCTGACGTGGCCGGACTTGCCACCATGCGGTCCACAACTTCCCTTTGCAGCATGAAGTGCTGATCGACGATGACTCCTGCGTAGTTCAGAAGGTGAAACAGGATCGGCGTGGAGATGTTGTAGGGAAGATTGCCCACCACACGCAGGGTTGCGGGGAGCGCCAAACCTTCCGACAGCGGGAGAAAACGCGAAAAGTCGACTTTCAACACATCCGATTCGATCACCGTCAAGTCGTGCCGCAACCGCAATCGGGTCGCCAGGTCGCGGTCGAGTTCGATGACGATGAGATGACCCAATCGTTCCACCAAAGGCTGGGTCAAAGCGGCAAGACCTGGTCCGATTTCCACCATCAGCTGCCCCGGCCTGGGCGCGACTTCACGAACAATCGCGCCGATGATGGCCGGGTCGGTCAGAAAATGCTGGCCAAAGCGCTTACGTGGAATATGGTCCCGCGACTTTTTTATCTCAACTCCCAAACTGGAAGTGAGTCCTCCTCGGACCGTCAACCCGGAGGCTCCCGCATTTCGACATAGGCGCGACCACGCAGGTCTCGCGTCCAGGTGAGAAACGCCTCTTCCAGTTTCTTCTCGCGCAACAACGCGCGCACCGCTTCGCGTTGTTCACGCTGGCTCAACTGGACCGAACGACGCTCCTTGACCTCTATCAGGTGCGCGCCGAAACGCGAAGTGAAGGGCGCGCTGACCTGGCCGGGAGACAAACTATTCATCACCTCTTCAAATTCGGGAACGAACTGTCCCGCGCTGGCCCAGCCCAGGTCTCCACCTTGCGTGGCGCTCGCGTCGTGGGAATTCAATTTCGCCAGCGTTGCGAAATCTGCCTGTCCGGCCAAAATGCGCTTCCTGAAGTCACTCAACTTGTCGCGCGCCGACACCTCATCGAGTTCGGCCGACAAACGCAGCAAAATGTGACTGACCCGGGTTTGCTCCACACTAGTGGCCGGCATTGCACTGGAACGCTTTTCGATCACTTTGAGCACGTGGATACCGGCGCCAGATTGCACCACGGACAAACCCCCGGCAGGAATGTCACGCATCGCCTCAACAAAAAGAGCCGGATAACGGTCCGCGCGGCGCAAACCAAGCTGACCGCCGGCGCTGGCGTCCGGCGCATTTGACAATTGACGAGCCAAAGCCGCGAAATCCTCCCCCAAGCGCGCGCGTTCCAGCACCCGTTGCGCCTTGTTCTGGGCAACGGCAATCTGAGCCGCGTTGGCGTCGTCGGGCAAAGCCACCAGCACATGGGCAATATTGATTAAAACGGCGGAATCATCCTGGTTCTTTTGCTGCTCAAGCAGGTACTGGTCTATTTCCAGTTCGGCAATGCGTACCTTTTGATTGACCTCGCGTTCGCGCAAGCGCGTCAGCAGTAGCTGGTCCCGCAGCTGGTTGCGAAACTGGCTACGCTCGATCCCGTCCGCGGCGAGTCGGCGGAAAACCTCGGCCATCTCAAGTTGGTTCTGGCGCGCCACGGTTTGCTCGGCTTCGTTGATCGCGGCCTCGTCAATCTTTATTCCGGACTCGCGCGCCAGCTGCAGTTGCGCCCGATCATTGATCAAGCGCTCCAGCGCCTGCGATGCCAGTTCACGCGCATCGGGAGCCGGCTGTTGCGCCTGAGCCAATTGCCGCGCAACACGCTGAATCTCCTGGCGCACCTGATGGTTGGTGATCGGCTCTGAATTGACCACCGCGACAATGTAGTCAGCCGGGCGTTGGGAAACACCGATTTGCGAAGCGCCAGGCGGCGGCGTCGCCAAGCGTAACCCCTGTGCATGGACACACATGGCAGTGCTGGCAACCAGGCTGCCCACCAACAGATTCAAGAGGCGATGGGTCATCATGGAATCAATCGTAATTGCTGAAGCGGCTGGGTGAAGTGGTTGTTTCACGCAGGTACTGGTAACGTGGGATGTTCTGCTTCAAGGTCTGCAACGGATTGACGCCTAAGCGGGAAAAGCCGACAAGCTCGAGTTGAAACATGATCCGGCGGTTCGAGGACGACGTGCTGGTTTGAAGCCGCTCCAGCACCACCCGCCCCAGCCAGCAGCCACCGTCGTATTCAAGTCCAATTATGGAGTCTACCAATTTGCCATCGCGCAAGCTGAAGTTCATGCGCGCGACGCTGTACCACCGGCCTTCACCCTGACCGCGTCCGGCGCCGAGTTCCTCTCCCCGGTCACCCCACAAATCGTTGATCGGCCACTGCCAACCCACATCGAGTTGTTCGCTCGAGCCGCGTTGCAGTCGGTAGGCCGCGTTTACCACCCGATAGTTCCCGGGGCTGTAGCGGCCGCCAATCGTAGAGCGGATCGAACGTCTGGAATCGGGGTTGAACTGCACCGTTGAGTCGATTGACCAACGCGGATCCAGATTGACCGTGGCTCCCAACAGAACATCGCTCAAGCCGCTCGCCTCAGGTGTTCCGCCGGGCAAGGTGACGCGCTGGTCCTTGAATCGCACCCGTTGGGCGATGCCGAAACGCGCCGCCTCGGCGCCATTCGCCGGATCCAGCAGCCGGGTCGACAGCCCCAAAGTCAAAAGATTGCTGTCCGAAATCCGGTCATTGCCGACAAACGCGTTTTCGGAATAAATACTGGAAAAATTGAAGTCGTTGACACCCGAGTCGTAGTTGGGCAACAAGCGCTGGTCACGAAACGGGGTGAGAACATAAAACGCCCTTGGCTCAAGCGTCTGACGAAACGCGCGGCCAAAATAACTCGTGTCACGCTCAAAAACCAGGCCACCATCCAGACTAAAGGTTGGCACAACGCGGCTGGCGGAGGTGGCACCATTGGACAGGGCAGTGTTGAACCGGTAGTTGGTTGCATGCAACTGCAACTTGGGTGTGATGAATCCAGCCGGTGCCAACCACGGCCGGCTGACTTGAACCGATGAAAAAACCCGCTGCCCGTTGGCTTGGCCAGTCAGGATGCGCTCGGAATTGAACTGGGTGCTGTCAGCATCCACGGAAAAATTGAAACCCGACAGATCGGAGCGTGCATACCGCGCGGCGATCTGGGGCATCCGGTCGTAGGGGGGCACGATGGGCGAGGCGACGTCTTGCAAAGTTTGCCACTTGAGGAGGCGCAAGTTGGTCGAAAAAAACCCGTTTGACCAGGACAGCGACATATCGTTGGGCAACAGACGCTGTGTCAGTCCGGGGCTCACACGCGTGAAATCGCGCCAGTAATTGTCATCACTGACCCGGTTCAGCGTAAGGTTGAGCCCCACGCTACCGACGGCCGCAAGACCGGTCTCGATCGGGCCCTGATGCGAATACGCCAGCCCCCACCGGTTGGCGCCACGCAGCTTGTCACCGGGCATGAAGTTGGCGCGCAGTTGCCCCGCGTAGGCTGATTCAAGGTAACGAAACTCGCCCCCTAGGTCAACGCCGCGCTTGCTCATGACTGCCGGAAAAAGCGTGGCATCGCGGTTCGGCGCGATGTTCCAATAGTACGGGACGCTAAGTTCAATTCCATTTACATTGTCAACGCCGATCGCCGGGGGCAGGAATCCGGATTTCCGTTTGTTGCTGAGTGGAAAAGTGAGCGCCGGGATCGGCAGGATCGGCACGCCTTTGAAGGTCAGCACGGCGCCTTGCGCCTGTCCCACCTCCTCTTCGTTGTCGATGCTGATGCTGGCCGCGCGCAGAATCCAGTCAGGCATCCAGTTCGGGCCCGGCAGGCGGCGACAGGTGGTGAAGCTGGCGTTGCGAATCAGAGCGCGCTGTTCATCCACGAAATCCACCCGATCCGCTTCGCCGTGGCCATCGTTCTTTAGAAATCGATAACGTGGGTTAAGGAAAAAACCCTCAAAGGACTCGACCTTGAGATCCAGCGAAGGGCCTTCGTACACATCACCGGCACGGTTGATACTGACCGACCCACGCGCCTTGGCCAGGTCATCGGGCTGGTAATACTCCAGCCGGTCGGCGCGAATCACCATGTCTCCGCGCCGCAGAACGGCCTGCCCTTCAACGACCGTTTCAAGATCGGTTCGCGAAGAAATTCGCTCTCCAGACACAAATGTCGGCAACGAATCTCGCGCCGAGGACGGAATCACGTCGAGCAGAATTCGGCTGCTCTTCAGGGTCAGGGGAGCGGCTTCAGCAAGCGCTTGCGCACGCACCGCCGCGCCCGGCACCAGCACACACAGCACCGGCGCGATACGGGCTGCAAGGAACCAGAAACGACCCGGCGTAGACGCCTCGCGTCGGGAGTCATGCATCAAACAACGCATCTGCTGGAGTTGGATCTGAAGAGTGGAAACGGTGTGAGCGACGACCGGGGCCGACTTTGTAGAATGGATTATCCATGAGCCAATCCGCCACACCTGCAGATACACAAGGCGCCACAACCAGCATGGAAAACTCGCAGTGCGTGGTGTGGGCCGATCCAGTGCGCGCGCTGGCGTTTCACGAATGGTTGACGGCACTGCAGGCCGAGCACGGATTGATGATTTCCTCCGTGCGGGCGGCCACGGCAGACGCGAGTTTCCGGCGCTACCTGCGGGTCGATACAAGCGCTGGCAGTCGCATCATAATGGACGCGCCGCCGGACCGGGAAGATTGCCAGGCGTTTGATCGCGTCGCCAGACTGATGGCTGGCGCGGGTCTAAACGTGCCGCGGGTATTGGCCTGGAACCAGGCCCATGGGTTCATGCTGCTGAGCGACCTGGGAACGCAGTCCATGATGCAGGCGATTGCGCGCGAGCAGCCGCAAGCCAATCTCGGGCTCTACCTGCAGGCTATCGACGCACTGCTCGCCTGGCAACTGGCCTCACGGCCCGGCGTCCTGCCGCCCTGCAACGAAGCCCTGCTGTGCGGTGAAATGGAACTTTTTGCCCAGTGGTATCTGACCCGGCATCGCGGTGTGGCGGTTGAAGGCGAATTGCGTCACACGCTCGACCAGGCATTCCAGCTAATTGCGCGCGAAAACCTGGCCTGGCCCAGCGTCTATGTTCACGCAGACTTCATGCCACGCAACCTGATGCTGCCGCCACCCGATGCCAGCGCTAATAGTGTTGGAAGCCGCCTCGGGGTACTGGATTTTCAGGACGCTGTTTATGGTCCCATCACCTATGACATCGCGAGCCTGATGCGCGATGCCTTCCTGAGCTGGGAAGAAGATTTCGTGCTCGACGTGACAATTCGTTATTGGGAAAAGGCGCTGGCCGCGGGGCTTCCGGTCGGCGCTGACTTTGGTGCGTTTTACCGCGGCGTGGAATGGATGGGACTGCAACGCCACCTCAGGGTGGCGGGCATCTTTACCCGTCTTGCTCTGCGCGACGGCAAACCGCGCTACCTGGCCGACACACCGCGTTTTCTCCAGTACATCCGGGCCACGACCGGGCGTTACCGCGAACTAAAGCCGCTGTTGCGATTGATCGACAAGGTGGAAGGCGTGTTGGCCGCCAGCGCTTACGCTTTTGGCAGGGTATAGGCGCAATCCGCGCCAGGCACCAATCGATGCCCGCCGCACCGCGCTTTTTTTGCCCGGCACAGTTACTCACCGGCGCGACCATCAACCTGCCTTCCAATGCGGCACGGCATGTGCAGGTTCTGCGTTTGCAGCCGGGTAACACAATCACCTTGTTCGGCGCTGCGTCCAGCGCGCATGGGGGTGAGTTTGAAGCCACCATCGCCGACATCGGCCGGCATGAAGTCCGCGTCGTCGTCGGCAGCCACCATCCGGTCGAGCGCGAACCGGCCCGCGAAATACACCTGGCCATCGGCATGCCAGCCAACGAACGCATGGACTGGCTGGTGGAAAAGGCGACTGAGCTTGGGGTGACGATCATCCAGCCGCTGATGACCGAACGGTGCGTCGTGCGCCTGGACGAAGCGCGCGCAAGAAAAAAAACGGCGCACTGGAACAGCATAGCGATCGCAGCGTGTGAACAGTGCGGACGCAATCGGGTGCCGTCCGTATTCGACGTGATGGCCATGCCGGCGTGGGGCCGACAACTTGACGGTACTGGCGTTGTGGGTGGCACACGGCTGGTCTTGTCGCTGCGCCCGCATGCCCGCCCGCTGCGCCAGACGATTGGAGATCGGTTGCTGCCGGACGGCCCGGTAACTGTGTTGTCTGGGCCGGAGGGCGGCCTGAGCACCGGCGAAGAAGAGTTGGCGATAACACTCGGCTTTGCACCGGTATCACTCGGCGCTCGGGTGCTTCGCTCAGAGACGGCGGCACTGGTGGCACTTACACTGCTTGCATGAACCGAAGCCTCTATTTGCTGGCGCTGTGCCAGGGACTTTTCCTGACCAATAACATTGTTTTTATAGCCATCAACGGACTGATTGGCCTAAGCCTCGCGCCGCTGGGCTGGATGGCCACATTGCCAGTCATGGGTTACGTGGTGGGTGGCGCGCTCAGCACGCCACTGGTGGCGTATACCCAGGCCACATGGGGGCGCAAGGCCTCATTCCAGATGGGGCTGGTGGTGGCGGTGTTGTCTGCCCTGTTGTGTGCGTATGCCGTAGTTGACAAGAACTTCTGGCTGCTCGTCGCGACCACGGTAATTGCCGGCTACTACAGCGCCAATGGTCAGTTGTACCGATTTGCCGCCGCCGAACTGGCAGCGCCGGCATTCCGGGAGAGAGCCATTTCCCTGGTACTCGCTGGCGGGTTGATCGGCGCGGTGATTGGCCCCAATCTGGCCATCCGCACCAAAGAACTGTTGCCGGTGCCGTTTGCCGGCGCCTACATTGCGCTGGCGCTGGTGGCCGTGTTGTCGATGGTGCTGGTGGCCGGCCTGACATTTCCCGCGCTGCCGCCCAAGACCGCGGATAGCCCCGGAGGCCGGCCACTGCGCGTAATCGTCCGGCAACCGGTTTTCATCGTGTCGACGATCGGCGCGGCGTTGGGTTTTGGTGTCATGAACCTGTTGATGGCGGCAACGCCGCTGGCCATGCAGGTGTGCAGTCTGCCGTTTGAAGATGCTGCGCTGGTACTGCAATGGCATGTGATCGGCATGTTCGCGCCTGGTTTTTTTACCGGCCATTTGATCCGGCGATTCGGCACCCTGCCGATCATGGCCGTGGGCGTGGTCCTCAATCTGGTGTGCATCGCGGTCGCCTTGTCCGGTGTGGAGATGCAGCAATTTATGCTGGCCCTCTTCCTGCTGGGAGTGGGTTGGAACTTCCTGTTCACCGGCAGCACGACCTTGTCGCTGCAGGCTTATCGGCCCGAGGAAAAGGATCGCGCCCAGGGAGCGATCAATTTTTGTGTGTTCGCGGTTATGGCGCTCACGTCATTTGCTTCCGGGGCGTTGGTAACCACCCAGGGCTGGACGCTGTTGAACCTGGGTTCGTTATTACCGGTGGTGCTAACGGGCCTCGCGCTGGCATGGTTTGCCATGCGCGCCGGCGCCCGGCAAAATCCACCGGCCTAAGCGGCCGGCTGCGCAAGCCCTGACACGGACAGTCAGAATCGCACGTCCAGCCAGCGTTTGAGCTGCTCGAGCACCTGCTCTCGATCCTCGCCCCGCTCGTTAAAAATCTCGTGGTAAAGCGTCTCGAAGCAGTGCGCTGTCACCACATTTTCAGGGGCCGCCCTTGCAAACGCGCGGCTACCGGCCGGATTGACCAGTTTGTCCGCACCCGCATAAAGCAACAGCGTCGGCACCGACCAGGCCATCGCTGTGGCTATGGTGGCAGGACCGTTGCGTGCAATAAACATTGCCAGTCGCGCCGAGATGCGGTCGTGCACCAAAGGGTCAGCCTTGTAAGCCGCGACGACTGCCGGGTCATGGGAAATGAATTCCGGATTCAGGCCGTTGCCGACGCGCAGATCAGGCGCGATCCGGGGCAAAACGGCCAGCAACAGTTTCTGGAA
>JANNGR010000578.1:0-2982 GCA_031403955.1 Betaproteobacteria bacterium
CGGTCGAAATCTCGCGCCCATCGTCGAGCGTGAAGGTAATCACATCAAAAGGTGCCGCATCGCGCCACTCGGGCTCGAACTCAGCCGTGGTTTCGATCGCCACTTTGGACATCAGGGCCTGAATCACGGGGCTGCGAACCACGTCGTCGACAAGCTCTTTGAAACCCACCGAGTTGTGCACCAGGGCGCTGGCGATGGCAAATTCAAGGCTGAACTTGGCTTGGAGGGTGTCTTGCGGCAGGTGGAAGGGCATCACGGCTGCGTGGCGTTCGCTGATTCGGGCAACTATTCTCATTACCCGCCGCGGGTCGATTGTTTCGCGCCGGTTCAACCCCAGCACCGCGTCGATGCCGCGTTGCGAGGCGCCTACGGTGGGGTATTTCTTGATGTTGAGCCGCATACTGGCGCTGCGCCAGGTGCGACCCAGATTTGGCAGCGTGTCCAGATCCACGTTGCCCTTTGGCGACAACGCGCGCATCAAGCCGTGTTTGCCTTCCAGCGCAGTGGCACTTGCCGCCAGCCCGGCCGCCGCCAGACTTGCGGCCGTAACACCGGCGGCCGCGGCACGTCCCCCATGGTAGGGCTTGGCCATGGTGCCGAAGTTCTCGAATACACCGCCGGAATCCGACGCCGCGAGGGCCAGCGCGTGCCGGGCCTGGGTCTGGTCCAGACCCATCACCACCGCCGCCGCCGCCGCGGCGCCAAGCGGCCCGAGCACGGCCGTCGGGTGCCAGCCGCGGTCGTAGAACAAGTCCTGCTCACGCAACATCAGGTCGGCCCAAATCTCGTAGCCGACCAGGTAGGCAGCCGCCATACACCGCCCATCTGCGCCACAGCCGTCGGCAGCGGCAAGCACCACCGGCACCAGCACAGCGCTGGGATGGTTCGAGAAAGCAAAATCGTCGTAGTCCAGTGCGTGTGCGGCGGTCGCATTAACCAGTGCCGCCTGCACCATGCTCACGCGCTGGCCGCTGCCCACCACGCGTGCCTTGGCGTTCCCGCCTTGCGCCAGCACATACGCCAGCAGGCGCGTTGCCGCGTCTTCAGCACGACCGGCCAACATCACCCCGGCGCAATCGGTGAAACCCAGGCGGGCGACTTCCAGTGCCGGCTCGGGAATCGCGGCTTCGCGCCAACCGGCAACAAACTCGGCATACAGTCGTGTCAGGGGAGCCGGCATGGCGCGATCACCAATTTTTGTATGCAAACCTGTTCGTCATGGAGAATTAGGGCTGAGCACCGCAGGCCATTAATCTTGAGCAAATTCCTGCGCGAATAGCTCTTGACTTTACGTAATGTCAAGCCTAAAACCGGCACCGCAAAACAATTCACAACTTGAAACATGGCCGCATTATGCATACAATTTCGCCTTTCCGGCAAGATAATGGAAGGGCGGTTTTTGATGGAGCTTTGGCAGTTGAGCGCCGCCGCCGTGTCGGCACTGATGAGCCGCGGCAGACTCAGCAGCGTGCAATACACGCAGGCGCTGCTGGAGCGTATCGCCCTGCGTGAGCCGCTGATCCGCGCCTGGGCTTTCATCGACCCTGAACACGCGTTGGCACAAGCCACGGCGCGTGACCGTGAACCCCGGCGCAGCGCGCTGCATGGCATTGCCGTGGGCGTGAAGGACGTGATCAACACGCGCGACCTGCCGACCCAGCACAACTCGCCGATTTACCAGCACCACCAGCCGGGAGAAGACGCCAATTGCGTCGGCGTGTTGCGCGCCGCCGGTGCGGTGATTCTGGGCAAGACCGAAACGCTTGAGTTCGCCTGCGGTGGCCGGATGCCACCGACCCGCAATCCGCTTGACACGCAGCGTACGCCGGGCGGCTCATCGAGCGGCTCGGGCGCGGCGGTCGCCGACGGTATGGTGCCGCTGGCGTTGGCCACGCAAACCGGCGGATCGACCATCCGCCCGGCGTCGTTTTGCGGCGTGTACGGCATGAAGCCCACCTTTGGCCGCGTTTCGTTTGAAGGCGCCAAACACTACTCGCCGCATCTGGACACCATTGGCCTTTGCGGCCGCGCCGCGCAGGACCTGTGCCTGATGGGTGAAATATTCCGTCTGGCAACCGGCGACGAGTTGCGAGCATGCCAGGTCGCCGGCCTGCGCATCGCATTGTGCGAAACGCCGATGTGGCAGGAAGCCGATGCCGATGCCAGGCAGGCGCTGCACGAAGCCGGGCGCATGTTGTCAGCGGCCGGGGCCGACGTGACGCCGCTGGTGCTTGCGGAGCCGTTCAATCTGCTGACTGGGCAACACGACACCATAATGCAGGACGGCGGCCGGGGCGCCTTCCTGGCGCAGTACCTGGCCGAGCCGGAACAATTGCACCCGGACTTCAAAAAGAAGGTGGAAAATCAATTCGGCTTCACCGCGGCACAGATGCGCACAGTGCTCGACGCGGCGGCGTTGCGCCGGATCGACTTCGAACAGGCGTTCGGCGACTTTGACGCGTTACTCACACTCAGCGCACCAGGTGTTGCGCCGCTGGGCATCGAGTCGCAAGGCATGGCAACCTTCAATCGCATTTGGACCGCATTACACGTGCCGTGTATCACCATCCCGGGCATGGTTGGCAACCACGGACTGCCGATCGGCATGCAATTGGTGCAGCGGCGTTACGAAGACGCCCGTTTGCTGCAGGTAGCCGCGGCCGTGGCAGGCGTGTTTGACAGGGCACACTGACATGGAGCTGATCGCGCGTGGCCACGAACCATGTTTGCAGACCGTTCAAGCCGAAGCATTGAAAGCCTTTCGCATCATGAAGGCCGGCGGCGTCGCGCTGCTGCCGCTAAGAACCTATCCGTGAATAAGGCGACCCTGCGTTGTGACGAGAAAGCGATGGATGCTAGGCGCAAGCTGCAGCCCAGGGTAGGCCCCTGGGCAAGGTTTGCAACGACGCAGACGCGCTTTATCGTCACAACCCTTCGGGCCGGGGCCCCAAGGGGCACATGCGGGTGTCGCAAGCCGCTTGT
>JANNGR010000579.1:0-5775 GCA_031403955.1 Betaproteobacteria bacterium
AGCGTTGAACGACATCGGCGCGCTGGCATACACGCCAACCTTTAATTCAGCCAACCCGTTCAAAGGGAACCCGACCGCCCAGTTACTGATTCAGTGTATCCATGTGCAGCACCGCGCGGCGCATCATGTCGCAGAAGTATTCGGCTGCGGGCGTCAATGGCAAGCCGCCGCGCCGCACCAGGCAGATCGGCGGCGCTGGCAACTTTTCGCGCACCTGGATTGGCTGGACCAAGTCGCGCAGCAAGGGCGACTGGGTCCACTGCATCGGCAGCATCATCAGCAGGTCAGAGTACACCAGGGCGACCAGAAAGGTTAGCGTTGAATGGCCCTGCATGACCAGCTTGGGTGCGGGCAAACCATTGTCCGCGAACAACGGGCCAAGCTCTTCCTCGGCAATGTGGGTGATTGAAGTGGTGATCCACTCAGCGTCGACAAGATCGCGCAGTGAGCGGGCTTGTGCGAGCGGATGTCCCTTGCGCCCGACAATCTGTCGCGTGTTGTCGAACAATTTCTCCGTCACCAGTTCCGAGGCCACATCGCCAGGTGCCGGACCGATATAACAATCCACTCGACTTTCTTTGAGGTCCATTTCAATCGTTGGATAAACGGCGTCGATGATGTCCATCGTCACATGTGGATATCGGACACGAAAAGGCCGCAGCGCATTCGGCAAAAGTGCAATGTGCGGTACGCTGGACAATGCGACGGTCAATCGGCCATGGGTCTCACCGCGCAACTGGTCAAGTTCTTCCTGCGCCAACCTGAGCTCGTTGCGCACAGTGCTGGCACGGCGCAGGAAAACCGAGCCCATCGGCGTTAGTTGCACACCGGTTGGGCTGCGCTCGAACAGAACGACACCAAGTTCTCGCTCCAACTCCTGAATGCTGCGGCTCATCGCGGGTTGCGAACCGCTGACTTGGCGCGCTGCCGCGCGCAAGCTGCCGCGTTCGGCGACGGCCAGGAAATCGCGCAAGGCGCTGAACTTCATCGCAATCCCATAAGGAGCGGCGAGGGACGTTGACACGCCGGAAATGAGGGGCGATCGAATTTAGACATAACCATCGGGATATTGTCATCTTCCCGCATCGCTGCAGTATCCGTACGATCCCTAATCTAATTGGATGCCTCGACGAATCACGGCCGAGCAAACCACAAGGAGGTGACCAAGTGGGTGAATCTTTATTACGACCACGTGTGCTGATCGTGGGCGCAGGGCCGGTCGGTCTGGCGCTCGCCATCGAACTCGGGCACCGTTCAATTCCATGTCTGTTGATCGAACGCAATGACCGCGTGGGTTACGCGCCGCGCGCCAAGACGACCAATGTGCGCACGCGGGAGCACTTCCGGCGCTGGGGCATCGCGGACAAGCTTCGCGCCGCGTCGCCGCTTGGCATGGATTACCCGTCCAATGTGGTGTTCTGCACCCGGCTTTCAGGCTTTGAGCTGACCCGTTTTGAGAATGCCTTCTATTGCGCGCCGGGGCGAAACCCGCTGTATTCAGAACACTCGCAGTGGATACCGCAATACACGGTCGAAGAAGTGATGCGCGCGCACGCGCAGTCGTTACCTGGAGTCGAACTTCGTTTTAGCTGCGAATTGAAGTCATTTGCGCAGGAAGGCGAACGTGTGCAGGCCGTTGCGCGTGACCTGGTGCGCGGCGAAGACGTCATGATCGAGGCGGAGTTCCTGGCTGGAACCGACGGCGCTCGCAGCATGGTGCGCGAGGGTATTGGCGCCAAATTGCAGGGAACCTACGGCCTGTCACGAAACTACAACATCGTATTTCGCGCGCCAGGCCTGGCCGAGGCCCACAAACATGGGCCGGCGATCATGTACTGGCAGGTTAACGCCGACGCGCCGAGCCTGATTGGTCCGATGGACCGTGGCGACAAATGGTTCTTCATGCCGACCGGTGTGCGCGAAGGCTGGAAACTCGATGCGGGCGATGCGCCCGCGCTAATCCGCAAAGCGACCGGGATCGATTTGCCCTATGAGGTGCTTTCGACCGACGAGTGGGTCGCCAGCCGTTTCCTCGGGGACTACTACCGCGACCGGCGCGTCTTCCTCGCCGGGGACGCATGCCACTTGCATCCGCCGTTCGGAGGTTATGGCATGAATATGGGCGTGGCGGATGGTGTCGACCTGGGCTGGAAACTTGCCGCCGTGCTCCAGGGATGGGGAGGCGCCCAGTTGCTGGACAGCTACGAGCGTGAACGGCGCCCGGTGCACGGTATGGTTATGGACGAGGCAGTGGCCAATCACGCCATGCTCGGAAACCAGTTGTGGAAAGAAGGCCTGGACGCCGACGGTGAGGCCGGGGCGACCATGCGCCGTGAAGTCGGGGCCCGCATCCAGGTGGCCAAGATCCGCGAGTTCGCGACACTCGGTGTCGTGCTCGGTTACCGCTACGACGATTCGCCGGTGATCGTTGCGGATGGCAGCCGCGCCCCCGGACACGACTTCATCAACTACATCCCGACATCGCGCCCAGGCGCCGTTGCTCCACACGCGTGGATGCACGACGGCAGCTCGTTGTTCGACCATTTCGGCGACGGATTCACGTTGTTGGCGACCAAGGACGCACCCTCCGAGGCGATCGACCAGGCGCGCGTGCAGGCGCGTAACGCCGGCGTGCCACTGAAGATATTTCAACCGCACGAGGCGGCGATCCCGGAGTTGTACCCGACCCGCTTCACGCTCATCCGGCCCGATCAGCATGTCGCCTGGAGAGGCAATGCCTGGCCGCACGCGACGCTTGGAATATTCGAGCAAGTCACCGGTCGCGCTAATTCATTTGTTCCCGTTGGAGCCAAATAGTGAACTCAATCGCTTATACCTTCTCGCGCCGCCCGGAATGCGTGGCCGTCCATTCGGTACACAAGTTCGTATTCACGGTGCCCGACGTCGCCGTGGCGCACAAGTTTTATTCCGCGTTTGGCCTCGATGTGCGGCAAACTGGCGACCGGCTCGACCTTCACACGTTCGGGCATCCGCATTGCTGGGCCTCGATTTTCCAGGCAGGTGAGCGCAAGCAATTGCAGTTTGTGAGTTACGGCATTTTTGCCGAGGACGAAGCAGGTTTCAAACAGCGGATCGGCCAGCTCGGTATTGGGATCGAGGCGCATCCACTGGGCGATGGTCAAGGCGTCTGGTTTCGCGACCCGGACGGTATTGCGACGCAGTTGGTCGTAGCCCCCAAGGTCTCGCCGTCAACCAAGACTGTCCCGAGCCCGCGAACCACCCTTGCGCCTGGTCAGGGCGCGGCGCCCAGCCGCGGCAAGGTGACCGCGGTGCGCCCGCGGTACCTGTCGCACATCCTGCGCTTTTCGCCAGATGTAACGCGCATGGTCGAATTTTGCCGCGACGTGCTTGGATTGCGTCTGTCGGACCACTCGGGCGAAATCATCGCCTTTGTCCACACACCCCATGGCAGCGACCACCACCTGGTGGCTTTCGCCAAGTCGCATGCGCCTGGCCTGCATCACAGTAGCTGGGATGTCGGCAGCATCGATGAGGTCGGCGCTGGCGCCGAACAAATGCGCGAAGCCGGCTGGGGCAAGGGTTGGGGTGTTGGGCGCCATGTGCTGGGCTCCAACTACTTCAACTATGTGCAGGACCCCTGGGGCAGCTTCTGCGAATTCTCCTGTGACATCGACTTCGTGCCAGCGGAGCTCGACTGGCCCGCCGCTGATCATCCGATGGCCGATTCACTCTATGTCTGGGGGCCGGCGGTGCCTGAGGACTTCGTTACGAACTACGAACAAGCCGAATCCTGAACCTTCCACAGCAAAACCACGAAAGACACACATGAGATTGATTGCATTCAAGAACGACGCCGGCGCACCGGCGCTGGGCGCGCGCATCGGGGACGAACTGGTGGACCTGACGGCACTCGGGTTGCCTTCATCGCTGGACGAACTGCTGCGCCAGGGCGATGCAGGGATACGCGTAGCGAAAGACGCGATCGTACGTGCCACCAAACGCCGGCCGCTGGTGGGACTGGTTTACCTCCCGCCGGTGCTGAATCCGGCCAAGGCGTTTGCGATTGGACTGAACTATGTCGACCATGCGACCGAGAGCAAGTTCGAGCCGCCCAAGTTCCCGGTGATTTTCCATCGTTATCCGTCGTCCTGGGTGGCGCACGGTGAAGCGTTGGTGCGGCCCAAGGTTTCGACCCAGTTCGACTACGAAGCCGAATTCGTCGCCGTGATCGGCAAGCCCGGGCGTTATATCAGCAAGGACAAGGCGCTGGAGCATGTGGCCGGTTACTCGTTGTTCAACGACGGCTCGATCCGTGACCACCAGTTCCGCTCCAACCAGTGGATGATGGGAAAGAACTTCGATAACAGCGGCAGTTTCGGCCCCGAGTTCGTGACCGCCGACGAACTGCCCGGCGGCGCGATCGGACTGCGACTCCAATGCCGGCTGAACGGCGAAGTGATGCAGAACGCCAACACACGCGACATGATCTTCGATGTTGCGACGTTGGTGGCCGCGTGCTCCGAGGCGATGGCCTTGCAGCCAGGCGACATCATCATTACCGGCACACCTGCCGGAGTAGGCCTGGCACGCAAGCCGCAGGTCTGGATGAAAGCCGGCGACGTTTGCGAGGTCGAGGTCGAGGGCCTCGGTGTGCTGCGCAACGGCATCGTCGACGAAGTCTGAACCAGGGGGAACGTTATGTCGGAACTGGTCGGAACTAAATCATGACCACATCACTTTTCTTCGCACAGGTGCTCAACGGCTTCCAGTTTGGCGTGCTTTTGTTTCTGCTCTCAGCCGGGTTGACGCTGGTGCTGGGCATCATGAACTTTGTCAATCTCGCGCACGGCTCGTTGTACATGATGGGTGCATACTTCGCGGCCGCCGCTTATGGGTGGTGGGGCTCGTTCGTGCTGGCCGGCTTGGTCGCTGTGACAGCCACCCTTGCGCTGGGCATGCTGCTGGAACGTTTGGTACTTGGAAAGTTGTATTCGCGCGATCACCTGGACCAGGTTCTGGCTACGTTTGGACTGATCCTGCTGTTGAACGAAATAGTGCGCATGGTCTGGGGCCAGTCGCCGATGTACATGAGTCTGCCGGCAGCGTTGTCCGGAACGATCGAACTGTTTGGCGTCCCTTACCCGGCGTACCGTTTCCTGATCATCGCCGTTGGTTTGTTGGCGGCCCTGGCGTTGTACCTGGTGATTCACAAGACGCGTATTGGCATGTTGATCCGTGCCGGTGCGTCGGATCCAACCACGGTTGCGGCAATGGGTGTCAACATCAGGCTGATCAACGGGATGGTTTTTGGTGGCGGCGCCGCACTGGCCGGGCTGGCGGGATTTATGGCTGCGCCGATCCTTTCGGTACAGCCGGGAATGGGCGAACCGGTCTTGATTCTGACCCTGGTGGTCATCGTGACCGGCGGCGTCGGGTCGATACGCGGCGCGTTTTATGGCGCATTGATCGTCGGTATTGTCGATACGCTGGGCCGGGTGATGCTGCCGACCCTGCTGCGCGAGGTGTTTGAACGCAGCGTGGCACAGGCGGCCGGTCCCGCGCTGGCCTCGATGGTGATCTACATCCTGATGGCGCTCGTACTGGCTCTTCGTCCCCAGGGCCTGTTCCCGGTCAAACATGGCTAACACGATGAAGTCGAACAAAACGGTCCCGGCAGCGGCCATGCCACTGGGCAACGCGCCTCGGTTGCAGTTGGTGGCGGCGCTCCTGATCGTCGCCGTTCTGGCCTTGGTACCGCTGGCGGCCGCGCTGGCCGGGCAGTCGTTTTACCTG
>JANNGR010000580.1:0-1533 GCA_031403955.1 Betaproteobacteria bacterium
CGCCATCTTCCCGATGGCTATCCTGGAACAGGAAATGTCGAGCGAACGCTGGATTCCGATTCCCCAGGAAGTGCGTGAGATCTACCGCCTGTGGCGTCCGTCGCCGCTGGTCCGCGCGAATCACCGCATGCACCATGTCCCACAAGGTATCGAGGCCGGGAATCTTGTCGGCGAAAAATTCGACAAACAACATGAAACCGCTGGCCATCAACATCGCCGGATGCTGCAACACCAGCAGGCCCTGCGGCAACACCATCCACCCCATCAACCCGGCAAACCCGGCTATGAACAACACCGCGTACAGACGCAGGCCACTGGCCCAGCCAAGCGCTGCCGCCAACGCCAGCAGGGCCGGCATGTCCATCGTCTGCGTCCCCTGGAGCATCAGCGTCGACGTCGCCCCGGCCAGGGTATTCCAGAAATGCAGCAAGACGTCCATGGCAGGCGCTACATCCGGAAGATGCCGAATTTCGTTTCGGGTATCGGCGCGTTCAGGGACGCGCTCAATCCCAGCGCCAATACGCGCCGGGTGTCGGCCGGGTCGATCACCCCGTCGTCCCACAGCCGTGCGGTGGCGAAATAAGGATGGCCCTGCTCTTCGTACTGGTTGCGAATCGGCGCCTTGAAGGCTTCCTCCTCCTCCATGCTCCAGCTTTCGCCGCGGCTCTCGATGCCGTCGCGCCGCACGGTGGCCAACACCGCGGCGGCCTGTTCACCGCCCATCACCGAAATACGCGCGTTGGGCCACATCCACAGGAAACGCGGCGAATAGGCGCGGCCACACATGCCGTAGTTGCCGGCGCCGAAACTGCCACCGATGATGATGGTGAACTTGGGCACGGCGGCGGTAGCAACGGCCGTCACCATCTTGGCGCCGTTGCGTGCGATGCCTTCGTTTTCGTACTTGCGCCCGACCATGAAGCCGGTTATGTTTTGCAGAAACACCAGCGGTATCAGGCGCCGGCAACACAACTCGATGAAATGGGTTGCCTTTAGCGCCGACTCGCTGAACAGGATGCCGTTGTTGGCAATTATGCCCACCGGCATGCCTTCGATGTGCGCAAACCCGCACACCAGCGTGGTGCCGTAACGGGCCTTGAATTCGTCGAACTCGGAACCATCGACGATGCGGGCGATTATCTCGCGCACGTCGAACGGCTTGCGCGTGTCCACCGGTATCACGCCATACAGGTCCTGCGCGGCCAGCGTTGGCGCCACCGGTGGCATCAACACCAGTGTGGCGGGCTTGGTGGAATTGAGATTTTTCACCGCGTGGCGCGCTATCGCCAACGCATGCATGTCGTTTTGCGCCAGATGGTCGGCCACGCCGGACAGGCGGGTATGTACGTCGCCACCACCCAGGTCTTCCGCCGTCACGACTTCACCGGTGGCGGCCTTCACCAGCGGCGGCCCGCCCAGAAATATCGTGCCCTGGTCCTTGACGATGATGCTCTCATCACTCATGGCCGGCACATAAGCGCCGCCGGCGGTGCAACTGCCCATTACCACCGCGATCTGCGCGATGCCCTGCGC
>JANNGR010000581.1:0-1825 GCA_031403955.1 Betaproteobacteria bacterium
GCTGGCGGGGTCAAACGCCATCACCCCCACGCCGGGACCACCAACGGGGAGGATCAAGCTGTTCTTGTAGATGAGGGGACTCGATGCAAAGCCGAAACCCGGCATCTTGGCCCCAAACTCCGCGAGTACGTCGTGCGACCAGACCGACTTGCCCGTCTTCTGGTCGAGGCAATGCAAGTTCCCGGTGGCCCCGAAGGCATACACCTTTCCCTCGTGAACCAGCGGCGTGGCGTTCGGCCCTCTGATGTCTTCCGCCCCGAAAGTTCCATCCGGCAATGAAGCGGCGTCGTACTTGTATTCCCAGACGGTCTTTCCGGTTTGGGTGTCAAGCGCGACGATGACTTCTATTTTCCCGGCGATTAGGACCGGACCCACGGGGTCTTCGATCATTTCCGCCTCGGGTTCGCGGTACAAGGCGTACAGGCGGTCATCTACGAAGGAGAGCGAAGAATGGCCCGATCCAAACGCCCGACTCCAGATCTTTCTTGGTCCTCCTTCCGGCCAGACGGCCGCGAGGTCTTTGGCGTCGGCTACGAAATCACGGTTCTTGCCGCCCCATTGCGGCCATTGCGCAGATACCATCGGCGCAAGGGACGACAGCGCGACGATCCCCGTACAACTCGCGATCATCTTTCCCCTATTATGTTTCATCGCACACCGCAACATAAAGATTCCTTTCTCGTCCCTTGATTCGGCGTCTGTGGTATTCACGCCGAATCCCTTTATCCGACATTTCCGCCTGGCCCTTCGGCGTCCGACGCAAGCGGATTCACGAGGTACCGTACCGGAGAAGGCTCGAATTCAACATGTTTTCCCTGTAACAGGGCTTCGTGCTCGCAGTCCGCCACTCGCCGGGCAACATGCGCGGCGGTGCAGGCGGAAATCGCGGCGATGAGGGACAGGGCGATCAAGGTGTGATGGAGTCGCATGGTTCGGCGCGGTAGTCTTCCTTCCTCGACGCCGCTCTTCCTCTTCTTCACGGTCGTTGTCGCTTTCTTCATAGTTCCAACGGGAGCGAATCAAGTCCCGAAGCGGATGATTGAAAGTAGTCGCTGAATGCACTCCATTGGCGAAACCCTCAGTTCATGCTCCCAAAACCGAAGCGCCGTAATTCCCGTTTGGAGGAGGATGCGATTCGTCTCCCTGTCTCGTCGCTGGTTCCGCTCGATCTTAGCCTTCCAAAATGGGCGATTGACCTTCGGGATGTGGCCACACGCGGAGCAGCCGTGCCAGAAACACCCGTCCACAAAGACGGCGACTTTACTCTCAGTCGGTAGGGCGGGCTCGGCCCGCCTTTTATTCCTCGGCGTGCGGAGCACGCCCTACACAACTTGCTTCACTTAAGCGGGCGCGGCCGTTCATTACTTCGGGGCGGGTACGTGCTGATCGATCAGGATCGGGTTCCCGTCGGGATCGAGCAGCATCAGGAATGCGGGCCCGGTGCCAGACTCATCGGCCTTGGTCGCGAGCGTGAGCCCCTTGCCCACGAGTGTTCGCTGAATCTCGCGCACGTCGTCGAAGGCGGGCAAGGTGGCCTTGGTTCGGTCCCACCCCGGGTTGAACGTGAGCGAGTTCTTGTCGAACATCCCCTGGAAGAGACCGATGGTGGCGGTCTCGTTCTGGAGGACCAACCATTTCTTCGCCTGGTCCCCGCCGACCACCTTGAAGTCGAGCTTCTCGTAAAACGCACGCGATGCGGCGATGTCCTTGACGGTCAGACTGACGGAAAAGTTACCAAGCCACAATTGTGCATCTCCTTTTTTTTGATCGTCTCCGGCTTTCACGGCGTACATCGACGCCGCTCCGCCGAGAACACCTACGACTG
>JANNGR010000582.1:0-8540 GCA_031403955.1 Betaproteobacteria bacterium
CTGCGACTCCCACCATTTTTCGCCCTTACCAAGGCTTGTTTATTGGACTGACCGGTACCTGTAACAAGATACTACGGTGACCAAACCATCTTCAGTCGGGTAAACCCGAAGGTGAACGGTAATTTCCCACAGAATGGGGCGCCCCGCAGCGCCGCACTACATATTGCGCCGGTACTGCCCACCCACCTCGAACAGCGCGTTGGTAATTTGCCCCAGTGAGCAGCAGCGCACTGCGTCCATCAACACTTCAAACACATTGCCGTTGGCGATCACGGCTTGTTGCAGCCGTTTCAGCATCGCCGGTGATTGCTTGGCGTGGCGCTGATGGAAGTCGGCCAGGCGTTTTAGCTGGCCCTGTTTTTCGTCATCGGTGGAACGCGCCAGCTCCAGCTTGTCCTGCACCGCGTCGCCATGCGGGTTGCGGAAGGTGTTCACGCCGACGATGGGCAGTTCACCGGTGTGTTTGAGCATTTCGTAATGCATCGATTCGTCCTGGATGCGCCCGCGCTGGTAGCCGGTTTCCATCGCGCCCAACACACCGCCGCGCTCGGCGATGCGCTCAAACTCGCTCAACACCGCTTCTTCCAACAGTTCGGTCAACTCCTCGATGATGAACGCGCCCTGGTTCGGGTTCTCGTTCTTGGCCAGGCCCCATTCGCGGTTGATGATTAGCTGAATGGCCATCGCGCGGCGCACGCTGTCTTCGGTTGGCGTGGTGATGGCTTCGTCAAACGCGTTGGTGTGCAGGCTGTTGCAGTTGTCGTAAATCGCAATCAGTGCCTGCAGCGTGGTGCGGATGTCGTTGAACTGGATCTCCTGCGCGTGCAGGCTGCGGCCACTGGTCTGGATGTGGTACTTGAGTTTCTGGCTGCGTTCGTTGGCGCCGTATTTTTCTTTCATGGCCACGGCCCAGATGCGCCGCGCGACGCGACCCATCACGGTGTATTCAGGGTCCATGCCGTTGCTGAAGAAGAAGCTCAGGTTGGGGGCGAAGTCGTCGATATGCATGCCGCGCGCAAGATAAGCTTCGACGAAGGTAAACCCGTTCGACAGCGTAAACGCCAACTGGCTGATCGGGTTGGCGCCGGCTTCGGCGATGTGGTAACCGCTGATCGACACGCTGTAGAAGTTGCGCACCCGGTTGTGCACAAAATACTCGGCAATGTCACCCATCACCTTCAATGAAAATTCGGTGCTGAAGATGCAGGTGTTCTGGCCCTGGTCTTCCTTCAGGATATCGGCTTGCACCGTGCCGCGCACATTCTCCTGCACCCATTCCCTGATCTTGGCGGTCTCGGTGTCGGTCGGTTCGCGGCCGTTCTCCAACTTGAATTTGTCGATGTTCTGGTCGATCGCCGTGTTCATGAACATAGCCAGGATGCTGGGCGCAGGCCCGTTGATGGTCATGCTGACGCTGGTACTCGGGCTGCACAGGTCGAAACCACCGTACAACACCTTCATGTCGTCGAGCGTGGCGATACTCACACCCGAATTGCCGACCTTGCCGTAGATATCGGGCCGCGGGTCGGGATCGTTGCCGTACAACGTGACCGAGTCGAACGCGGTCGACAAGCGCTTGGCCGGCATGCCTGAACTCAGCAGCTTGAAGCGGGTGTTGGTGCGAAACGCGTCACCCTCGCCGGCAAACATACGCGTCGGGTCTTCGCCCTCGCGCTTGAAAGCAAAAGTGCCGGCGGTATAGGGGTAACTGCCGGGCACGTTGTCGAGCATCAGCCACTTCAGGATTTCGCCATGGTCTTCATAACCCGGCAGCGCCACTTTGCGAATCGGCGTGCCGCTGAGCGACTTGGTAATCAGTGCGGTGCGGATTTCCTTGTCGCGGATCTTCACCACGTATTCGTCACCGGCGTAGGCCTTCTGCATTTCCGGCCACTGCGCCAGCAGCTTGCGCTCCGGCGCTCCCTGGAGCGCCTCGCGCTGCAGCGCGAGATCGTTCACGGCTTCCACCGCGCGTTTTTTGCCGGGATTTTCCTCGCGCAACATACGCGTCGACGCGCGCAGTTGCTGGATCTCGCGCGAGAGCGTGGCCTGCGCGCGCGCGCGCGCCTTGTAGCCACGCACGGTGTCGCTGATCTCGGCCAGGTAACGGGTGCGGGCGGCAGGCACCACCGGCGTCTGGTTGGTGCTGTGTCGCACCTGGACTTTGGGCAGGCTGCCGTCCACTACATCCAGGCCCAGCGCTTGCAGGCGCGGCAACAAGGCCTGGTACAAGGCAGTTACACCGTCGTCGTTGAAACGCGCCGCCATGGTGCCGAACACCGGCATCTGGTCGGCCGGCGTGGTCCAGGCCTCCTTGTTGCGCTGCACCTGTTTCGCCACGTCACGCAGCGCATCGAGCGCACCTTTGCGATCGAACTTGTTGATGGCCACAAACTCGGCGAAGTCCAGCATGTCGATTTTTTCCAGTTGGCTGGCGGCACCAAACTCCGGCGTCATCACATACAACGGCACGTCAACATGCGGAACAATCGCCGCGTCGCCCTGGCCGATGCCCGAGGTCTCGACCACGATCAAATCGAAGCCGGCGCATTTGCACGCCGCTATCACGTCCGGCAAGGCGGCGCTGATTTCGGAACCGAAGTCGCGTGTGGCCAGGCTGCGCATGAACACGCGCTGCGGGCCCGAGCTTCCCCACGGGCTGATGGCGTTCATGCGAATGCGGTCACCCAATAACGCGCCGCCGCTTTTGCGCCGCGACGGGTCGATGCTGATCACCGCCACCCGCAGCCGGTCGCCCTGGTCGAGCCGCAAGCGGCGAATCAGTTCGTCGGTGAGTGATGATTTGCCGGCTCCACCGGTACCGGTTATACCGAGTACCGGCGTCTTGATCGCTGCCGCCTTGGCGCGGATGTCGTCTACCAGCGCGGACAAGTCCGGCCCGGGCGCCTCTTTTCCCTCGCCGCCGGCTTTCTCGTTTTCGAGCGCCGTGATCAGTTGCGCCAACGCACGCCAATGTTGTTCGCCATGCCCCTGGATGGCTTCCACGCCGGTCGGGGCAAATGCGCTCAGGTCTTTGTCGCAGCGCATCACCATCTCGCCAATCATGCCGGCCAGGCCCATCTTCTGGCCGTCTTCGGGGCTGAAAATGCGCGCCACGCCATAGGCCTGCAGTTCACGGATTTCGGGCGGCACTATCACGCCGCCACCGCCGCCAAACACCTGTATGTGGGCGCCGCCGCGTGCCTTGAGCAAATCCACCATGTACTTGAAATACTCGACATGGCCGCCCTGGTAGGAGCTGATCGCGATGCCCTGCACGTCTTCCTGCAGCGCCGCGGTCACCACTTCGTCCACGCTGCGGTTGTGTCCGAGGTGAATCACTTCCGTGCCCATGCCCTGCAGAATGCGCCGCATGATGTTGATCGCCGCGTCGTGCCCGTCGAACAGGCTGGCAGCCGTGACAAAACGCACTTTGTGGGTTGGGCGGTAATTGCTCAGCGCCTTGTATTCACCGGACAAATCGGTCATGGGAATCTCCTGAAACCAAAACACTTGCGGGACAGACCGGCACACGCAGTGGGCAAGCTCTGTCCCGAACTGATCAACCAAGTCAGCCAAAACTGACTTTACGTTTACGTAAACGTCAACTGTAATCGATTTGGCTCGTCAGCGCCGCGATCAGACCTTTCGGGCCAACCACATACCCGGCAACATGGCCAGTACAAACACGACCGCATCCATCTGACCGGTAAGCAACGAAGCCAGCGCCGGGCCTGGGCAATATCCGCTCAGGCCCCATCCGATGCCAAAAATCGTCGCGCCCGCCATCAGGCGCCCACCGACACGGTGGCGTCTGGGCAGAAAATAGGCAGTGGCAAACCAGGGCCTGACACTGGCGTATGGCGTGACCGTAAACGCAATCAGCGAAATCATCACGGCGCCGGCCATCACAAACCCCAGCGTGGGGTCCCACAACCCTGGGAACGCTCCGACAAACATCTGCTTGACATCCAGAAAGCCAATTACTTTGTCGGGCTGGGTCATGCCCGACAGGCACAGGCCGGCGGCGAAGATGAACCCGGCGGCAAATGAAATCAACAATTCCGCCGTGTGGCTGTTTGCCACCGGCGAGCGGGCCGGCGCAATGCCCGCTGCTCCCGCTGTGGCGCTCACATCAAATCCGCGTGACATATTCATCGACCGGTGAGCCATTGCAAGCCATCGACGATCACCGACCCCCACCATTGCGCCGTCGGCAGGTGGGATGTCATCAAAACGGTTGCGATTGCGCTGCCCACGAAAATCGCCACGGCCACCAGCGAACGCCTGGAGCGAAGCCCCAAACCGCAGACCCCATGGCCGCTGGTACATCCGGACCCCAGCACGGTGCCAAATCCAACCATCAAGCCCGCCGGAACCAGCATCAACGCGGAACGCGTTTCGACCCGTGGCAGACTCAGAATCCAGGAAAAAACGGCCCCTCCACCAACCAGGCCCAGCAGGAATAACCAGCGCCAGGCGGAGGACTGCTTGCGTATGGTCAATACACCATTGGTGATGGCGCTGACGCCGCTGACCCGGCCAACACCGGCCAGCAAGATCCAGCTAGCCACGCCAACAAGAATGCCGCCCGACAGCGCCTGTGAGTAATCTTGCACCGCTGACTCCTGTGAACTATCCTTGAGCATACCCCCACTAACTTGCGGATTGGAGCCCCACCATGCGTCCGATACAACTGTTCGACCCGGCTTCGAGCACCTATACCTACATTCTGTTCGACGCAGCGACCCTCGATGCGCTGATCATCGACCCGGTGGATGAACAACTCGAACGTGACCTGGCCACCTTGCGCCAGTACGGCCTAAAGCTAGATTGGACGGTGGAAACCCACGCCCATGCCGACCATATCACCAGCGCCGCGCTGTTGGCCGAACATGCCGGGGCGCGCACGGCTGCGCCGCAAGGCTGTGGTATCAGCACCGCCGCGGTGCAGCTCCAGCACGACCAGGTGCTGCATTTCGGCGCCGAGAGCCTGCGCGCCCTGCATACACCGGGGCACACCGCGGGCAGCATGAGTTTCGTCTGGCGCGACCATGTGTTCACGGGCGACACCCTGCTAATCAACGGTTGCGGCCGCACGGACTTCCAGTCCGGCAGCGCAAAAGCGCTGTACCACAGCATCACGGCGGTATTGTTTGCTTTGCCAGAGCAGACGACGGTCTGGCCGGCGCACGACTACCAGGGCCGAACCCATTCGACCATCGGTGCCGAGAAGTCGGGCAACGCCAGGATTGCGGGCAAGACCGAGGCGCAATTTGTTGCCATCATGGACGCGCTGCATCTGCCACGTCCAAAACGCATCGACGAGGCCGTACCCGCCAATCTGTTCTCGGGCATCCGGCACGACGCAGGCGATCATGCGCAGGCCGCGGCCGACACGGCGCTTGCATTACAGGTTCGTCCCGCGGCGGGTTATGCCGGCGACGTGCCACCCCAGCTTGCATGCCAGTGGTGGCAGTCCGGCTCGGCGGTGCTGGTAGACGTGCGAACCGACGCGGAGCGCGAGTGGGTAGGCTTCATTCCGGGCGCGGCAGCCGTGGCCTGGACGCAATGGCCTGGCATGGCGATGAACCCGCAGTTCGACGAAGCTCTCAAGGGCGCGGTGCCGGCGGGCAAGAAAGCCGTGTTGTTGTGCCGCAGCGGCGTACGTTCGATCGCCGCGGCCAAACGCGCCACCGAATTGGGGCTGGAGGCGTACAACATTCTGGAAGGTTTTGAAGGTAACCCGGACGAATTGGCGCACCGCGGCAATTCCGGCGGCTGGCGCAACCACGGGCTGCCCTGGCGCCAAAGCTGAGCCTGGCAACGGCAGTTGACCGCTTGCTTGCCGCCCCTTCGACACATCCGAAGATGGATTGACCATGACCTTTCTCGCGCTCGATATCGGCAATACACGACTCAAATGGGCGCAATATGAAACTCCCCAGCCTGGCGCCGCGCTGCTCGCCCACGGCGCCGAATTTCTGGAAAACATCGACAAACTGGCCGATGGCCCGTGGTCGACATTGGCGACCCCGGTGGCCATGTTGGGTTGTGTCGTGGCCGGCGACGCGATCAAGCGGCGCATCGAAGAACAAATGGAGCTGTGGGACGTGGCGGCCCAATGGGTTGTGTCGGGCGACTCTGAAGCCGGCTTGAAGAATGGCTACGACTTCCCGACCCGGCTCGGTGCGGACCGCTGGGTGGCCATGATTGGCGCCTGGCACCGCATGTTGTCCGAGGGCCCGCCACGGCCGATTGTCGTGGCCATGGTCGGGACGGCAGTGACGGTTGAGGCGATTGACGCCAATGGCAGATTCCTGGGCGGCCTGATATTGCCGGGCCACGGCATCATGCTGCGCGCGCTGGAGTCCGGCACGGCGGGCCTGCACGTGCCCACCGGGGAGGTACGCGATTTTCCGACCAACACCAGCGACGCTCTGACCAGCGGCGGCACCTACGCGATTGCCGGCGCCATGGATCGCATGGTGCAAAACGTACGCCGGTTCTGCGCCGCCGAGCCCAAATGCATCATGACCGGCGGGGCCGGATGGAAGATGGCACCCAGTCTTTCAGTGCCGTTTGAGTTGGTCGACAACCTGATATTCGACGGCCTGCTGGAAATGGCCCGAAACCGTTTTGCCGCCCGCCGGCGCTGACCCGGCCGCCGGGGTCACTCCTGGGCCGGGCCGCTCAGGCCAGCGACGGCCTGAAACATGGCCTGCCTGGCCTGGCTGATGATCTGGCCCTTCCAGGCGTCGGTGTCCACATAAAACGCGTCCATCAGCTGTTGTTTGATACGTGCGGCCTGCTCGGCCGGTGTATCTGGATGGTTGTGCAGCCAGTGGTCCGCGCGCAAGGCTTCAATCACTTCCGGCAAAGGCAGCGTGCCGTACTCCATCGCGATTGCGGTGTATTGCGCCTGCGGACACTCCGCGTAAACCGAACTCCACAGCAATCCGGTCAGGCGGGCCGAGCTGGATGAGCCGTCATAAAACGACGTGATCGGAGTGTCGCCGTTACCGGCCCACCATAATCGCGCACGTTGCAGCGCGGCCGCATCCTCTTTGCAGGCAAAAATGCGCTCGCCCAGTCCGCTGGGTCCCAGGCCGGTATGCAGATCGATCCAGCCCAGGCGCTTGGCACTTCGCGCGTACCGGCGCAGCACGGTGCGCAAGGTCTGGTTGCTCCAGGTAGGCGCGCTACCGCCAAAAAACAGCCCGTCGGGAAACTCGTGTTGACCCTGGGTGACTGCCGCCTGAAAACGCGGCATGCCGTGTTGTTGAATGTAGCGGGCCAGCGCGGCCCGGTTGTCAGCGTCTGGCGGCCAGCGCAACGGCAATAACAGCGCGTGCACGTCACGGTACGCTTCATTAACCGGTAACGGCTGCGTGTAATCGCTGAAGTTGCGGTTCAGATCGACGTTCTCGTGCGTCACGCGGCGAATGTGGGAAAACCCATACGGGTTGAGGGCATGGATATACAACACCGCCACGTCCAGTCGCGCGGCGGTCTGCAACCAATCGGTATCGTGCAGCGCAAACACCTGTACGCCGCTGCCGCAATAACCTTCCACACCATGGCAGGCGCTGGAAATCACCAGCAGATTGTCGGCCCGCGGATTGCCGGCCTGCGCCACATCCAGCGCCAGTGTCTCGCCGTCGCGCCCTTTGAGCGGATGTTCATGTGACTCGACTCTCAGGCCCGCCGCGGCAGCGGCTTCGAGAAACTTGACCCGGGCCACGGCGTAGCTGGACGAGAAGGCCTGCACCAGTTCAATCATCACGGCTCCATCATTGGCCACTGCCGGGGGCCGGGCTGCCGAGCCATTGCTCGGCCAGCCGCACCCAATAGGTGGCCCCGAGCGGAATCAAGTCGTCATTGAAGTCGTAACTCGGGTTATGCAACATACACGGGCCGGCCCCATGCCCCATCTCACGGTGGCTGCCGTCCCCATTGGCGATGAAACAGTAAGCGCCGGGTTTGGCCTGCAGCATGTAGGCAAAATCCTCCGCGCCCATGGTGGGTTCCTGCACCAGAACGTGATCCGCGCCCACAATGTCCAGCATCACGCCACGGGCAAAGTCTGCCTCCGCGGCGGAATTGATGGTGGGCGGATAGTTGCGGGTAAAACTGAATTCACAACTGGCGCCAAACGCGGCGCAGGTGTGTTCGGCGACTTCTTTCATGCGCAACTCGATCAGGTCGAGCACCTCCAGCGTGAAGGTGCGCACCGTACCCTGCAACTCACAACTGTCGGGTATCACGTTGGTTGCTTCCCCAGCGTGAATCATGGTGACCGAGATCACACCGTCGTCGATCGGCTTCTTGTTGCGGCTGATGATGGTCTGGAACGCCTGCACCATCTGGCACGCGATTGGCAATGGGTCGAGGCCCAAATGCGGCAGCGCCGCGTGGCCACCTTTGCCTTTGATGGTGATCTTGAATTCATTACTCGACGCCATTACCGGCCCTGCGCTGACCGCGAACTTGCCGAACGGGGAGCCGGGCCAGTTGTGCATGCCGAACACCGCCTCCAT
>JANNGR010000583.1:0-67986 GCA_031403955.1 Betaproteobacteria bacterium
CGCTCGGTAAACAGGACGACCCCCTTGCCGTCGCCTCGGCCGAGTTGATGGAAGACCGCGTGATCCAGGCGCGCGAATTGATAGGCGGTGTGCGCGCGCAATGGCAAGGCTGGCTTGATGACGTGGACAGGTTGTTTGCGCAATTGCAGGATCACAGTTTGCGCGCCAGCTGGAAAAGCCAGCTTCGAGCACCCTTGCGTGGCATTTTTGCCGGTGCAGCTTTCGAGCCGATCCTGAATGAATGCACGGCAATTCACAAACGCGTGTTAAAGGGACGGGTCTGGATCGCCCTGCACATGCACGCCGGCGACGGTAACGTGCATACCAATATCCCGGTGAATAGCGACGACTACGCTATGTTGCAGACCGCCCATGCCGCGGTCAAACGCATCATGGCACTGGCGCGTTCGCTCGATGGCGTGATATCGGGGGAACATGGCATCGGCATCACCAAGCTGGAGTTCCTGACCGAAGAAGAGTTGCGTCCATTCACCGAATACAAACACCGGATCGATCCTGAGGGGCGCTTCAACAAAGGCAAGTTGCTGAGAAATTCGGAGCTTCTGACCCAGTCCAACCAAGGTGTGGAACCGGACTTGATGTATGCCGACCTGACCAACGCCTACACGCCGAGTTTCGGCCTGATGGGACACGAGTCGCTGATCATGCAGCAGTCGGACATCGGCGCGATTTCCGACTCTATTAAAGACTGCCTGCGTTGCGGCAAATGCAAACCGGTGTGCGCCACCCACGTGCCGCGCGCCAACCTGCTGTACAGCCCGCGCAACAAGGTTCTGGCCACCTCGTTGCTGGTCGAGGCTTTCCTTTACGAAGAGCAGACGCGCCGCGGCATCAGTATCAAACACTGGGAGGAATTCGAGGACGTCGCGGACCATTGCACGGTGTGTCACAAGTGCCTGTCGCCGTGTCCGGTGGACATCGATTTTGGCGACGTGTCGATGAACATGCGCAATCTGTTGCGCAAGATGGGCAAGAAGACTTTCCGCCCGGGAAACGCCGCCGCTATGTTGTTTCTTAACGCGACCAATCCCCAGACCATCAAGTTCATGCGCTCTGTCATGGTGGATGTCGGGTTCAAGGCACAACGTATGGCGAACGAACTGCTGCGCGGTTTTGCCAGGAAACAAACCGCCAAGCCACCGGCCACGGTTGGAAAGTCCGCGCTCAAGGAGCAGGTCATCCACTTCATCAACAAGAAGATGCCGGGTGGCCTGCCCAAGAAAACTGCCCGCGCGCTGCTGGACATTGAAGATGGCGATTACGTGCCCATCATTCGCGACCCCCGCACCACAACTTCGGAAACCGAGGCGGTGTTCTACTTCCCTGGCTGTGGTTCGGAGCGATTGTTCAGCCAGGTCGGTTTGGCAACCCAGGCGATGTTGTGGCATGCCGGCGTGCAAACCGTGCTGCCGCCAGGTTATCTGTGTTGCGGCTATCCGCAGCGCGGCTCGGGGCAGTTCGACAAGGCTGAAAAGATCATCACCGACAACCGGGTCCTGTTCCACCGCGTCGCCAACACGCTGAACTATCTGGACATCAAGACCGTAGTCGTGAGTTGCGGCACTTGTTACGACCAGTTGCAGGGTTACAAATTCGAGGATATTTTTCCCGGCTGCCGCATCATCGACATCCACGAGTACCTGCTCGAAAAAGACATCCGGCTTGACGCCGGTTCGTGTGGTGGCTACCTGTACCACGACCCCTGCCATAGCCCGATGAAGATGCAGGATCCGATGAAGACCGTCAAGGCGCTGGTCGGCGGGGCCAACCCGGACTGCGTGCTGGAAAGCAAACGTTGTTGCGGTGAAAGCGGTACTCTGGGTGTAACGCGTCCGGACATCTCAACCCAGATCCGGTTTCGAAAGGAAGAAGAGCTGCGCACGGATGAGGCCGCATTGCGTCAGACCGGAGCCGTTGGCGCAAGCGCCAATGTCAAGATTCTGACTTCGTGCCCAAGCTGCCTGCAGGGACTGAGCCGTTACGGCGACGACCTGCAAAATGGCTTGCTGGAGGCGGATTACATCGTGGTGGAAATGGCGAACCGGATTTTGGGCCCACAATGGCTGGAGCAGTATGTAGCGACTGCCAACGCGGGCGGGATCGAGCGCGTTTTAGTGTGAGTTTCAAGAGGTAACACCTTATGGCAGGTTTACAACCAGGCGCGCCGACGCCGCAGGCGATCACAGTGCACGGTCAGTCCAGGGTACTGGAAGTCAGCTTTTCGGACGGCAGTCAGTTTCGTATTCCGTTTGAGTTGATGCGGGTGTATTCGCCTTCAGCCGAAGTGCAGGGGCACGGACCGGGGCAGGAAGTCCTGCAGACCGGTAAGCGCAACGTGGAGTTGCAAGCGCTTGAACCGGTTGGCAATTACGCGGTGCAGCCGGCGTTTTCCGATGGGCACAATACCGGCATTTTTTCCTGGGACTACCTGTATTTCCTGGGTTCGCACATGGAGCAGTTGTGGGCCCAATATGCCAGTCGCTTGCAGACGGCAGGTATGGACCGGGATGCGGCTATGCCCGAGCCGGGTGGCCATGGCTGTGCCAGTCACTGAAGTGGTGTGCGCCTGTGCCGGTGCTTTCATCAAAATGACGACAGATTCCCGAGTCGCTGGCTGATTTGTGGCATCGATTGCCGATTTCCGGCTTAGCATCACAAGCAATGACTTCGACGCATTTCGGATTTGAACAGGTTGCCGAGACCGACAAGGCGCGCCGCGTGCGCGGCGTCTTCGATTCGGTCGCGCCCAAGTACGATTTGATGAACGACCTGATGTCGATGGGTTTGCACCGCGCCTGGAAAGCCTACACGGTGCTGGTGGCCAACGTGCGTGAAGGCGCGCGGGTGCTGGACATCGCAGGCGGCACCGGTGACCTGGCTCTGGCCTTTGCCCGCAAGGCCGGCAAGAGTGGCCGTGTGATTTTGACCGACATAAATGAGGCCATGCTGCATACCGGGCGCGACCGGCTGATAGACGCGGGTTGGCCGCTGCCCGCAGTGGCCTGTGACGCCGAAAAGTTGCCGTTTGCCAGCGACCAGTTTGACCTGGTGAGTGTTGCCTTTGGCTTGCGCAACATGACACATATGGATGTCGCCCTGACCGAAATGAACCGGGTGCTCAAGCCTGGGGGCAGGTTGCTGGTGCTTGAATTTTCCCGCGTCGCCAAACCTCTGGCCCGCGCCTATGACTGGTATTCATTCAAGGTGTTGCCGAAATTGGGCCAGCTTGTGGCTGCCGACGAGGCCAGTTACCGTTACCTGGCTGAATCGATCCGCATGCATCCGGGACAGGAAGAATTGAAAGCCCTTATGATTAAAAGTGGCTTTGGGCATGTGGACTATCACAACCTGACCGGTGGCATGGTCGCGTTGCATGTTGCAATCAAGTGTTGACTACTTTATATTTTGGGTTACTTTCGGGGGCACTATGAAACTTTGGACATTTATTCTTGCCGCAATGCTTGCTTTAAGCAGCCTGAGTGCGGATGCCGCACGTTTGGGCGGTGGCCGGTCGGTTGGTAAACAATCCAGCAATGTGACGAAGCGAGAAGCCGCTCCGCCAGCTCCCGCAGGCCCGACGCAGGGCGTGACAAATTCAGCCGCCAAGCCGGCTACTCCGGCGGCGGCGGCCGCACCCAAGCGGCCATGGGGCGCCATGCTGGGTGGCCTCGCGGCCGGCTTGGGGTTGGCCTGGCTGGCGAGTTCCCTCGGTTTGGGGGAGGCTTTTGGACAAGTGCTGATGTTCGCCTTGCTGGCGATGCTCGTGATGGTCGCAATTGGCTGGTTCATGCGCAGGCGCAAGGCCGCGCAATCTCCGGCCAGCGGTGGGCCATTTGCATTTCAGGGTGCCGGTGGCGCTCAGGTGCCCGAGTCCATGCCATATCGTCCGGAAAATGTCGGCAATGATGCTTCAGCCCGGCCCTGGGAACGCAGTAACCCAATGGCACTGGATCCTCTGGGCGGTGCGCCGGCTTCCAAATCGATGATTGGCTCCGCGTTAGCCGCCTCCCCGAGTTGGGGTATTCCGGACGGCTTTGACTCCGACGGTTTTCTCAAAGCGGCCAAGGCAAATTTCGTCACCCTGCAGGCGGCATGGGACAAGTCGGACATCACCGCCCTGCGCGCGATGATGACAGATGAGATGCTCGGTGAAATGAAGACCCAGCTAGCAGAGCGCGAAGTGCACACCGGCGGCCCCGCAAACCGTACCGACGTGGTGATGATCGACGCCAAACTTTTGGGCATCGACGACACCGCGGCCGATTACATGGCCAGTGTCGAGTTCTCCGGGATGATCCGCGAAGATCCGTCGGCCGGTCCGCGCCCGTTCCGGGAAGTGTGGAACATGACCAAACCCAAGGCCGGCTCAAGCGGCTGGTTGGTGGCCGGCGTGCAGGCGCTGCAATAGGGCGGCGTTTTGCCCGGCGCCGGCAAGGCGCCGGGTGATTGCGGGAATAATCGGGGACTATGGCAACACAGTCCCCTTTTCTTTTGCTTCAGAGTTTCGCGCAAACATTCAAAGCCAATTTTCAGGTTCCGACCTGGGTGATCGAAGAAGTACAGCGGCGCATCCTGCTTCTTCTCAATCACGTACTAATGCAGGAAAAGGCGGCGACCAGCCGCCTGGTGAGGCAAAAGGGTCGAGTCGTGTTGGTGCAGTGGCGCTCGTACTCCATGCGTTTTCTCGTCACTCCGGCTGGATTGCTGGATATTGCAGTTGCCACCGCGACGCCAGACCTTAGCCTGTCGGTGACCGAAGAGTCCGTCGTTTCGATTGCCCAATCGGCGCTGCGCGGTGACAAACCCGCGGTGCGCATTGTTGGTGATGTGCAACTGGCCGCGGAAGTCAACTGGCTGGTCGACCATGTCCGCTGGGATATTGAAGAGGACCTTTCACGCGTGTTAGGCGACGCGCCCGCCCACGCCATGGGACAGGTTGCCCAGCGTATGGCGCGGGCATTGCGAGAGTTTGCCGGTGGGCGTTCCACTCCGGCGGATGCGGGTGGTGCGTCGGCATGAGGCGCCTTTTTCGGGGCCTATTCATCGTCTGGGTGGTATTGCGTTACGGGCTTGATGAACTGCTCCTGAGCAGCTTTCAGAAACCCGGGCTAGTGGTGTTGGCCCGCGTGGTGACGACCGGGCGCAAGCTGGACGCTCCGCGCGGCCAGCGGCTGCGACAGGCGCTGGAGCACCTTGGCCCGATTTTCGTGAAATTCGGCCAGGTTTTGTCGACCCGGCGCGACTTGTTGCCGCTAGATATTGCGGACGAATTGGCGCGCCTGCAAGACCGGGTGCCGCCGTTTGACTCGGACATTGCGATTGCCAGCATTGAGCGCGCTTTTCGTAAACCCCTGAATGAGATATTTACATCGTTTGAACGCGAGCCGGTGGCCAGCGCATCGATCGCGCAAGTGCATTTTGCGGTTCTCAAGGACCGCAGCGGGAAACAAAGGGACGTGGCGGTCAAGGTACTGCGTCCAGGTATGTTGCCGGCAATTGAAAAGGATCTGAGCCTGATGCGCATGATGGCCGCGTGGGTTGAAAACATTTCGGCCGATGGCAAACGGCTGAAACCGCGTGAGGTCGTGGCCGAATTCGACAAATACCTGCACGATGAGCTGGATCTGGTTCGGGAGGCGGCGTGCGCGGCACAATTACGGCGCAACATGGCCGGATTGGACCTGGTCCTGATACCGGAAATGTATTGGGACTATTGCAGCCCTGACGTGATCGTGATGGAGCGTATGCGTGGCATTCCGATCAGCCAGACGGCCAGGCTTCGGGAGGCCGGGGTTGACATACCCAAACTTGCGCGTGACGGTGTAACCCTGTTTTTCACGCAGGTGTTTCGCGATGGCTTTTTCCATGCCGACATGCATCCCGGCAATATTCAGGTCAGCGTTGATCCATCTACTTTCGGGCGCTATATCTCACTGGACTTCGGCATCGTCGGCACTCTGACCGAATTCGACAAAGAATACCTGGCGCAAAATTTCACGGCGTTTTTTCGCCGTGACTACAAGCGGGTCGCCGAGTTGCATATCGAGTCGGGCTGGGTGCCGGCGGGCACGCGGGTGGACGAGCTCGAAGGGGCGGTGCGTTCGGTCTGCGAACCGTATTTCGACCGGCCGCTAAAGGAGATTTCGCTCGGCATGGTGCTGATGCGCCTGTTTCAGACCTCGCGCCGCTTCCATGTCGAGATCCAGCCGCAGCTGGTGCTGTTGCAAAAGACGCTGCTCAATATTGAAGGACTGGGGCGCGAACTCGACCCTGACCTTGACCTATGGAACAGCGCCAAGCCGTTTCTCGAAAAATGGATGGTCGAGCAGTTGGGCCCGCAGAAATTGATGGACCAACTCAAGGAGGAAGCGCCCCGGTACGCCAAACTGCTGCCCGAACTACCACGTTTGCTGCATGACTATCTCAAGCAGCAGCCTGACAATCTGAAGCGGGAATTGAGCGATTTGCTGGCCGAACAGAAACGGACCAACCGCTTGTTGCAGGGGCTGATTTATGGCGGAGTTGGTTTCGCCCTGGGCTTGTTGCTGATGCAGTTGATCGTGCGGGTTAAGGTGTTTTAGGGCGCGCGTAAGCAGACTTGGCAACGCCGTCGCTCAAAGTGGTCATGTGGTCTGTAGTGGTCGCGAAGTTATACTTGAAGGTTTTTGCAACCGGCAAAACCAGAGCGACAACACCATGCCCATTTACTCCTACAAATGTGATTCCTGCGGGTTTGCGAAGGATGTTTTGCAGAAACTTTCCGATGTACCCTTGTCGCAGTGCCCGTCCTGCGGCGTTGCGTCTTTCATGAAACAAGTCACCTCGGCGGGCTTTCTGCTCAAGGGCTCTGGCTGGTACGCGACCGACTTCAAAGGCGGCAACAACGTTGCCCCGGCGGCGGGTGAAGATAAGTCCGCCACCAGTGGTGAACCCAAGACGGACGGCAACAAGGACGCCAAATCCGAACCCAAGAGTGAGCCCAAGGTCGAAACCAAACCGGCCGACAGCGCGGCCGTGAAGAAACCCGCCGCAGCGCCGGCAGCGGGGTCTGGGACTTGAGTCTGGTCGCGCGATTGCACGACTTTCCATGCCGATAAAGAAATACCTGATAACAGGCCTGTTGGTCTGGCTGCCGTTGGCCATCACGGTGTGGGTGATGTTATGGCTGATTGGCCTGCTGGATGGCATTTTTGGTGGCGTGTTGTCCGGCCTGGAGGCTTTTGTACCTGGTGGCACCAGTCCGGTTATCGACCAGCTACGGTCGATTCACGGACTCGGCGTCATCCTGGTGTTCGTGACCCTGTTGGCAACTGGCGCACTGGTGTCCAACGTGGCGGGGCGTTGGTGGGTCAGGCAGTGGGATCGGCTGTTTGCCAATATTCCGATATTCAAATCTATCTACACCAGCGTCAAGAAAATATCGAACACCCTGTTTTCCAGCGACGGCAACGCGTTTCGCAGGGCTTTGCTGATCCAGTACCCGCGCGCGGGTTCCTGGACAGTGGCTTTTCAGACCGGTACTCCTGGCGGGGAAGTGGCGCAACACCTTGGCGCGGAGTATGTCAGTGTGTACGTACCAACCACGCCGAATCCGACCAGCGGCTTTTTCCTGATGCTGCCGCGAGTCGAAGTGATTGAGTTGGAGATGAGTGTGGACGAAGCGCTGACTTACGTAATCTCCATGGGTGCCGTTGCGCCAAGTCCCAGCATCCGGAGCCGTCCCGGCTCGAAATAAATCAATTGTTAGCTGAGCCGGCGTCTGCCGCGGCGCCCAGAAAGCCAATTATGTCCATGCGTTCGCATTACTGCGGTCTTGTGACCGAAGCCCTGTTAGGTCAATCCGTTTCCCTGTGTGGATGGGTAAACCGGCGCCGCGACCACGGTGGCGTTATTTTTGTCGATGTGCGTGACCGTGAAGGTTATGTTCAGGTGGTTTGCGATCCGGACCGGGCGGATATGTTCGCGCGCGCGGAAGGATTGCGCAACGAGTTTTGTATTCAGGTTCGCGGTCTGGTACGCGAGCGGCCGGCGGGCACTGTCAATGACAACCTGCGCAGTGGAAAAATCGAAGTCCTTTGCCATGAATTGACAGTGCTCAACCCGTCGGTGACGCCGCCGTTCCAGCTTGACGACGACAATCTGAGCGAAACGACGCGCCTGACACACCGGGTACTTGACTTGCGCCGCCCTTACATGCAGAACAATTTGATGCTGCGCTACCGGGTGTCGATGGAAGTGCGGAAGTTTCTCGACGCCAACGGTTTCATCGATATTGAAACCCCCATGTTGACCAAGTCGACGCCCGAAGGTGCGCGCGACTACCTGGTTCCCAGCCGCGTACACGACGGTTATTTTTTCGCCTTGCCGCAGTCACCGCAGTTGTTCAAGCAGTTGCTGATGGTGGCGGGTTATGACCGGTATTACCAGATCACGAAATGTTTTCGCGACGAAGACTTGCGCGCCGACCGGCAACCCGAGTTCACCCAGATTGACATCGAGACTTCCTTCATGGACGAGCAGGAAATTCGCGCCTTGACGCAGGCCATGATTACCACCGTGTTCAGGAACACAATGGGCGTCGATCTGGGTGAGTTTCCGGTGATGGCGTATTCGGAGGCAATGCACCGCTACGGCTCCGACAAACCGGACTTGCGCGTGCAGCTGGAATTCACCGAGCTGACTGAAGTGATGGCCGATGTCGATTTCAAGGTGTTTTCGAGTGCTGCCAACGCCAAAGGCGGGCGGGTGGTTGCGTTGCGTGTGCCGTTCGGCGCCAGGGAATCAGGCGGTTTGAGCCGCGGCGACATTGACGCTTATACCGAGTTCGTGAAGATTTACGGCGCCAAAGGCCTGGCGTACATCAAGGTAAATGACGCCGCACGCGGCGCGGGTGACAAGCAGGCGCGCTGGCCAGGTTTGCAAAGCCCGATTGTCAAGAACCTGCACGACCGGGCTATTACCGAGGTTTTGGCACGTACCGGCGCGCAGGATGGCGATTTGATTTTTTTCGGCGCGGACAAGGCCAAAATCGTCAACGACGCCATCGGTGCGCTGCGGGTGAAAATCGGGCACAGTGAGTTTGGCCGCAATCACGGCCTGTTTGTGTCTGGCTGGCGCCCGTTGTGGGTGGTGGATTTCCCGATGTTCGAGTTTGACGAGGAAGCACAGCGTTACAGCGCGACCCACCATCCGTTCACGGCGCCCAAGGATGGCCATGAAGACTGGATGGTTTCCGCGCCCGAGAAATGTATCTCCAAGGGTTACGACATGGTGCTCAACGGCTGGGAGATGGGTGGCGGATCGGTGCGTATCCACCGCGCCGATGTGCAGCAGAAGGTTTTCGACGCGCTAAAGATCACGCCCGATGAGGCGCAACTCAAGTTTGGTTTTCTTCTCGATGCGCTGCAGTACGGCGCGCCGCCCCATGGTGGGCTGGCGTTCGGTCTGGACCGCATCGTGACGCTGATGACCGGAGCCGAGTCGATCCGGGACGTGATCGCTTTCCCGAAAACCCAACGCGCCCAATGTCTGCTCACCAACGCGCCGTCGCCGGTGGACGAAAAGCAGTTGCGCGAATTGCATATCCGGCTACGAACGGTTGCAGTGGATTGACCTGGGCGCCAACCATGCCCGGAGATTTCAAGATTCCGCAATCGGTGCTGGTGGTTATCTACACCCGGGCGCTGGATGTGCTGCTGATCAAACGCGCCGATGCAGTGGATTTCTGGCAATCCGTCACCGGCAGCCTGGAGAGCCTGCAGGAGTCATACCAGGTGACCGCGGCGCGCGAGGTATTCGAAGAAACCGGCATCGACTGTCGGCCTGGCACGCCGCTGCATCCAAACCTGGTCGATTGGCAGCTAGAGAACGTGTACGACATCTACCCCCGATGGCAACACCGTTATGCTGAAGGCGTCAGCCGCAATACCGAACATCTTTTTGGCTTGTTGGTTCCGTCCGGCACACCGGTATTGCTAAGCCCGCCGGAGCACAGCGCCTACCAGTGGCTGGGCTGGCGTCAAGCCGCCGATGCCTGTTTTTCCCCTTCCAACGCCGAAGCCATATTGATGTTGCCGCGCTGCAGCGCCCTGGAGCGTGCCCTTTGAACCTGATACGGGTTGCCACCTACAACATCCACAAGGGCGTGCAGGGTGTAGGTCCGCGGCGCCGTCTGGAGATTCACAACCTGGGCCATGCGGTCGAGCAACTAGACGCGGATATCGTCTGTTTGCAGGAGGTGCGCAAGGTCCATCGAGGGGAGGCGCGGTATTTCACGCGCTGGCCGGAACTGCCACAGGCCGACTTCCTCGCGCCGGAAGGTTACCAAGCGGTGTACCGCTCCAACGCCTTTACGCGTCACGGTGAACATGGCAACGCACTGTTGTCGCGCTGGCCGGTGCTTGACCACCAGCATGAGGATATTTCAGACCACCGCTTCGAGCAGCGGGGTTTGCTGCATTCGGAGTTGATGGTGCATGGCCGCGCCGTACACGTGGTGGTGGTGCACCTGGGGCTGATCCGCGCCAGCCGCGCGCGCCAGGTTGCACAACTGCAGCGCTTTGTCGAGCGCGAAGTGCCCGCCGGTGCGCCGCTGCTGGTGGCCGGTGATTTCAATGATTGGGGAGCGATGGTGCAGCGCGAGCTGGCCACCATCGGTCTGCACGCCTTCCAGGGTTTGCGCCAGGCGACCTTTCCGGCCCGGCTTCCGCTGGTGCAACTGGACCATGTATTCGCGCGCGGATTGGAGCCATTGAGCGCACACGTTCCACGCGGGCGGATTTGGTGGCGCATGTCCGACCATCTGCCGCTGATCGCCGAATTCGCATTGCGCGGTTGACTGGTCTGGCACCCGCCGTGGCACAGTTTCGGCCAGCGCACCAGGTGCAACTATTGCAAGGCGGGCAAGAGTATTTTGCGTCGCTGGTACAGGCCATCGACCAGAGCCGGCGTGAAGTCCAGATGGAAACCTACATCTTCCACACCGACGCCTCGGGCGGTCTGGTGGCCGCGGCACTGGAGCGTGCTGCCGCGCGTGGGGTGCAGGTCTGCCTGATGATGGATGGTTTCGGCACACCGCAGTTGCCACCCGAATGGGTCGCGCGTTTTGACCACAGTGGCGTGCGTTGGCGCATTTTTTCGCCGCTCGGGCGGCTTGGAATGTTTATTCCGAGCCGGTGGCGGCGCTTGCATCGCAAGCTGTGTGTGGTTGATGGCACTTTTGCTTATTGCGGTGGCATCAACGTGCTGGATGATTTTTTTGACCCGAACCACGGGGCCTTGAACGAACCGCGGCTGGACTTCGCCGTGCGCGTGACCGGCCCGCTGGTGCAGGATGTGCTGGAGGCCATGACCCGATTCTGGTTGCGTTTGAAGTTGACCGCCGAAATGCGCGGCAGCGAGTTCCCGGCCGCATGGCGAGCCCTGCAAAGCTCCATGCGCCTGGTGTTGTCGGACCGCCTGCGCAGTGACGCCGGTGCGCAAGAGCGGATGCCGGGCCAGGGCGACACGGCGTCCAGCCGCGGCGCGCGGGCCGAACTGGTGTTGCGCGACAACCTGCGCAACCGCACCCGCATCGAGCGCGCGTATCGCAAGGCCATCGGCGAGGCGCGCCAGGAAATCATCATCGCGAATGCGTATTTCCTGCCCGGTGCGAGGTTGCGCAAGGCCCTGATCCATGCGGCCCGGCGCGGGGTGCGGGTGCGATTGCTGTTGCAGGGGCGGTACGAGTATTTTCTGCAATACCACGCGTCGCGACCGGTGTATGGCGCGTTGCTGGACGCTGGCATCGAGATTCACGAATACTCGGCCAGTTTTCTGCACGCCAAAGTCGCGGTCGTCGATGCCCGTTGGGCCACCGTGGGGTCTTCGAATCTCGATCCGCTGAGCCTGCTGCTGGCGCGTGAAGCCAACGTGGTGGTAGACGACGTGGAATTTGCCGGCACGTTACGCGAGCGCCTGGAGCACGCCATGGCGCATGGGGGCAAACTGGTCGACGCGGCCGCGTTTGCCAACCGTCCGTGGCGCCAGCGCCTGCTCGAAACGCTGGCCTTCGCGGGCATGCGTACGGCACTGTTTCTGATTGGCCGGCGTTATTGATTGCATGCATCAAACGCTGGTAGGATGGGCTCATGTTGATGCCGTCCCACACTACCATGCCTGCAACCGATGCCGATGAAGGCACGCCGGTTTCGGTCCGGATCCGCGAACGTTTGAAGAGCGCGCGCAAGCGCTTCAACGCCAACGACAATATTGCGGACTATATCGAGCCAGGCGAACTTGAATTGCTGCTCGACGAGGTCGAAGTCAAGATGAAGGGTGTCCTGAGCAGTCTGGTGATTGACACCGAGCGTGACCACAACACCGACGATACGGCGCGCCGCGTCGCCAAGATGTATGTCAACGAAGTTTTCAGGGGCCGTTACGTCAAGGCCCCGACCATCACCGAGTTTCCCAACGCCGAACATTTGAACGAACTCTTGATCGTCGGCCCGATTACGGTGCGCAGCGCGTGTAGTCACCATTTCTGTCCGGTGATCGGCAAGATCTGGATTGGCGTGATGCCCAACGAACATACCAACGTGATCGGTCTGTCCAAATACGCGCGCCTGGCCGAGTGGATCATGGGCCGTCCGCAGATCCAGGAAGAAGCGGTGGTGCAGTTGGCCGACCTGATCCAGCAAAAAACCCAGCCTGATGGTCTGGCCATCGTGATGGAAGCCAGCCACTATTGCATGGCCTGGCGTGGCGTGAAGGACATGGACAGCAAGATGATCAATTCGGTGATGCGCGGCGTATTCCTGAAGGATTCCACCTTGCGCCGGGAATTCCTTTCCCTGCTCCCCCGCAAAGGCTGAAACCATGCTGGTACGTCTTCTTTATGCGAGCCGCGCCGTGGATACCAGCAGCGACGCAATCGACGCAATCCTGTCGCAGTCACGCCACTCCAATCCGATGTGCGGCATTACCGGCATTCTTTGTTACGGTGGTGGCATATTCCTGCAGGCGATCGAAGGTGGCCGCATGGCGGTAAGCGATCTCTATGGGCATATCCAGAGGGATGCGCGCCATAAAGACGTGGTGCTGTTGCATTATGAGGAAATCACCGAACGCCGTTTTGGCGGTTGGACCATGGGCCAGGTGAACATGTCCAGAATCAACGCCTCGATTCTGCTCAAGTACGCCGAAAAATCCGAACTTGACCCGTACTCGGTGTCGGGCAAGGTGTCGCTCGCCTTGCTGGAAGAATTGATGGCCACCGCGTCCATCATGGGACGGGCGTAGAAGTCAATACAGTGGCCGGGTTGATCGGTTGCGACTTCAGCAGTCGTCCCGGCAAGAACAAGCCGATTGTGATCGCCCGCGGTGTCCTGCATGACACCGATGTGCACCTCCAGGCAATTGAGCGGCTCGAAACACTGGATGCGTTTGGGCACTGGCTCGCCGGACCCGGTGATTGGGTGGGCGCATTTGATTTCCCTTTTGGCTTGCCGCGCGAACTGGTGCAAGCGCTGAACTGGCCGACGACCTGGGAGGCTTGTATAGCCCACTTTGCGAGCCTGAGCCGGCAGGAGATCCGTGACCGGTTCGCCGCCTTTTGTAATGCCCGTGTCCCCGGCGCCAAGTTCGCGCACCGTGCGACCGATCGGCCGGCAGGTTCGAGCCCATCGATGAAATGGGTCAATCCCCCGGTCGCCTACATGCTGCATGCCGGTGTACCGCGGTTGATTGCCGCGGGGATCCATATTCCGGGTCTATATGCTGGGCAGCGCAGCGAATTCGATGGTGATGGCCGGCCGCGCCGGGTTGCCCTTGAAGGTTACCCGGGCATGCTGGCGCGTGAAGTTTTGGGCGCGGTTAGTTACAAGAGCGACGACAAGGCCCGGCAGTCACCGCAACGATTGGCGCGTCGCAGGCATTTGCTTGAAGTCCTCGAAAACGGCAACACCAGGCTTGGTTTGCGGCTCAAACTGAACCAACGCCAACGCGCCTTGCTGGTAACCGACGCGAGCGGCGACAGCCTGGACGCTGTCTTGTGTCTGCTGCTGGCGGGTTGGGGCAGTCAACGCGGGTGGCCCTGGTTTGGCCTGCCCGAAACGTTTGATCCGCTGGAAGGCTGGATCGTCGGCGCGATGCCCGCAGCGCACGATCGATGAATTTTCAGGCAGCCGAGGGAATGACGCTTTGTTCCAGTTTGCCGGCCAGTTGGGTAATCGCCAAAGCCGCCGGACATCCCGGCAAAGCCTGCATCAGCAATTGGCGGCGCATCACCGCCTGGCGCACCGACGGGTCGGCCGGAATATCGCCCAGGTGAACCAGGCGCACTCCGCGCCCGGGCTCAGACACAACAAACCGGTCCAGTACCTGCTGCAACTGGCTGGTGATGGCGCGGCCGTCACCCAGTCGCGCGGTCTGGTTGATGATCATGTGGATGTTGGCCCTTTTTTGCTGGCCGGCCAGCACCTTGATGGTGGCGTAGGCATCGGTGAGTGAAGTCGGCTCGGGTGTTGCGACCACCAGCACAACCGAGGCCAGCGAAACGGCGAACAGAACCACGTCCGAGATGCCGGCGCCGGTATCGAGCAGCACCACGTCGTAATGCGGAATCAGCCCGCTGATAATGCGCAGGAAGTCATTACGTACCTCGGGCGTCAGGCGTGAATACTCGACCATGCCGGATCCGGCCAGCAGCACCGAAAACCCGCCCGGCGCCCGGATGATCGCGTCTTCGAGCTTGGCCTTGCCGGTGAACACGTCGTGCAACGTGATCTTCGGATACAGGTTGAGCACCACGTCCAGGTTGGCCAACCCCAGGTCAGCATCCAGCACCAGCACGCGTTGTCCGCGTTTTGCCAGCGCCGCGGCCAGATTGGCCGAGACAAAAGTCTTGCCGACGCCACCTTTGCCACTGGTGACGGCCAACACCTTGCCTTGCGGCTTGAGTGGCACCGCCGGCACCAGCGGTTCGCTCGAAGAGGCTGATTGCACATCACTCATCAATTCACCCCACTCACAACGCTGCTTGTCGGCTCGACCACTACACGCTCAATCCAGGCCGGCGCACCGACCGATAAATGACCAAACAAAAGATTCTTCTCCTCTGCACTGACGGCGATGACCTGCTGCTGGTCGATACATACCCGGTTGCGGCCTTCCGCCTTGGCGCGGTACAAAAGGCTGTCGGCGCGTTCAATCCACAATGCCGCCGTGGAACGCACCCACTCTGGCGCGTAGGCGCCACCGATGCTGATCGTGGCATGCACATTGGTCACCGGGCCGATCTTGATCGTCAGGGACTCAACCGTCTGGCGAATCCGCTGGGCCACCGCCTGGCCGACCGATACCAGACAGTTCGGCAACACGACGGCAAATTCCTCACCGCCATAACGCGCTACCGTGTCCATCGGCCGTATGCAACCGGCCAGACACCTGGCGACCGCCTGCAAAACCTGGTCGCCGGCGATATGGCCATGGGTGTCATTGATGGACTTGAAATGGTCGATGTCGAGCATCAGCAGCAAGGCCGGTTCGCCGGAGCGGGCGACCCCATCGATTTCACGTTCCAGAACGGAGCGGAAATGGCGCCGGTTGGCCAGACCGGTCAACGGGTCTTTGAGCGAGAGTTCACACAGGCCATCGATCACGCCCTGCACATAGGCGGTGGGTGAAGCCTCGATATCCGGCAAAACCGTTGTTGGGCCGTGCTCAAGCAAGGCGCGCGCATCACCCAGGCGCAGATCACTGATATCCACCACGGACGATGCAATCGATGAAGTCACAGGGGCAATTTGATTGGTCAGAGCCAAAAGTCTAACAGTATCGGCCTGGGCCAAAGCAAGAGAATGCGCCGGGTTTACCGGGTAAAAATTGGCTACGGTCATGTTGCGGCTACACGTCAAGTTGGGCTCTTGCCTAGGGAAGACCCTCGTGCCAGAAAACGCAGATATGCCAACATCAAGGCTCGATGCCCCGCGGTTATTCTGGCTGTGAACGGGTCCAAGGAGCCACCATGCGGCAATACCCCGGTGCGATTCACCCGCCGTGCAGCCGGTGCGGTGTATGCCTTGTTCGCGGACGAGACTTCGGCTACCGACTTTGCCGCTTTGTGGAGCCTGGCAGTTCGGGCGCACTGTCCGTTACTCAGCTTCAATCAGGCGATGGTATTTGGCGACAGCGACTTTGGCGTGCTAAAGGCAGGCACGACCGCCTTGGGCCATGCGCGGTCCCTTGCCGCGCGGGAGCTGCCGTTGGCGACCCCGATCACGGAACGTGCGCAGCGTACGGGCCGGGCTATGGTTGGAAGGTGGTCACCAATCCTGCCATGGTCTCACGCCTTTGGCGGAGGTTGACGCCGTTGCTTAAACCGCCTGGCCTTTGCCGCGTCAATGGAGTCGGTCCAGTCGGTCCGGATTTTTGCCGCCTGCCGATTGACGGATGCCTTGTTGACTAGTGGTCTGACTTCCTGAATCCTGGCCCAGATCGCAGCAAAGGTGTTGGGGCGCTCATGAGCCGGCCTGTGGCAAGCGCCATTGTTATGGCCGACTATTTCATGATCCGAGTCAAAAAGAGGCGCAGGTAGAGATTGATGCCGTCATTGATATCTGGATGCTCAGAGCCGGCCACACACCGTCAAGTGCAAGTCAAACGGCTCAATCCTGTTATTAGTTTCCGGGTGCTCAGAGTCATGAACTAAGAAACCGCCGGATACCTGATCCGTGCGTCCGGTGGGGTGGGAGGGAGGGGCCGCCAGTCCTCTTCCTACGTCGATTTGACTTCTCTATGATGGTTCCTAGTTGGATTAAAACAGGCTGTGAAATTCATCGCCGTGGTCGACGGTTTTGATCTGACTGGTGGATTGGTGCACTGAAAGTCGTGCAAGAAAAACGCGGTCGGCATATCTGCATTCAGGCCAGCCATGCCGCCGTGAACGGGCATAACCAGTTAGGAGACGAAAGAGGTGCACCATGAGCGCTGACCTTCCCAAGATGGCTCGACAACCGGTTGGTGACAAGTTAGCGCGCCAGAGATTCATCGCCAGGACGATCTGGTTCACGGTCCCCGGGACTTACCTGCTGCTCGGGGTGGCGTATGTGATCCTTCCGCCGCTCCAGGGGCTGGAGCAGGCCAGCGCGCGACTCTTGCTGGCCGTGCGATGGCTCTTGGTCGCCATGATTCCCTATGCGGCGGTTTGTATGGCGATTGCGTCCGCCCGTTTTTTCGAGGGGGCACACAACCCTATTTTGGGCGCGGAGAGCGAGCGCCTGAAGATTCACTGCCGCGTCATGCAGAACACCCTCGAGCAACTGGTCTGGTTCGCGCTCTGCGTGGTTCCCCTGGCGACTTATCTCGAACCCGCGCAAGCGCGCCTCGTCCCGATCGTGTGTATATTCTTCGCCCTTGCTCGTTTCGTCTACTGGTGGGGATATCTGCGCAACGGCACGCTCGGACGGGCGCCCGGCGTGCAGTTCACATTTACACTGAACATCTCCTTGCTTGTGCTCGTATTGATGCTGTTCGCAAGACACCTGGCCTCGTGACCAGGTCTGCTCCTTTCCTGTTGTTGCTACGCGCGGTCTGAATCCAGTGCCCGCGGCCGGCGCGAAACAATGTCCTGTGCGCGCAGCTCGTACGCGCGGGCAATCTGCAAAACCGCCAGATCCGCCTGCGGGCGTCCGATCAACTGCATGCCCATCGGCAATCCGGCCGAGTTAAAACCCACCGGAACGCTGATGGCGGGCAGGCCCGCCAGCGTGGCATAAATCACCACCTCCATCCAGCGGTGGTAGGTATCCATCACCCGAGCGCCGATCGTCCGCGGCTAATGCAGCGTGGCGTCAAATGGCCATACCTGTGCCGCCGGCAGTGCCAGGAAATCGCAGTGCTCGAACAGGCGCAACAGCTGCTGGTAGAAAGCGGTTCGTGCCACACTGGCGTCGAACACGTCGCGGGCCGATAACTGCTCGCCCTGCGCGGCTTCCCATTGGGCTTCGGGTTTTAGCTGTGCGCGTTGCGCCGGATCGTCCCAATATGGCTGCTGCGTGGCGGCGACCAACCAACGGCGCCAGATGAGCCAGGTTTGCCAGACGTCGGCGGGCGCAAAGCCTGGGGCCGTGGCCTGCACGATGCAGCCGTCCAGGGCCAGCCGTGCCAGCGCCTGCTCGCACAGCGCCAATATGCCGTCTTCCATCGGAAGGTAAGCGTCGAGGTTGCCGAGCCATCCGATACGTACGGTTTTCAGGTCCAGCGATAGATCGAGCGACGCGGCGGGCCAGTGGCCGGCAATCGACAAGGGTGCCCGGTCGTCGCGTCCGGCTTGTACTGACAACAACCGCGCCACGTCTTCAACCGTGCGCCCCATCGCTCCTTCGGTGCCAAGCTGGCTCAGCCATTGATCGGGTCGGGGCCCGCCCGGCACCCGGCCATGGCTGGGACGCAGTCCAAACACGTTGTTGAACGCAGCCGGGTTGCGCAGTGAGCCCATCATGTCACTGCCGTCGGCCACCGGCAACAAACGTAGCGCGAGCGCCACCGCCGCCCCGCCGCTGGACCCACCGGCGCAGCATTGTGGATCGTAGGCGTTGCGCGTGATGCCAAATACCGGGTTGTAGGTGTGCGAGCCCAGACCAAACTCGGGTGTATTGGTCTTGCCAATCAGAATGCCACCGGCGGCTTTCATGCGCTGGACCATTATGTCGTCGTGCACCGGAACGTTGTTCGCGAGCAAGGGCGAACCTTTGGTCGTGACAACACCGGCGGTCGCGCTCAGGTCCTTGACGGCCATCGGAAAGCCATGCATCCAGCCGCGACTGGTGCCGGTGGCCAACTCAAGGTCGCAGGTGTCGGCCTGCGCCAGCAAGTTGTCCGCATCGACACGACTGACGATCGCATTGAAGCCTGGATTCAGGCGGTCGATCTGCGCCAGGCTGGCTTGCATGGCTTCCCGGCATGACAACTGCCGGGCGTGGATGCGCAGGCTTAGCTCGGTGGCGCTTAAGTCCGTGATGGTGTTTGACAACATGCCGCGCTCACCAATGCAACTGGCGCAGGGTTTCAAATTGCGCCGCCAGGTTGGTCACCAGACGCTGTTGATCACTCTGCAGGCGCTGCCCCGGCGTCATGTCGTGTTGCGCCGTGAATGGGCAAACCACGTCGGTACGGATGCCCGACAATTGTTCCAGCACCGCCAGCCCCCAGAACGGCACCGACACCGGGCAATAACCACCTTCGTGCAACAAAATGATGCGGCTCTGGGCATGGCGGCGCGCAACGTCCACCATCAGCTCGGTCATCCAGCGAAACGCAATATCGTCCAGCAGCATGCGCCCGAGCTGGTCGAATTTTCCGGCGTCGTAACCGCAGGGGATGATCACCAGTTCAGGGGCAAAGGCATCCAGCGCGGGAACCACAATACGCTCGAACACGTCGCGGTAGGCGCCAAAACCGCAGCCCGCGGGCAATGGCACGTTCAGGCTGTATCCGAGACCGGGACCGGACCCGATCTCATCCGCTTCCCCGGCCACTTGCAGGTAACCGGCCTGCTGGTGCACCGAGATGTTCAGCACATCCTTGCGGCTCTCGAAACAGGCCTGGGTACCGTTGCCAAAATGCACGTCCCAGTCCACGATCGCGACGCGTTTCAGGCCGTATTGCGTAATCGCGTGTTCGGCTGCCAGCGCGGCGTTGGCAAACACGCAAAAACCCATCGACCGGTCGGGTTCGGCATGGTGACCGGGCGGGCGTGTCAATGCATAGGCGTGTTGCACCGTGCCAGACATTACCGCGTCTGCCGCGGCCAGGCCACAACCGGCGGAACGTACCGCGCAGTCCCAGCCATTGGACGAGATCGGCGCGCCGATGCCAAGTTCGCCGCCGCCGGCCTGGGCAACGGTTTGCACGTGTGCGACATGGCGCGCGGTATGCAGGCGCAGCAACTCATCGGTCGAGGCGTCGCGCGACGCAATGTTGGTGAGCTGGCTGCCCAGTCCGCTGGCATTCACCAGGTTGAGCAGGCGCCGCTTCGGGTCCGGATTCTCGATGTGCCGGTTGTAGGGCTCGATGTAGCCGCCGGGTTTTAGCATTAAGGCGTAATTGCCCGGGTCGTGCCAGAAGCAGCGCTCGTCGGTGACAAAGCCGGTTTTCATGCTGGCCTCCTTTTGCCGGGCCACAACTGATCAATCAAGCGTTGAACCAGCGGCCAGCAGATGATCAACAACGTCAGGCCGACCATCCAGGCCGACAGCGGGCGGGTGATAAACGGCATGAATGATCCTTCGCTCACCGCCAAGGTCTGGCGCAGATTGGCTTCCAGCGTGTCGCCCATGACCATGCCCAGTACCATCGGAATGGTGGGAATCTTGCAGCGCGCGCACATCAAACCAAAAATGCCGAAACCGAGCGCCAGCCAGACCAGGTACCAGGAGTTCGCGGAGGAATAGGCGCCCACAAGACACAACACGAGGATGGCCAACCCGAGTTTGCGCGGATTCACATACGCCAGCCGGGCAAGGTATCTCACGCCCCAGATCAACATCAGCATCACCAGCGCGTTTAGCACCAGCAGCCCGGCAAATATTCCGTTGACGATCTCCGGGCGCTCGGCAAACAAGGATGGCCCGGGAACGATGCCGTGCACCACAAAAACGCCCATGATGATGGCTGTCATGGCGTCGCCGGGAATGCCCAGCGCCAGCACGGTGATCATGGCGCCGCCGGAGTTGGAATTGTTTGCCGCTTCGGCCGCCACGATACCCTCCGGGTTGCCTTCACCAAATGGTGTTGGGTCGGTGGCGCCGCGTTGGGCCCAAAAATACGCCATCGAAGTCGACAACGCCGCGCCTACCGCCGGCAGGATGCCGATCGCGGTGCCCAGGAACAGACCCTTGCACAAGCTGCGCGGGTAACGCAACGGCTCCAGGAATGCGCGCCACGACAGCCCGGCCTGGTTGATCAACGAGGCGTCGAATTTTGGAACCGGAGAACTCACCATTACCAGCGCCTGGGCCAGACCAAACAGGCCGACCACCACCGGCACCAGCGGAATACCGCTGAGCATGTCGGCGCCGCCAAAGGTATAACGCTGCTCGTTCGAGTTGGGGTCGATGCCAACCGAGGCCAGGAAGAAGCCCAGGGCCATCATCATCATCGCCGAGCCAAACTGTTTCTGGTACGCCTTGCCTACACACAGCGCCGCCAGCACAATCGCCATCACACCTTCCGCGACGCCGAAACGCGCCGCAAAACTTGCCACCGGTTTGGCCGCCAGCCCGAGCAACAGCGCACTGACGATGCCGCCAATAAACGAGGCCATGAAAGCCAGCGACAAAGCGCGCTGCGCTTCACCCCGTTTGGCCATCGGGTAACCGTCAAACATGGTCATGATGGATGAGGCTTCTCCCGGTGTTCGGATCAGGATCGAGGTTACCGCCCCGCCCGGAAACGAGCCCACATACACCCCCAGCAACAGCGCGATGCCGGCCATTGGCGGCATTCCATAGGTAAAGGGCAACATTACCGCAATCGTCACGCCAGGGCCAACACCTGGCAATACGCCGACCACGACGCCAATCGCCGCGCCAGCGATCATCGCGATGGCCACCGGCAGGGTGCTGATGGCACCGAAGCCTTGCGCCAGACTGTTCAGAAAATCCATGCTGATCCCGGGGCCTCGACAGACCCTAGGGCAACAGGCCGTGCCCGAAGGCAACCTTCAATACCCGAACAAAAACCAGCCACATGCCGGCGCTCATGAGCACGGCGAGGACCAGAGTCTCCCTCAGGCGCAGGCCCAGAAACATACCGGTGAGACAAATGAACAAGAAGCTACAAGTCGCGTATCCAAGCCAGGGTATCGCCCATAGGTAGGCCATGAACAATACGACCACCATGGCGGCCTGCCGCAGGTTGGCGCTGCTGGAATCGAGTTCCTCACTGCCACCGCGGTCAGAACCACCGCGCCGGCGCACCAGCATTTCCCCCAGGCCACCGAGCAGCGCGAGACCAAGCGTGAGGCGCGGGAACAGGGCGGAAGACTCGTACCAGGGAGCGTTATGCGGGTACGGAACGATCAGTGCCGGGGTGGCTGCAAAAAGTGCCGCTGCTGTCACCGCCAAGGTGATCAGCAGCAGTTGGTCTGTATTGCGGCCGCGCGCCCTGGTGTCGGGTGCCGTCATTATTTTTTCGCGAATCCGAGTTCGCTCATCAGTTCGGTGATCCACTTGGTATCGGCTGCCACCTGTCTGGTCATTTGCTCGCTGTTCATCACGACCGCGGGCACGCCGAGTTTGGCCAGCAAGTCCAGCACCGGTTTGTCTTTCAGGGTTTCAGCAATCACGGTAGACAGCCGCGCCACAACGTCCTTTGGAACACCGACTGGCGCCACCATGCCGGTCCACAGGAACATGTCACCGTAACCGTCTTCCTTGGCGGTGGCAACTTTAGGCAATAGCGGGTTGCGCTCCAGGGTCCAGGCCGACAAGACCTTGACCTGGCCGTCCTTCACATAGGAAGAAACCATTTCGGCGCCAGTGGTCGTGACGTCGGCGTCCCCCGCGACCAGTTCCTTCGCGCCCGGGTTTCCAAACGCCACCACCTTGAACGGCCAGCCATCCTTGCGCGCGATTTTCACCGCCATCAGCGCCGGCACGGCAGCCGGGGCATAACTGCCGATGATGACGGGTTTGCCGTTTTTCTTGGCCCACTCCGCAAACTCCTTCAGGTTGTTGGCGGGGATATTGCCTCTGGACGCCAGAACGAAGTCATTCGCAAAAATGCCCGCCACCGCAACATAGTCACTTTGTTTGTAGGGCGTATTGCCGGCGACGATTTGTGAAATGCCGGGGCCCGGTGTCCAGCTGCCGATGGTGTAGCCATCGGGCTTGGCTCGCACCATCTCGCCAAAACCCACCACACCGCCGCCGCCCGGTTTGTTGATCACCTGCACGGGTACGCCCAGGCGTTTGCTCATGCCCTCGGCCAGCACGCGCATAACGGCGTCGGCGTCATTTCCCGGTGGGTAGGGATAAATTATCTCGATCGTCTTGCTGGGCCATTTGTCCTGCGCAATCACGTGCATCGGCACAAACATGGCGCTAACGAGCCCAATTACGGTAATTAACTTTTTCATGACAGTCTCCAATTGGTTGGGTAAAACAAGAAGACGATACCGGCGCCGGTCCGGGTTCAAGCGGCCGTCGCCTGGGTAAACGCAGTGTGCAGAATCGCCACCGTTTCATCAACATGGCTGCGGGTAAACACCAGGGGTGGCGAGAGGATCAGGCGATTGCCCTGGATCCGCACGATGGCACCCTCGCGGCGCGCAATCGCGACCAAACGCTGGGATGGCACTTCGGTTGGCATCAGGGGCTGTTTCGTGGAACGGTCCTTGACCAGTTCCAGTGCCGCCATCAGACCCTTGCCACGGATGTCGCCCACCATGGCATAACGGTCGAATTCGCGCAGCCGTTCCAGCATGTAGGCGCCAACCGCCAGGGCGTTGCCAGCCAGGTCTTCGGCCTGAACAATATCCAGGTTGGCGTTGGCGGCGGCGCAGGCCAACGGATGGCCCGAGTAGGTGTAGCCATGCATCACGGCGGCCAGTGGGTGCTCGCGTTTCCAGGCGCTTGCCACGCGTTGGTTGACAAGTGTGGCGCCCAGCGGCACATAACCCGAGTTGATGCCCTTGGCCATGGCCATCATGTCTGGCGCCACACCCCAGGCGCGGGCCCCGCACATGCTGCCGATACGGCCAAAACCGGTCACCACTTCGTCCGAGATGAGCAAAATGCCGTATTGGTCCAGTATGCGGCGCACACCGGGCCAATACCCCGGCGGCGGTACGATGACACCACCGGCCCCCTGTACCGGCTCGGCCAGGAAAGCAGCGATGGTCGAAGGCCCCTGGTACTGGATCGCGCGTTCCAGTTCCGCAAGCGAGAAATTCAGCAACTGCTCATCGTTGCTGGCGCCCCACGGATTGCGGTAGGCGTAGGGCCCTTCAAGCTGGAAAAAGCCCGGCATCAAAGGCTCGTAGGCGACCCGAAACAAGGGGTTGCCGTTGGCCGACGCCCCACCGAAGTGAACCCCGTGGTAACCCAGTTTGAGCGACAGGATTTTCACCCGCTCGCCTTGCCCCTCGAGTTTCCAGTACTGTCGAGCGAGCTTGATCGCGGTTTCCACCGCGTCCGAGCCACCCGAGCTGAACAACACTTTGGCCATGTCTTCGGGCGCGAACATTTTCATCAGCCGACCGGTGAGTTCGACCGCCGGGGTATTGGACGTATTCACGAAGGTCGAGTAATAGGCCAGCTTGTCGAGTTGCGCAACGATCGCATTCCTGATTTCGGGCCGGTTGTGCCCGACGTTGACGTTCCACAACGAGGCCACCGTGTCGAGGTATTTCTTACCGGTCGCGTCATAGACATACACCCCGTCGCCGCGTTCGATCAGCAGCGGTGGATGACGCTCCGGCAGTTTGGGGTCCACCATCGGGTGAAGCATCTGGTGGCCGGGCTGCTGGGCCACGGCGGCTTGTTCGGCGCTGGAGGTTGGGGCATTCATGGTGTCCGGTATTTGAGGCTGCGTGACTGCGATGGTAGGAGCCGCCCGTATCGCGTGGCTAGCAAAAATCGGCAACATTCCGGCGCTAGCACTGCTCGTTTTCCCTTACTCAAGGTACGATGGTCATACCCGAATCCGCCCAACCCAGAACTAGCATGTCCGCTGACTGGCAGATCCAACAGATACACACTTCGGACGTGGACGAACTGTCGATGTCGCTGCCGGGCTGGCACCAGCGTTACACCAAGCTGGCACGCGGCAGATTCAGCGGCGACCTGACGTTGGCGTCGGGTGATGGCCTGCAGGTCTACCGTGAGCGCACCCAGGGCGTCATTCTGGAAGAGGGCGAAACCGACGGCGATACGATTGGACTGGCAATTCCGGTACGTGCCAGCGGTGATGCTTTCTCGTTTGGCTCCAAACTGGCGGCTGAGCGCGAGGTGATGGGCTTTTTTTCACCCCGGCGCTTGAACTTGCGTACCCCCGAGAACTTTGAACTGCTGGTGGTCAGTGTGCGCAAAGACGTGTTTGCGCGCTTCGACCAAGCGCATCACTTCTCGCCCGCGCCACTTTGGATGCCGGGCCGGGCCGGCCGCCTGCCGCATTGGATGCGGCAGCAGTTGGTCGAAGCGATTTGCGTCTTGATCAGTTCGCAAACCCGCGAACTTGATCTGCCGCGGGCGAAACTCGCCCTGCTCGACTGCCTGGCCGAGGCCTGGTTGAAATTTGAATCGGCACCGGTGCGCGGCAAGGTTTTGGTGTGCAAGCAGACGGTTGAGTTGGCGCTGGCTCGGGTGCAGGAATGGATGCGCGAGCGCGCCGATACGCCGTTGAACGTTGCCGCGTTGTGTGCCGAACTGGGTCTGCCGCGGCGCACGTTGCAGTATTCGTTTGAACAGGCGCTGGGCATCACGCCATTGCAATACCTAAAGAGCGTGCGGCTGGCTGGAGCCCGGCGTGGTCTGAAGCTTGGCTTGGGGTCGGTGCTGGAGTCCGGCCTGCAATGGGGATTCGACCACCCAAGCGGGTTTGCGCGCGACTACCAGGCGATGTTTGGAGAGCTTCCGTCACAAACGCTGGAGCGCTCCAAACCGGTCCAGCGTGCGCGCCCCTAACGTGAGGCGCAGACCGGGCAGTTGGCGTTGCGTGGCACCTGTACCTCGTTCCACTCCATCGAACGTCCATCTAGCATCAGCAAACGCCCGGCCAGTGACCGGCCTACACCGGCCAGCAGCTTTAGCGCTTCGGCGGCCTGCATGGCTCCAATAATGCCCACCAGCGGGGCAAACACGCCCATGGTGGCGCAACGTGTTTCCTCGAAAGTGGTGTCGGGTGGAAATACGCAGGCGTAACAGGGCGATTTTTCGTCGCCTGTGTCATATACGCTGAGCTGGGCGTCGAACCGGATCGCCGCGCCCGATACCAATGGTTTGTGGTGTGTGACACACGCCGTGTTGATCACATGCCGGGTGGCGAAGTTGTCGCTGCAGTCGAGCACCACGTCACAGTGCGGCACCAGTTTCTCCAGCAGCACCGCGTCGGCGCGTTGTTGCAGCGTCGTTACTTGCACATCTGGGTTGATGGCGGTGACCGCAGTTCGGGCGGATTCCACCTTGGGAAGGCCGACACGGGCAAGGGTGTGGGCGATCTGGCGCTGCAAATTTGTCAGGTCGACGGTATCGTGATCGACCAGCGTGATTCGCCCGACACCCGCTGAGCCCAGGTACAGCATTGCCGGAGAACCCAGACCACCGGCACCGATGACCAGGGCATGCGCGCTTGCGATACGCTGCTGGCCATCAATACCGATTTCATTGAGCAGAATGTGGCGCGAGTAGCGCAGCAGCTGTTCGTCAGTCATGGGGCCGCTGTGGCGCCGGTCTTCCGGGGTCGAGCCCTAATTTTCTTTCGGCTCGTCCTTGCGTTCAGCCAGAGTCTTGCTGACCATGACTGGTTGACCTTTGAGTTTGTTGATCGCCTGGAGTAATGGAAAGTCCTTGTCCGAACCGAATTCCGGCATCCTGCGTTCAGCCACCGGCTTGCGGCTTTCATCTTCCATTTTCTTGCGCGCGTCTTCCCTGGCCTTTTCGCGTGCCGCGTCTTTCTTCTCTTCACCCTGGCCGCTGTTGAGGTGTTTCTCCAGGTCGGCCTCGCGGGTGCGCAGGGCGGAGAACAGGTTGCCTTCCTCGGTTTCGTCGATCATCACATCCGGCACGATGCCTTTGGCCTGAATTGACTTTCCGCTGGGTGTGTAATACCGCGCCGTAGTTATTTTTAGCCCGGTGTCGGGTCCGAGCGGACGCACGGTTTGTACCGAGCCCTTGCCAAAGGTCTGGTTGCCCATGATGGTGGCGCGTTTGTAGTCTTGCAGTGCGCCAGCAACAATCTCGCTGGCCGAGGCGGAGCCTTCATTGACCAGCACCACCAAAGGAACGTTTTTCAGTGCCGCCGGCAGGCGTTTAAGCGGGTCATTGCCGCTGCGACGCTGGTAAAACTCCGGTGAAGCCTTGTAGGTGAATTTGCTTTCGGGCAATTGGCCGTTGGTGGAGACCACGTTCACGTTTTCGGGCAGGAACGCCGCTGACACGGCTACAGCGGCATCCAGCAGACCACCCGGGTCGTTGCGCAGATCAAGCACCAGACCCTTCAGGTTGGGTTCCTGCTTGTAAATCTCTTCCACCTTGCGCACGAAATCGTCGACCGTGCGTTCCTGGAACTGACTCAGGCGAATCCAGCCATAACCGGGCTCAATCATTTTGCCGCGCACCGACTGGGTCCGGATTTCCTCGCGGGTGATGGTCACCGGGAAGGTGCGGTTTTCGTCCTTGCGGTAGATCGTCAAGTTCACTTTGGTGTTGGGTTCGCCACGCATGCGTTTGACAGCCTCGTTGAGCGACAACCCTTTTACGGCCGTGTCATCAATCCGGGTGATCAGGTCATTGGTCTTAAGGCCGGCGCGAAACGCCGGTGTGCCCTCGATCGGTGTCACGACCTTGACCAGCCCGTCTTCCTGCGTAATCTCAATCCCAACGCCCACGAAGCGGCCGGTGGTTCCCTCGCGAAATTCCTTGAACGACTTCTTGTCGAAATACTGGGAATGGGGGTCCAGACTGGCGACCATGCCCGAGATGGCGTCGGTGATCAGCTTCTTTTCGTCCACCGGCTCTACGTAGTCACTCTTGACCATGCTGAAAACAGCCGCCAACTGTTGCAATTCCTCTAGCGGCAATGGCGCCAAAGTGCCGCGCGCGACGGTTTGCAGCGACACGGTGGTCAACGCGCCGGCTACCACTCCGAGAGAGATCCAGGCGGCAATTTTCAGTTTCTGGCCCATATTTGTTCCTATGTTGCTTCAATTCAATATACACCTTGGAGACGCGTGCGGTGCTTCGGTTCCTGGTGCCCTGGGCGATTTGCGGAAATAGTCGCGCCAAACCTGCGCATTGCTTCAGGCCCTGCCTTGTGCCGCCACTGCCGCCGCGGCGGCGGCAGCGGCATCGCCAAGGTAGTAATGGCGGATTGGCTGCAGGTCGGTGTCTAGCTCATACACCAGCGGCATGCCGTTGGGGATATTGAGGCCAACTATGTCGGTATCGGAAATCTTGTCCAGATGCTTCACCATGGCCCGGATTGAGTTGCCGTGCGCCGCCACGACAATGCGTTTGCCGGCCCTGATCGCCGCAGCCATCGATTCGTTCCAGAACGGCAATACACGGTCAACCGTGTCTTTTAGGCATTCCGTCAGGGGTACCTGGCCGGGTGCAAGGCTGGCATAACGAATGTCCGTACGTTCCCAGCGCGGGTCCTCCGGCTCCAGAGCCGGCGGTGGTGTGTCATAGCTCCGGCGCCAGATCAACACCTGAGCGGCGCCATATTGTTTGGCCATGTCGGCCTTGTTCAAACCCTGCAACGCGCCGTAGTGCCTCTCGTTCAGGCGCCAGTCATGGACCACCGGCAACCAGGTCCGGTCCATCTCATCGAGGCAATGCCAGAGGGTGCGGGTGGCCCGTTTGAGTACGCTGGTGTAAGCGACATCGAACTCGTAGGCGTCCTGGCGCAGCAGACGGCCGGCGGCTTTGGCCTGCTCAATTCCGGTGCTGGTCAGGTCCACGTCGGTCCAGCCGGTAAAGCGGTTCTCCAGGTTCCAGGTCGATTCACCATGGCGTATCAGGACCAGTTTGTGCATGGTTTCCATCATGAAAGGCGTGAGCGGCTTGGCAGGGGCGAGCGAATGGCTGGCAATGGCCGTCGGCATAACAGGGGCCAAAACAGCGGCGCGGCACCGCTGCGCTGGCAGCATTCTAAAATGCCGGGCCGGCGTGCGTGTCGCCGGGCTGCTTACCAACAAGGAACAACGTGAAATTTATTGTCGATAACTGGATGTTGCTGCTGGTCGCATTGTCTTCCGGTGCCATGTTGTTGTGGCCGGTCGTGCAGGGCGCCACTCACGCGGGGCTGACGCCCTCCGGGGCGGTACAACTTATCAACCGCGAGAAGGCGGTAGTGGTCGATGTGTGCGAAACCGAAGAGTTTGCCGCCGGCCATGTTGGGGGCGCGAGGAATATTCCGTTGAACCAACTGGAAGAAAAACTGCCCACGGCGGTGAAAAACAAGGCGCTACCGCTGATTTTGGTGTGCCAGACCGGGGCACGTTCCGGCCGGGCGCTGGCGATCGCCAAAAAGCTCGGCTACGCACAGGCCCAGTCCCTTGGCGGCGGGCTTGGAGCCTGGAAAACCGCCAACCTTCCGATCGAGAAGGCTTGAATCGTGCCGCGCGCCGGGGCTGGTTGATTGCACTGGTGCCGGGCTTGAACAAAATTCGGTCCAGCTTTTAACGAGAAACACCTGCCATGCAAGTCGTGAAAATGTATACCACCGACGGATGTCCGTATTGCATCCGCGCCAAACAGATGCTGCAGTCCAGGGGCGTCCAGAGCATCGAGGAAATCCGTGTCGATCTCGACTACGGGCAGCGGATCAAAATGATGGAGATCACCGGCCGGCGCACGGTGCCGCAGATTTTCATCGGCCAGACCCATGTGGGCGGCTGTGATGACCTGGTGGACCTGGATGGCCGTGGCGCCCTGGTTCCATTGCTTGGCGCCGGCTGACCCGTTCGGTCGCTGCGCCTACTGAGATAATTCCCCCGAGCGCAAGCCCGGCTGCCGCGGACACTGCAGCGGCACGGCGCGGCTTGCCGACCTTTTCCAACCTGAAAGCATTTCCATGGCCGACGAAAACACCCCGATTTTCCAGATTCAACGCGTTTACCTGAAGGAGTCGTCGCTGGAGCAACCCAATTCGCCCGCAATATTGCTGGAGAAAGAGCAACCGACGGTGGACATTCAGCTTGGCGTTGAAGCCAATGCCGCAGCCGATGGCATCTTCGAGGTGTGCGTCACCGCGACGGTGCAGACCAAAATCAAGGAAAAAACCGTTTTCCTGGTGGAGGTCAAGCAGGCCGGCATTTTCGAGATCCGCAATGTTGAGGACGAGCAAATGAGCCAGATCATGGGTATTGCATGTCCGCAAATTGTTTATCCGTATTTGCGCGCCAACGTGGCGGATTTGATCCAGCGCAGCGGTTTCCCGCCAGTGCACCTGTCCGAAATCAACTTTCAGGCGATGTACGAACAACAGCGCGCAAAAGCCGCCGCCGACGCACCACGCATCGTGACGCAATAGAGACAGCGCTCAGCGGGTCCAGGCGCTTGGCATGCGGTCGAATTTCCCGCGACAGGAGCGGCCATGAAAATCGCCATTGTTGGTGCCGGTGCTTGGGGAACCGCTCTGGGAATCAGTGCTTGCCGCAACGCGCTTGCTCAGCACAAAGTTAGCTTGTGGGCGCGCGACCCGCAGCAGGTTCATGACATGCAGGTTCAGCGCGTCAACCTGCGTTACCTGCCAGGCATCCCCTTACCCGCGGAGCTGGCGGTTCGCGCGTGGCCGGCGCAAGCCATTGGCAGCGGCGCGCCACACACCGGCGCGGCGTTGTTATTGGCCGATCAGGACCTGATCGTGGTGGCCACGCCGATGGCGGCATTACGCGCGCTTTTGTGGCAACTGCGCGATTGCACCGTGCCGGTAGCCTGGTTGTGCAAAGGCTTCGAGGCGGCCTTGCCGGGTGCTCCGGAGTCGATGGAATTGCCACTCGGTCTGCTGGCCCATGAGGTATTGGAGCAGGCCGCCCCCAATTTGCACGCTGGTGTATTAAGCGGCCCGAGCTTCGCGCAAGAGGTAGCAAAGGGCCAGCCGAGCGCATTGGTGGCTGCAAGCGCCGTGCCGGCGGTGCGCGCGAGCCTGGTGCAGGCCTTTCACAGTCCCAGCTTGCGGGTTTATGCCAGTGATGATGTGGTGGGGGTGGAAGTGGGTGGGGCGGTCAAGAACGTGTTGGCGATTGCCACCGGCCTGTGCGACGGTTTGCAGCTCGGGCTGAACGCCCGCGCCGCGTTGATTACGCGCGGCCTGCATGAGATGACGCGGCTGGGGGTAACACTCGGTGCCCGGCCGGAAACCTTTATGGGTTTGAGTGGGCTGGGAGACCTGGTGCTCACCGCCACCGGTGACTTGTCGCGCAACCGCAAGGTCGGGTTGGCGCTGGCGCAGGGCCAGACGCTGGGGCAAGTGGTGCAGTCGCTGGGCCACGTTGCTGAAGGCGTCTATTGCGCCCACACCGTGGTTCAACGCGCCCGGCGCCTGGCGGTCGATATGCCGATTTCCGTTGCCGTGGAGGCATTGCTGGACGCCCGCCTGAGCCCTGCCCAGGCGCTGGCGGCGCTGATGGGTCGCGAGTCGCGCGACGAGTCGTAGGCCGCTCAGTTCAGGTCAGGGTGTATGCCAGGCGCACATAAATCGGCGCAAACGACTCCGCCTGGGTGATCTCGATCAGGGTTTCCTTGGCCAGTTCCAGCAGCGCCAGAAAAGTCACGACCAGTACCTGCGAACCTTTGGACCGATCGAACAGGTTTTCGAATTCGACGAATTTGTGGCCTTGCAAAAGGCGCAAAACCATGCTCATGTGCTCGCGCACCGACAGTTGCTCGCGTGTGATGTGGTGGTTCTGGATCAGCCGGGCGCGCTTCAGAATGTCTTGCCATGCCTGCTGCAAATCCAGCACGTTGACATCCGGGAAACGCGGCTGCATCGATTGCTCGATCACGACCTGCGCCTTGAGAAAGTCCCGGCCGCTTAGCGGCATCGCGTTCAGGGCGGCCGCGGCCAGCTTGGTTTGTTCGTACTCGAGCAAGCGGCGCACCAGCGCGGCCCGCGGGTCTTCGGCCTCCTGGCCCTCGGCCAGCTTGCGTGGCGGCAACAACATGCGCGACTTGATTTCAATCAACATCGCAGCCATCAGCAGGTATTCAGCTGCCAACTCCAGATTGCGTCCGCGAATTTCCTCCACGTAGACCAGGTACTGGCGCGTGACGCCGGCCATGGGTATGTCCAGGATATTGAAGTTCTGCTTGCGAATCAGGTACAGCAGCAGGTCCAGCGGGCCTTCGAACGCCTCCAGGAATACCTCCAGCGCATCCGGCGGTATGTAGAGATCCAGTGGCATCGAGAACAGCGGCTCGCCGTACAGCCGCGCCAACGCGACCTGGTCCACCACCTGCGGCATACCCGCGTTATCTGCCGTATCGGCAAGCAGCGATGTCGCCGCGACCGGTATCGAAAGTTCTGCCAAGAGGGTCAGCTACTTGGGGCCGGTCTGGTAGACGTACGGCTTTTGCGGGTCGTCAGCGGCGCGGTATTCGCGCCAGGCGATGCGGTCCACGGCCTTGTCCCACAACAACTCTCGCCCCTGACGTTGCTGCGCCTCCAGTTCGGGATTGTTGCGTTTTAGCTCGGTGATGAACTGGGTGATCTCGGACTCGTAGTCCGGGCGGCGAAATATGGACATAGACTTGAACCTCTGGCATGAATTTTACAGGGGTGCCGATGGTCAATCGTTTTATTCGGGTCGGCCTGTTCACCGCGCTGCTGGCAATGGCTGCCTGCGACCCGCAGAGGATCAGTGCGCTTGAGGAAGGTCTGGCGAGCGAAGCCGACGTACGGGCGCGTTTTGGCGAACCCGAGAAAATATGGGACGCTCCCAATGGAGGTCGTACGTTCGAGTACAACCGGCAGCCGGCCGGGGCCAAGAACTACATGATCACGATTGGCGCGGACGGCAAGATGAGTGCGCTGCGCCAGGTATTGACGCCGCAAAACTTTGCCAAAGTGGTGCCGGGAATGATGATGGAGGACCTGCGCCGGCTGCTCGGAAAACCGATGCGCGTCACGACGTTTGCGCTCAAGAATCAAACCCACTACGACTGGCGTTATCTGGACGGCGTCAATGCGTCGGACGCAAAAATATTCACTGCTGTGCTGGATGCAGACCTGCGGGTTGTGTCGACCAATTCGACCAGTGATCCGGACGCCGACAAAAGCAATCGGCGTTGATATTTCGTGGTACTTCGGTCCCTTACACTCGAACGATGATTGGCTCACTTCAGGCGCAACGCGAGACATATGGGCGCTCTGGCTGACCCGTCGCGGTGGGTTCACCTGGACTGGGTGCTGGTGGCGGTGGGAGCGTGGCTGGTAGTGGGTGTGGCGGGGGTGTTCGCGCTGCGCCGACTGGTGTTTGTCGCGCGTTTCCTGTTCCCGGCTGGCGGGGTGATCGCGCTCGGATTGTTTGCCGTCGCTTTGCAGGCGGTTTTCTCGACCCCGCAGACCGCGGTGTTGGCTATTGGTCTGCCGCAGTTGCCGTTTCATCTGCGCCTTGACGCGCTCTCGGCTTTTTTCCTGATCGTGATCGCCGCCACGGCGGTCGGCGTGTCGGCATTTGCAGCCGGTTATTTTCGCAAGGGGGAGGGCACCCCGCCCGGCTTGTTGTGCCTTGAGTACCATGTTTTCCTGGCGGCCATGGTGATGGTGTTGCTGGCCGATGACGCATACGCCTTCATGGTGATGTGGGAGACGATGGCGCTGTCTTCGTTTTTCCTGGTGATCGCCAACCACCGCATTCCCGAGATCCGCCAGGCTGGTTATCTGTACCTGTTGATCGCCCATATCGGCGCGATCGGCATCCTGCTGTGTTTTGGCGTGCTGCAGGCCAATACCGGCGACTACACGTTTGCCAATATGCGTTTGCAGCACCTGACGCCATTCTGGGCCTCGGTCGCGTTCCTGCTGGCGCTGTTCGGTTTTGGCGCCAAGGCCGGCATTCTGCCGCTGCATGTGTGGTTGCCCGAGGCGCATCCGGCGGCGCCGTCGCCGGTATCCGCACTGATGAGCGGCGTGATGTTGAAGACCGCCATCTACGGCGTGTTGCGGGTCGCGTTTGATCTGTTGCAGATTCAACTCTGGTGGTGGGGTGTGTTGTTGCTGGCATTGGGATTGGCTACGGCTATCTACGGTGTGGTGTTCGCCGCCGTGCAGGTCGACATGAAGCGTTTGCTGGCTTATTCGTCGATCGAGAACATCGGCCTGATGTTTGCCGCCATCGGACTGGCGCTGATTTTCTGGGCCTACCGCATGCAGGCCATGGCTGCACTGGCGCTCACCGCCGCGCTCTACCATGTGGCGAGCCACGCCTTCTTCAAGAGCCTGTTGTTTCTGGGCACCGGGGCGGTGTTGCACGCCACCCACGAGCGCAGTCTGGGCAAACTTGGCGGCCTGATCCGCAGCATGCCGTGGGTGGCCTGGATGACCCTGGTCGGGGCCTTGGCCAGCGCCGGTCTGCCGCCACTCGGCGGTTTTGTCGCCGAATGGTTGCTGTTGCAAAGTTTCCTGTTCACGCCGGGCCTGCCGAATTCTTTCCTCAACATGCTGATCCCGGCCGTGACGGCGCTGATTGCGATGGTGTCGGCGCTCGCCGGCTACACCATGGTCAAGTTCTTTGGCGTGATTTTTCTGGGCCAGCCGCGCGAGGAAAGACTGCTGCAAGCGCGGGACGCCGACCGCTGGGAGCGTTTGGGCATGTTGTGGCTGGTGGCTGGATGTATCGCGCTGGGGCTGTTGCCAAACCAGTTCATTCAGCTCATCGATCCAGTGACGCAACAACTGGTTGCGGCTGGCCTGGGCGCAACGGCGGCCACCAGTGGCTGGTTGCTGGTGCCGGTGGACATAGAGCGGGCCAGTTACGGACCGGTGATTTTCCTGCTCGGTGTGGCGGCGTGTTACGCGCTGGCTTACCTGCTGGTGCGCCGGTTCTACCACGGCCGCGTGCGGCGCTCCGATCCGTGGGACTGCGGTTACCCATGGCAGACGGCGCGCATGCAGGACACGGCCGAGGGTTTCGGCCAGCCGATTCGTCAGATTTTCGAGCCGTTTTTTCGCATCGAACGGCATCTGCCGAGCCCGTTTGACGCCGCGCCGCGTTACCGCGTGGTGCTCGGCGACCATTTTTGGCACTGGCTGTACTTGCCGGTGGCGTCTCTTATCGATCGGACTTCCAGGCTGATCGGCCGGCTCCAGCAGGGGCGCATAGCGTTGTACCTGTTGTGCAGCTTTGTGACCCTGATCGCCGTGCTGGTGGTGGTAACGCGATGAGTTATTTCGGCTTCATTTCCCAGTTGCTGGAGATCGCCGTCGCGTTGGCGCTGGCGCCGCTGCTCAGTGGCTGGGTCAACCAGTGGCGCGCCTGGTTGCAGAACAAGTCGGCACCCAGCTTGTTGCAGCCGTATCGCCTGCTGCACAAGTTGTTTCACAAGGACTCGGTGGTGGCACACCACGCTTCGCCGCTGTTTCGTGTCGCGCCGTACATTATTTTTGGCTGCATGACACTGGCCTGCGCCATTATTCCGACCCTGTCGACTGACTTGCCCCTGTCAGCCGCTGCCGATGCGATTGCACTGGTTGGTCTGTTTGCGCTGGCGCGGGTGTTCATCTCGCTGGCGGCAATGGACATCGGCACATCGTTTGGCAGTCTCGGCGCGCGGCGCGAGATGTTGATCGGGTTTCTCGCCGAACCGGCGCTGTTGATGGTGTTGTTCTCGGCCTCGCTGATTTCCAAGTCGACTTCGCTGACCACCATCGTGGCCACGCTGGCACACCGCGAGTTCGCCATCTATCCCAGCCTGGCTTTTGCCGGCGTGGCATTTGCCATGGTGTCGCTGGCCGAAAACGCGCGGGTGCCGGTGGACAACCCGGCCACCCACCTGGAACTGACCATGATCCATGAGGCCTTGATTCTGGAGTATTCGGGGCGCCATCTGGCGTTGCTCGAATGGGCCGCGAGCCTGAAATTGTTTGCCTATTCATGTATCGGGCTGGCGTTGTTTTTTCCGTGGGGCGTCGCCAACGCGCACGCTCCGCTGGCCCTGCTGCTGGCGCTGCCAACCCTGGTATTCAAGCTGGCGGTTGGCGGCGTATTGCTGGCGGTGCTGGAGACACTGAGCGCCAAGATGCGCATTTTCCGGGTGCCGGAGTTTCTGGCCACCGCCTTCATGCTGGCCGTGATCGGCCTGCTGGTGCGCATCTTGTTGGGGGCATGAGTTGACGGACCTGATCACCCAACTCATCAACCTGTTCGCGGCCATCATCCTGATGCTGGCTTTCGCGATGATTTCGCAGCGGCGCATTCTGTCGCTGATCCATCTCTTCACGCTGCAGGGTGTCGCCCTGGTGGCCGCCACGGTAACGGTGGGTTATGTCACGCACCAGCCGCATTTGTATCTGTCGGCCGGCCTTACCTTGCTGCTCAAGGTAATCCTGATTCCGTATTTGCTGCACCGGGTGGTAAACCGGCTCGACGTGCGCTGGGACGTCGAGGCGCTTATCAATATCCCCACCACCATGCTGATTGGCATCGTGCTGGTGATTTTTGCGTTCAACCTGGCGTCGCCGATCGCCCATCTGTCATCGACCATCGCACGCGGCACGCTCGGAATCGCGCTGGCCTGTATCTTGTTGTCGTTCCTGATGATGATCGTTCGCTCCAAGGCGGTGCCGCAGGTGATCGGCTTTCTGTCGATGGAAAACGGCTTGTTTTTTGCCGCCACTTCGGCTACCTACGGCATGCCGATGGTGGTCGAACTCGGTATCGCGCTCGATGTGCTGGTCGGCATCCTGATCATGGGGGTTTTCCTGTTCCAGATCCGCGAGCAGTTCGACAGTCTGGATATTCGCCACCTTGAGAAGTTGCGCGAAGAATGACCCTGCAAGCGCTGCATTTTGTTTTCGGCATTCCGCTGCTGGGCAGCATCGTGCTGGCGTTTACCGGGCAGCGCGACGTGGCGCGCGACATCAACGCCGCATTCAGCCTGGGCACCTTCATCGCCGCCTGCGTTTTGACGGCGCAAATTGTCAGCGACGGGCCGTTGTTGGCCCTCGATGACCAGTTCTACATCGATCCGCTGAACGTCTTCCTGGTTACCCTGACCGCGTTTGTCGGCTTGACCACGGCGTTGTTCTCGCGTCCCTACATGCTGGTGGAGCGCGACCGCGGCAAGATGACGCCGCCGCGCATGCGGCTGTACCACAGCATGTACCAGTTGTTCAGCTTCACGATGCTGGTGGCGCTGATGACCAACAACATGGGCATCCTGTGGGTGGCGATGGAGGCGGCCACGCTCACCACCGTGTTGCTGGTCAGCGTGTACCGCACCGCCGCCAGTCTGGAGGCGGCCTGGAAATATTTCATACTTTGCGGAGTCGGCATCGCGCAGGCACTGTTCGGAACGGTGCTGTTGTACATGGCAGCCGAAAAAGTGTTGGGCGCTGAAGGCGGCGCCTTGTTGTGGACCAACCTGGACGCGGTCAAGTCGCAACTCGACCCCGACATAATTACGCTGGCGTTTGCTTTCCTGTTCATTGGCTACGGCACCAAGGTCGGCTTGGTGCCGTTGCATAACTGGTTGCCCGACGCCCACGCCGAGGGTCCAACACCGGTGTCGGCGGTACTTTCCGGTTTGTTGCTCAATGTGGCGCTGTACGCGCTGCTGCGCTGCAAGGTACTCACCGACGGCGCGCTGCACAGCCCGCTGGCAAGCCAGCTGATGTTGGGATTTGGCTTGCTCTCGGTGCTGGTGGCGGCATTTTTCCTGTCGCGCCAGAAGGACGTGAAACGCATGTTTGCTTATTCGTCGATAGAGCATATGGGGCTGATCACGTTTGCGTTTGGCCTGGGCGGACCGATTGCCAACTTTGCCGGGCTACTGCACATGACGGTGCACTCGTTGATCAAGTCCGCTATTTTCTTCGCCGTCGGCCATGCGACGCAAAAAGCCGGCACACAGAATATGGACGACATACGAGGCTTGATCACGGTCAGCCCGACGGTCGGCTGGGGCCTGATGCTGGGCTCGCTGGCGATCCTGGGCATGCCGCCATTCGGCGTGTTTGCGAGCGAATTCCTGATCCTGACCACCGCCATGCGCGAGCAGCCCTGGGCCACACCCTTGTTGCTGCTGGCGCTCGGGGTGGCTTTCGCGGCCGTTTTGAGCCGGGTTCTGCCGATGGTATTTGGCCAGACCACGTTGAAGCCGCTGAAGCATTCGCCGGCGCTGCTGCCAGTGTTCGTTCACCTGGCGCTGGGCCTGATGCTGGGCCTGTACATACCGCCCTACCTGGATGCGTGGTTCCGGCAGGCGGCTCGCATGATCGGAGGTTGATGGCATGTCGATTCCTGGTATGACGCTGGGTCTGCGCCGCCTGTCGGCGCCCTTGCCGGTCTGGCATGCTGGCGTGGGTACAGATGAGTGGCAACTCGCGGCGCGTGTGGTGCGTGAAGGTGGCGGCCGCTTGGTATCGGTGTGGGGGTCGCACGCCAACGGGCTGAGCGCCCACGCGGCCTATGCGGTCCAGGATGGCCTGGTCTGGCTGCAACTGGCGCTCGAGGATAGCCATCCCCACTACCCTGACCTGGCGCCGGTTTTTCCAGCGGCCGCCCGGATGCAGCGTGCCGCGGCGGACCTGCTCGGCATTCACGCCGAGGGGGCGGCGGACGTGCGTCCGTGGCTCAACCATGGTGCCTGGAGCGCCGACTATTTGCCTTTGCGGCAGTCTGCGTCCGGCGACGAAGTTCCGGCTGGCGCCAGCGTTGCCAACTACCCTTTTGTGCGGGTCGAGGGTGAAGGCGTGCATGAAATACCGGTCGGTCCGGTACATGCCGGAATCATCGAACCCGGCCATTTCCGTTTCTCGGTGGTAGGCGAAAAGCTGCTGCGCCTGGAGCAGCGGCTGGGCTACACCCACAAGGGCATTGCGCGGCGTTTCACCCAACTGGCGCCACTGCAGGCGCACCGGCTCGCGGCGCGCATGTCGGGCGACTCCACGGTGGCTGGCGCCTGGGCCTATTGCATGGCGCTGGAGTCGGCTGCGGCTTGTGAATTGCCGCCGCGCGCGGCCTGGTTGCGCGCCTTGATGCTGGAGCGCGAACGGGTCGCCAACCACCTCGGCGATCTGGGGGCTTTGGGCAACGACGCGGCGCTCGCGTTCGGTCTGGCCCAGTTCTCGCGCTTGCGAGAAGACTGGCTGCGCCTGTCTGGCCAGGTGTTCGGCCACCGGCTGATGATGGACAACCTGCTGCCGGGTGGCGTGGCACAGGATGTAAACCAGGCCGCTGTCGACCAGCTTTGCCGGCAATGCGACGCCATTGAGCGCGAGGTGCGCGTGTTGCGTGTGGTGTACGACGAACATGCCGGATTGCAGGACCGGTTTCTTGGTACCGGCCAGGTATTGCCGGCGCTGGCGGCCCAACTTGGCCTGGCGGGACTGGCAGGCCGCGCCAGCGGGCAATCCTGGGACCTGCGCAGCGACCATGCCTGGCCACCTTATGACGACCTGGACGTGAAAATTGCCACCCACCGCAATGGCGACGTGGCCGCACGGGTGATGGTGCGTTTTGATGAGCTGTTTGAGTCACTACGCCTGATTCGGACGATTGCGCGGCGGTTGCCCGGCGGTGCGCTGCGAAGCGCGCTCGACCTGCCGGCTGAGCCGTCGCTTGGTGCCGGTTGGATAGAAGGCTGGCGCGGCGAGATTCTGGTGGCGCTGGAGCTCGATGGGTCGGCCAACAGTGGCCGCATTTTGGGTTGCCACTGCCATGACCCCTCGTGGCACAACTGGCCGGTGCTGGAACATGCGGTGATAGGCAACATCGTTCCGGACTTCCCGTTGATCAATAAGTCCTTTAACCTGAGTTACTCGGGGCATGATTTATGACCTGGAACATCATCAAGCAGATCGCTCGCAACGGCATTCGCACCGAGGCCCCACCGCACGGCGCCGCTGGTTTGCAGGCCGAGGTGTTGCATATCCACCAGGACCTGCTGGACATACTGGGCCAGGCGCTGACGATCCGCCAAGTCGATGCCGGTTCGTGTAATGGATGCGAGCTGGAAATCAACGCGCTGGGCAACCCGTACTACAACATCGAGGGCTTGGGCATACAGTTCGTTGCCAGCCCGCGCCATGCCGACATGTTGCTGGTGACCGGGCCGGTGTCGCGCAACATGGAGCTGGCCTTGCAGCGCACCTATGACGCCACACCCGATCCCAAGCTGGTGGTGGCGGTTGGCGATTGTGCCGCGGATGGCGGCATATTCGGCGAGAGTTATGCCAGTTGCGGCCGGGTGTCCAACGTCATACCGGTGCATCTGACGGTGCCGGGTTGCCCGCCGCCGCCGCTCGAAATCTTGCGCGGCATCCTGACGGCGGTGCGTCGCGTGCGTGGCCAGGACGGCCATGTCTGAACGCGCCACGCGCATGGGAGACAAGACATTCAAGTGCATCGTGGTGCTGGTCTGCGTGATCAACCTGGCGGCCATCGGTATTGGACTGGGTGGCAGTGGCGCCGTATCCGTCGTCTGGCTGGCGGTATTGGGCGCCGCCGGGTGCGTGGGCACCCTGGCCCTGGTGCTGGCGGTGCGCGGTGGCCGGCGCCAGCTTGAAGCCGCGACTGCGTTACTGCCGCTGCATGAACTGGAACTGGCGCGCGCGCAGGCACGCGCCGCCGAATTGCGTTTGCGCGAGGTGATCGACGTTATTCCCGCGGGTCTGGCGATCTACGACAACCAGGACCGGCTGGTCAGCTACAACCAGGAGGTGTCGCGGCAGTACCCGTACCGCGGCGAAGGCAACGTGATGGGTGAGTCCTATGAAGGCTTGATGCGCCGCGCGCTTGCCACCGGAAGTATCCCCGACGCGGTGGGACGCGAGGAAGAATGGCTGGCGCTGCGCATGGCCGGACGTGGTGCGCTGAATGGGCCGTTGCTGCGGCATACCGACGATGGCCACTGGGTGCACTTCTATGAATCGCGTACCCCGTCGGGTTATCTGGTCATGACGCGGCTGGACATCACGCCGATGGTTGAGAAAGGACTGGCGCTGGAACGCGCCAACGAGCAATTGCTGCGCCTGTCAACGACCGACGGACTGACTGGAATAACGAACCGGCGCCGGTTTGACCAGACCTTGCAAAACGAATGGCAACGATGTGCGCGCAACCAGTCCTGGTTGTCGTTGTTGATGATCGACATCGACCATTTCAAGCGTTACAACGAGCACTATGGCCATTTGACCGGCGACGAGTGCCTGCGCCAGGTGGCGCGGATCCTGGGGTTGTGTATCAAGCGCTCGGGAGAACTGGTGGCGCGTTACGCCGGCCAGAAATTCGCCGTTTTGTTGCCTGGCGCCGACGCGGCAGAGGCCAAGTGCCTGGCACAACGTTGCAACCACGAGATGCTGAATGCCAGAATTCCGCACGCCGACTCGCCGGTGTCGCCCTGGCTGAGTGTGAGTATCGGTGTGGCGACCATGGTGGCCGCGCCCGGCTTGTTGCCAGCCACTTTGCTGGAGCATGTCGAGCAGGCGACGGCCAAGGCAAAAAGCGCCGGGCGGGCACGCTTCGAGGTTTTCGACTGACTGTATCGAAACTTCCCACACCTACAACCGGGCCGTTGCGCAAGCCGTGTTCGCCATGGCGCCGGTATTTGCACAGCAGGCCCAACTGTTGCTTTCGAAGCTGCAGGATCGCAATGATTGACCTGTCTGAGGAGCACCTCGAGCAGGTCCGCAAGATTGTCAAGCTGCACCTGCATGACGCAGAGGTGTTTGCCTTTGGATCGCGGGTCACAGGCAAGGCCAGCAAGTTTTCGGATCTGGACCTGATGGTCAAAACCAACGGCAGCCTGCCATGGAGGAAGCTAGCCGACTTGCGAGAATCGTTCGAAGCGTCCGACCTGCCGATCACGGTTGATGTGCTGGACTGGGGCAACTGCTCGGACGTCTTTCGCGGAATCGTCGCGCCCGAGCTGGTTCGGGTTGTCTGAGCCAGTGACCCGACATGCCGGCGTGGCGCAAGGCGCGGGTGCCAGCCGTCAAGCCTATTTGGGGACGTCGTCATGTGAACGTGCCGCACTGCGCGCAGTGCGGCATTGCCGCAACGGACTGTCAACGCACCCGCATACCGGGCTGTGCCCCAATGGAAGGCTCCAGCACATGGATGCCGGGTTGGGCCTTTTCGTCAGCATGGCTGGCCGCCAGCACCATGCCTTCGCTGACGCCAAACTTCATCTTGCGCGGCGCCAGGTTGGCGACCATGACCGTCAACTTACCGACCAAATTTTCGGGCTTGTAGGCGCCGGCGATACCGCTGAAAACGTTTCTGGTTTTTCCCTCGCCGGTGTCGAGGGTCAGGCGCAGCAGTTTGGTGCTGCCTTCGACGGCCTCGCAGTTGACTATTTTGGCGATGCGCAGGTCGATCTTCGCGAAGTCGTCGATGGTGATGGTGGGGGCGATGGCTTCGCCGCCGGGTACCAGATTCTCAGTCTCTGCTTGCGCCGGGGCTTCAAAAAGGGATTCGAGTTGCTTGGGGTCGACGCGTTGCATCAGGTGCCGGTAGTGCCCGATTTTGTGACCGGGTGGAAAACTCTTCGCGGCGTCCGGGAAGAGCAGCGGAGCAACACCAAGAAACCGTTCCGCTTGTTCGGCCAAAGACGGCAGGATTGGCTTCAGATAAATCGTCAGCAACCGGAAACACTCGATCACGGCAGAGCAAACCATGTGGAGCTTTGCGCGAGCCTCGGGCTGTTTCGCCAGCTCCCAAGGCTTGAACGCGTCATACATGGTGTTGACAAGATCCGCTAGCTGCATTACCTTGCGCACGGCCTTGGCAAACTCGCGCGCTTCATAAAGCGCTTCTATCTCCTTGCTCTGGGCGCGAACAAAAGCCGTTACATCCGCCGGAGCACCCGGGCCGGCATGTTTTGCGGCGTCGAAGACCATCGACTCGGTCATCCCGGAGGCGCTCAGAAATTGAACGCCACCCATGCCCACTTCACCATTGAATATCCTGCCAATAAAGCTGGCCGCGCGGCTCGCGATATTCACATACTTGCCAATCAGGTCGCTGTTGACGCGGGCCATGAAATCTTCCGGGCTGAATTCGATGTCTTCATTGCGTGACGACAACTTCGCCGCGATGTAGTAACGCAACCACTCCGGGTTCATGCCCAGACTCAGGTACTTGAGCGGGTCCAGTCCGGTGCCGCGGCTCTTGCTCATCTTCTCGCTATCGACTGTCAAAAATCCGTGCACGAAAATCGCGCTGGGTGTCTTGCGGCCGCTGAAATGCAGCATGGCGGGCCAGAACAGGGTGTGAAAAGTGATGATGTCCTTGCCGATGAAGTGGACCTGCTCTACCGCCGGGTCGGCCATGAAGGCGTCGAACTGAGCCGCGCCTTGGGCCGCTCCGCTGATCTTGACGAAGCGGTTTTTCAGCGCCGCGAGGTAACCAATCGGCGCGTCCAGCCAGACATAAAAATACTTGCCCGGCGCGTCGGGGATTTGTATGCCGAAGTAGGGTGCGTCGCGGCTAATGTCCCAGTCGCCCAGGTCGCGTTTGCCGGCTTCATCGGGTGTTAGCCATTCCTTGATCTTGTTGTAGACCTCGCTTTGCAAGCGCCCGCTGGTGCGGGTCCACTGCTCCAGAAACGCCACGCAGCGTGGGTCGGACAGGCTGAAGAAATAATGTTCCGAGTCACGCAGCACCGGCGTCACGCCGCTCAGCGCGGAATATGGGTTTTTCAGTTCGGTCGGGCTGTAGACGGCGCCACACACCTCGCAGTTATCACCGTACTGGTCCTTGGCGCCGCACTTGGGGCATTCGCCCTTGATGAAGCGGTCAGGCAGGAACATGTTTTTTTGCGGGTCGAAGAACTGTTTAATCACGCGCGAACTGATCAGACCGGCGCTTTTCAGGTCGAGGTAAATCTTCTGCGCCAGTTCATGGTTCTCTGGCGCATCGGTCGAATGCCAATTGTCGAAACTGATGTGAAAGCCATCCAGATACGGCTTGCGGCCGGCCGCGATGTCGGCCACAAACTGCTGCGGCGTCTTGCCGGCCTTTTCGGCGGCGATCATGATGGGTGCGCCGTGCGCGTCGTCGGCGCAGACAAAATGCACTTCATGGCCCAGCATCCTCTGGAACCGCACCCAGATATCAGCCTGGATGTATTCCATGATGTGGCCGATGTGGAAGTTGCCGTTGGCGTACGGCAAGGCGGTGGTGACGAAGAGTTGGCGTGGCATCGGACAAGCGCGGTTGAATGCGGCCGGGACTGGCCGAAGCGCCTGATTCTAGTCGGCCCAAAAAGCGCGTTAACGCACCCGCAACGGATCGCGGCGCCGCTCGACCAGGGGTTTTGCGCCGAAGCGCTCATCCGGCGCGGTCGCTGGCGCGCTGGCGTCGCACCAACCAAAAAAAGCGCAAATCTCCGCACGTTGGCGCAGCGCGTCGGCATGCCCCAGCGCCATCAGTTCCTGTGTGAAGGCGGGCTCGAACAGCAGGTAACTCGCCAACACGGCACCTTTCACGTCCGCCTTGTCCGATGTCACGCCGACACCACCGAGCAGGCTACGCACCGCGCGTGGCAGGTCACGCACGTGGCGTGCGGCTATCGCATCGATTCGTTGTGAGGGTGCAATCAGCAGCAGGTCGATGGCTCGCAAGCCGCTGCCCTGGCGCGCCTCGGGTGGCACCAGCGTTATGGTGTGGTTGATGCGGCGCACGCGTTCTACATCCACCGCCAGCGCATCGAGAAAAATATTCGACAAGGTGTGCCCGGCAATCTGGGCCAAGGACGGGTAGGTGTTGGGCGGTGCCAATCGCCCATCGATTCTGGGCTCGTGCATGCGCCCGGCGCCCACCACCAGGATACGCTGCGCCCCCAAATGGATCGCCGCCGCTACCGGCGCCGACTGGCGCATGGAACCGTCGCCAAAATACTCGGTACGCCCGTCGATTTGCAGCGCCGCGGCCGGAAAAACAAATGGAATCGCCGATGACGCCAGCAGGTGCTGGTGCGTTATCCGGTCGCGCACGGCGAAGCGTTGTGAGCGCACCCAGGGCGTAAGCCCGGCGGCCCCTTCAAAGAAGGTCACATGCTCGCCCGAGCTGTAACTCGATGCGGTCACCGCCAATGCGTGCACATGGCCCAGGCGAATCAGCTCGGGCAGGCGTTCCAGCGGCACCATGGAATGCAGCAAATCATGCAGCGGTGCGTTGTCCAGCAACGAACGCGGTTTGAGCCGGTGCCACTTGGCCAGCAGCCAACCTAGCGACAACAAGGTCAGCCAAGTGGCGCCGGTACGCAATATGCCCAGTGAATCGGCCCGGTATACCTGGTGCGCATGAAAATGTCTCCATACCTCTGCCATGCGTCGCACGGCGGCATCGAAGTCATCGGCGGCGGCATCGAAGTCATCGGCGGCGCAGGCCAGCGCCGACGCATTGATGGCCCCGGCCGAGGTGCCGGTGATGATTGGAAACGGATTGGGTTCCCCCAGTGTGGCGCACGTTTTGCGAATATCGGCCACCGCCTCCAGCACGCCCACTTGATAGGCCGCACGTGCTCCACCGCCAGTCAGCAGGAGTCCGGTTTTTGGCAGGTTCTGGTCGATGCTTGGCATCGAAGCATTATCGATTGGCCCGCGCGAACCGGGCACAAACAGCCTTCGCTAGACTACATGCCTCTAGGAGTAATTAATGGCAGTTTCAGAACAAGGTTTGATGGATGCGCTCAAGTCTGTCGTCGATCCAAATACCGGACGCGACTTTGTGTCAACGCGCGCCATCAGAAACCTGAGCGTGCTGGAGGGCGACGTGGCTTTTGACGTCGAGTTGGGATACCCGGCCAAAAGCCAGATTGCGGGCTTTCGCAAAGCCCTGGTGGCTGCCGCCAAATCGGTTGCCGGGGTCGAGAATGTCTCGGTCAACGTCAGCATGAAAATCATCCCGCACTCGGTGCAACGCGGCGTGCAGTTGATGCCCAACATCAAGAATATCGTTGCCGTTGCGTCCGGCAAGGGCGGCGTGGGTAAAAGCACGATGGCGGTGAACCTGGCCTTGGCGCTGGCGGCGGAAGGCGCGAGTGTGGGGGTGCTGGACGCCGACATCTATGGCCCCAGTGTTCCGATGATGCTGGGCATCAGCGGCAAGCCCGACAGCGCCGACGGCAAAAGCATGGAGCCAATGGAGAACTACGGTGTGCAGGTAATGTCGATCGGGTTCCTGGTGGCGCAGGACGAGGCCATGATCTGGCGCGGCCCGATGGCGACGCAGGCGCTGGAGCAGTTGCTGCGCCAGACCAACTGGAAGGACCTGGACTACCTGATTGTCGACATGCCGCCCGGTACCGGAGACATACAGCTGACCATGAGCCAGCGGGTGCCGATGACCGGCGCCATCATCGTCACGACGCCGCAGGACATAGCCTTGCTGGACGTGAAAAAAGGCATCAAGATGTTCGAGAAGGTGGGCGTGCCGATTCTGGGCATCGTGGAAAACATGGCGGTGCATGTTTGCAGCCAGTGTGGCCACCAGGAACATATTTTTGGCGCGGATGGCGGCAAGAAAATGGCGGCCGAGTACGGTATGGATTACCTGGGCGCCTTGCCGCTCGACATGCAAATCCGCCTTCAGGCCGATAACGGCCATCCGACGGTGGTCGCCGACCCGGATGGCGAAGTGGCGGCCATCTACAAGGCCGTAGCGCGGCAGATCGCGGTGTCGATAGCCGCCAAGAACAAGGACTTTTCGTCGAAGTTCCCGTCCATCAAGATTTCGAAGGAAACTTGAGCAGCCGAAATCCTGAAACCTGGTGGGACAGACCGCAGCCACACGCAGTGGGCAAGCTCTGTCCCCAAAGCCTGAGACCTTGTGGGACAGACCGCAGCCACACGCAGTGGGCAAGCTCTGTCCCCAACACTTCGTCGGATGTTGGATGTTGGATGTCAGAAGTCAGATGTCAGATGCCGGATGTCGGATTGTTGAATTGCCCAACGCCCCAGTCCAATTGGACTGCAACCTGACGCTCGGTCATACTGCGCCCACCCCTTGAACCAACAAGGCGATAACCACGAGAAACTGATGTCAGGGTTTCTGGACAAGGAACGTACGATTGCCGGGCCCGGTTTCAATCGCTGGTTGGTCCCGCCTGCCGCCTTGGCGATTCATTTGTGCATCGGCATGGCGTATGGTTTTTCCGTGTTCTGGTTGCCGCTGTCCAGGGCGCTGGGCAAAACGCAACCGATCGACTGTGGCCCGGATTCCGGTTTCTTCGCCGAACTGTTCACCACCAGCTGCGACTGGAAGATTTCGACGTTGGGTTGGATGTACACGCTGTTTTTTGTGCTGCTGGGCTCAAGCGCGGCAATTTGGGGCCGCTGGCTGGAACGTGTCGGACCACGCAAGGCGGGCGTGGTGTCGGCGTTGTGCTGGTGTGGTGGCATGTTGATATCGGCGTTGGGCGTCTACCTGCACCAGTTCTGGATCATGGCGCTGGGCTCGGGCGTGATTGGCGGCATCGGACTTGGACTGGGCTATATATCACCGGTGTCCACGTTAATCAAATGGTTTCCCGACCGCCGGGGCATGGCTACCGGCATGGCGATCATGGGCTTTGGCGGCGGCGCGATGATCGGCTCGCCCCTGGCCGCCGATTTGATGCAGTATTTCGCCACTCCCAACGACGTCGGTGTGGTGCCAACCTTTGTTGTGATGGCGCTGGTGTACTTCGTCTTCATGCTGGCCGGTGCGCTCGGTTACCGGGTACCCGAGACCGGCTGGAAGCCCGCAAACTGGACGCCGCCACCGGCGCATGCGCGCAACGCCATGATCACACAGCGCCACGTGCACGTCGCCAAGGTCTGGGCGATACCGCAGTTCTGGCTGCTCTGGATGGTGCTGTGCATGAATGTCAGCGCCGGCATCGGTGTCATCGGCATGGCCTCGCCGATGCTCCAGGAGGTGTTTGGTGGTTCGCTTATCGGCGTTGACCGGAAATATGACGAACTCAACCCGGCGCAACTGGCGGCGATTGCCAGCGTGGCAGCGGGTTTTACCGCGTTATTGAGTTTGTTCAATATTGGCGGGCGTTTTTTCTGGGCCAGCCTGTCCGATCTGCTTGGCCGCAAGATTACTTACGTGGTGTTTTTTGTGCTCGGTGGTGTGTTGTATTTGAGTGTTCCGGGCAGCGCGGCGGCGGGCAGCGTGGTGTGGTTTGTGGTTGCGTTTTGTGTCATCCTGAGTATGTACGGCGGCGGCTTCGCAACCGTGCCGGCTTATCTGGCGGATTTGTTTGGCACGCAGATGGTGGGCGCCATTCATGGCCGGCTGCTCACGGCATGGGCCACCGCCGGTGTGCTGGGGCCAGTGGTGGTGAATTACATGCGTGAGTACCAGATCGGCCTGGGTCTGCCGCGTGAACAGGTGTACAACCAGACCATGACGATACTCGCTGGTATGCTGGCGGTGGGCCTGGTGTGCAACCTGATGGTGCGCCCGTTGGCCGGCAAATGGTTCATGACCGACGCCGAGCTGGCGGATGAAAAACTGCTGGCGCACGAAAAAGCGGCGGCTGGCGTGCCGGTGCCTGGCGACGGTGGCGGCGCTGCTGCCGTGAGCCCGGTGCTGGTGGTGCTGGCCTGGGCCGCGGTCGGTTTTCCCTTGGCTTGGGGGGTGTACCGCACATCGCAAAGTGTCGCAAAATTCTTTAGCTGAAAATCCTTCCTGAGCCATTCCAGCCGTAGCGCGATTGTTGCGCGTCGGCGGCCTAAAAGATATGAATCGAACCAGCCAATCCCGTGAAATCCCTGCCGTAGTGGTGGCTACCGTTGAGGAACTGCGCGAGCGCATCCGCCGCAAGCGCCAGCTAAAGGGTCGGCAGGCGGACCAGGTGTCGCTTGGCGAAGTACGTTCCTTGATCGGCGAGCCGGCGATCGGCGGGCATCGGCGTGACTTGTTGATTGAACACTTGCACAAACTCAACGATGCCTACCGCTGCCTGCATGACCGCCATCTGGTTGCCCTGTCCAAAGAGATGAATATCCCGATGGCGGAGGTTTATGAGGTGGCCACCTTCTACCACCATTTCGACGTTGTCAAGGGTGATGCCCAGGCGCCGGGCCTGACGGTGCGGGTGTGTGATGGCCTGAGTTGTGAACTGGCCGGGTCAAGAGATTTGATGGAGCGCCTGCCCGCCTTGTTGGGCAATCTGGATGTGCGCGTGATGCCGGCACCCTGTGTGGGACGCTGCGAGCAGGCGCCGGTAGCCGTGGTGCACCAATACCCGGTGTTGCATGCCACGCCCGAGCGGGTGGCGGCGAGTGTGCGGGGCGGGATGACCCAACACCCGGCAGCGCTCGGGTCGACCGATTTTGACGCAGCGTCGAAGGCCGAAAAGAGCGTGTCACCGCCACCGCAAGACGTTCAGGTTTCGCCCGGCTACACCGGATATGACAACTACCGGGCGAATGGCGGTTATGCACTGGCGGCAGCGCTAGTAAATGGTGAAGAAGAAGCAGAGCGTATCCTGAAGGCAATGGAAGATTCCGGTCTGCGTGGGCTGGGCGGCGCGGGCTTCCCGGCTGGGCGCAAGTGGCGCATTGTGAGCGAGCAAGCCGCGCCGCGTGTCATGGCCGTGAACATTGACGAAGGGGAGCCCGGTACCTTCAAGGACAGAACTTACCTGGAGCGGGACCCGCACCGTTTTCTGGAAGGCATGCTGGTTGCGGCGCAGGTGGCGGGCACTGACGTCTGCTACCTGTACCTGCGTGACGAATACCATGGCTGCCGGGCGATATTGGAGGCCGAACTGGCCCTGCTGCGGGCCAACCCGCCGTGCCCGTTGCCCGCGATTGAGTTGCGCCGCGGCGCCGGTGCCTATATCTGCGGCGAAGAGTCGGCCATGATTGAGAGTATCGAAGGCAAACGCGGCGAGCCACGCATGCGCCCGCCCTACATTGCCCAAGTCGGTTTGTTTGGCCGCCCCACGCTCGAACACAACTTGGAGACCCTGTACTGGGTGCGCGATATTGTGGAAAAAGGCGCCGGCTGGTTCAGCGGCTTTGGCCGCCACGGCCGCAAAGGCTTGCGGTCCTTCAGTGTCAGCGGTCGTGTCAGTCATCCCGGTGTGAAGCTGGCGCCCGCGGGTATTACGGTGCAGGAGTTGATCGACGAATACTGCGGCGGCATGCTGGATGGCCATACGCTTTACGCCTATCTGCCGGGTGGTGCGTCGGGCGGCATTTTGCCGGCCAGCCTGAGCAATATAGCGCTGGATTTCGACACCTTGCAAGCCTATGGCTGCTTCATTGGGTCCGCCGCCGTGATCGTGCTCAGCCACAAAGACCGGGCGCGTGATGCCGCGCTGAACATGATGCGGTTTTTTGAACATGAGAGTTGCGGCCAGTGCACGCCCTGCCGTGTGGGAACCGCGAAGGCGGTTCGGTTGATGCAAGCGCCGGTTTGGGACAACGACACGCTGGAAGACTTGAACCTGGTGATGGCAGATGCATCGATTTGTGGCCTGGGGCAGGCTGCGCCCAATCCGGTGCGCAGCATCCAGCAGTATTTCGCGCAGGAGATCACTTGAATGAATGAACCTGCCAGACTGGCTGAAGTAACGCTGCCGACAGTCGAGTTCCAGCTCGACAAGCAGACCATACATGCGTTTGAGGGTGAAACCATCCTGAAGGCCGCCCGGCGCCATGGGGTGGAGATTCCCACTCTGTGTTACCAGGACGGTTACCGCGCTGACGGCAACTGTCGTGCCTGCGTCGTCGAGATAAAGGGCGAGCGCATATTGGCGCCGAGCTGCTGCCGCACCGCGACCGCGGGCATGCAGGTGCAGGCCAGCAGCGAACGCGCCGTGAAGAGCCAGCAGATGGTGCTGGAGATGTTGTTGTCGGACATGCCAGACGTAGGCTACAAGTGGAACGATGGCGCTGCTGACGCACCAGGCGATGCCGGCCAGCACGGTGAACTCAGTCAATGGGCCGCGCGCATGCAGGTCACGGTGCGCCCGGCACTCAAGGTCTTGCGGCGCGAACAACCCCAAGCCGATCTGTCGCACCCGGCGATGGCGGTCAATCTGGACGCCTGCATCCAGTGCAAGCGCTGCGTGCGTGCCTGCCGTGAAGAGCAGGTAAACGACGTAATTGGTTACGCCATGCGCGGCTCGCACAGCGAAATCGTGTTCGACCTGGGCGACCCGATGGGCGACAGCAGTTGCGTGGCGTGTGGTGAATGTGTGCAGGCCTGTCCCACCGGCGCCCTAATGCCCAAAACCCAGATCGGCTCGCAGGTGGTGGACAAAAAGGTCGACTCGGTATGCCCGTTTTGCGGCGTTGGTTGCCTGCTGACCTACAACGTCAAAGACAACCGAATCATCAGTGTCGATGGGCGCGACGGACCTGCCAACCACAAACGTTTGTGCGTCAAGGGCCGTTATGGTTTTGACTATGCGCACCACGATCAGCGCCTGACGCAACCGCTGATTCGCATCGCGGGCGTTCCCAAGGACCCGGCCGTGGCGCCCAATCCGGCCGATTGGCGCGCGGTGTTTCGTGAGGCCTCGTGGGAAGAGGCGCTCGATCTGACGGCCGGCAAGCTGAAGGGCCTGCGCGACAGACACGGCAAGAAGTCTTTGGCGGGGTTCGGTTCGGCCAAGGGCAGCAACGAGGAAGCCTACCTGTTCCAGAAACTGGTGCGTACCGGCTTTGGGTCGAACAACGTGGACCACTGCACCCGCTTGTGCCATGCCTCCAGCGTGGCCGCACTGCTCGAAGGCGTGGGTTCTGGCGCGGTCAGCAACCAGGTCAACGACGTTGAACATGCCGGGCTGATACTGGTGATTGGCTCCAACCCTACGTCCAACCACCCGGTGGCCGCGACCTTCATGAAGAACGCCGCCAAAAAGGGGGTGCGGATCGTGCTGGCCGACCCGCGTCTGACCGACCTTGGCAAATACGCCTGGCGCACGCTGCAGTTCAAGGCCGATACCGATGTGGCGATGCTAAACGCGCTGATCCATGCCGTGATCGACGAAGGGCTGGTGGACGAGGAATTTGTTCGTACCCGGGCCAGCAATTTTGAGGCCCTGAAAGACAACGTCAAGGGCTACAGCCCGGAAGCCATGGCGCCGATTTGCGGCATCGACGCGCGCACGCTGCGCGAAGTGGCGCGGGAGTTCGCGCGACCCGCAGGGTCAGTGCCCGGCGCCGTCAAGGGCTCAATGATCTTGTGGGGCATGGGCATCAGCCAGCATGTGCACGGCACCGACAATGCGCGCTGCCTGATCGCGTTGGCCACGGTTACCGGCCAGATCGGCAAACCAGGCTCCGGGCTGCACCCGTTGCGGGGTCAAAACAATGTGCAGGGCGCGAGCGACGCGGGCCTGATTCCGATGATGTTCCCCAACTACCAGCGGGTCACCGACAGCGGCGCGCACCATTGGTTCGAGAAATTCTGGAACACCTCCCTGGACGACCAGCCGGGTTACACGGTGGTCGAAATCATGCACAAGGCGCTGGCACCGGACAGCGACCCGCACAAGGTGCGCGGCATGTACATCATGGGTGAAAACCCGGCCATGAGCGACCCCGATCTGAACCACGCGCGCCACGCGCTGGCCTCGCTGGAGCACCTGGTGGTGCAGGACATTTTCATGACCGAAACCGCCTGGCTGGCCGACGTGGTGCTGCCGGCCACGGCCTGGCCGGAAAAGACCGGTACCGTGAGTAATACCGATCGCATGGTGCAGTTGGGGCTGCAGGCGATCGACCCACCACGGGATGCCAAACCCGATTTGTGGATCATCCAGCAAATCGCAAAACGAATCGGCCTGCCTTGGAACTACCAGGGCGAACACTGTGGTGTCGCCGAGGTTTATGAAGAAATGCGCCAGGCCATGCACACCGCTATCGCGGGCATCACCTGGGAGCGGCTGCAGCGTGAATCGAGCGTGACTTACCCGTGTCTGAGCGCCGATGATCCGGGTGCGCCCACGGTGTTCATCGACAGTTTCCCGACCGAAGATGGACGTGTGCAACTGGTGCCGGCCGACATAATCCCCGCCGATGAGCGGCCCGATGCCGAGTTTCCTTTTGTGCTGATAACCGGGCGTCAGCTGGAACACTGGCATACCGGCAGCATGTCGCGCCGTGCCAGCGTGCTCGACGCGATCGAGCCGATGGCCACCGCTTCATTGTGTGGTGCCGACCTGCTGAGCCTGGGGCTGGAGCCAGGCGACGTTATCACGGTGCAGTCGCGCCGCGGTCAAGTGGCTATCCATGTGCGGCGCGACGACGGCACGCCGCCTGGCGCGGTGTTTATCCCGTTTGCGTATTACGAAGCGGCCGCCAACCTGATGACCAATGCCGCGCTCGACCCGGTCGGCAAGATTCCCGAATTCAAATATTGCGCGGTAGCGATTCGTCGCGGTGGCGCATTGCAGAGCGTGGCGGGCTACGGCACGGGTGCCGAGGGGCCGTGATCGGCTGGTCATTTTTGTTGTAGGCTCCAGCCATGCCCGGTTCAACATTACCCAGCCTGACGCAGGCCCAGGCGCCGTTGACTTGCGAAATCGGCACCGTCAACGAATACGGCGAGCAACGCAGAGTTGCCATTCCGGCCGAACGCGCGCTGACGTTGTATGTCGACCGGCGCGAACTGGTGACACTCATGACGTTGGGCGCGCAACCTGAACTCTTGGTGCTCGGCTACCTGCGCAACCAGCGGTTGGTCAACGCGGTGCACGAGATCGAATCCATCACCGTCGATTGGGACGCCGGTGCGGCTGCTGTCAAGACCCGTCACGGCATTGCCGATATCGAGTCCAAGACGATGAGCCGCGTCGTCACTACCGGCTGCGGCCAGGGTAGTGTGTTTGGTGACTGGATGGGAGACATCGACAGTCTGGCGTTGCCGCCGGCCAAACTGATGCAGTTGCAGCTTTATGGCATCGTGAATGCGATCCGCTTGCGCGACAGCATCTATAAATCGGCCGGGTCAGTGCATGCCTGTGCATTGTTTCGCGGTGAAGAAATGCTGATTTTTGTCGAAGACGTGGGCCGCCACAACGCCATCGATACGATTGCCGGCTGGATGTGGATGCAGGATGCCCAAACCCTGGAAGGGCGTGACAAGGTGTTTTACACCACTGGACGTCTGACCAGTGAAATGGTCATCAAATCCTCGCAGATGGGTGTGCCGATCGTGGTCTCGCGCAGCGGTATCACCCAAATGGGCCATGCGGTGGCGCAGCGCCTTGGCTTGTGTGCCATTGGCCGCGCCACCAACAAGCGTTTCCTCTGCTACAGCGGGGCAGACCGACTGATCTTGCAGCCCGATCTGGCCGGCGCCAGGCTGCGTGCCGTAGCTTGAGGCTTCGCCCATTACCCGTTCTTCGGTCAGATGTACTAAGGTAGCAGCATGAACGCTTCTTTTTGGCGCCTTGGCTGGCGCACCCTTTGGCGCGACTTGCGCTCGGGCGAATTGCGACTGCTGATCGTCGCCGTGACGCTGGCGGTGGCGGCCCTAACCGCGGTAGGATTTTTCGCCGACCGCTTGAAGGGCGGCTTGCAACGTGATGCGCGCCAACTGCTTGGTGGCGACGCGGTGGTGTCGAGCGACAAACCAACGCCGCAGGCCTTTATCGACAAAGCGCGGTCGCTGCGTTTGCAGATGTCGACCACGCTCGGATTTCCCACTATGGGACGCGCCAGCGAAGGCCAGGGCGGCGCCAGCAAGCTGGTGGCGCTAAAAGTCGTGCAGGCCGGTTATCCGTTGCGCGGGCGCCTGACGGTGGCTGCTATGCCGGATACACCAGGTCAGACCACGCGCGAGGTTCCCGCAAGCGGCGAAGTGTGGGTGGAGGCGGCACTGCTCGAAGCGCTGAATCTGAATATGGGCGACCCGTTGCTGCTCGGTGACGCCAGACTGAAAGTCAGCCGTATCATCCTGATCGAACCCGACCGGGGCGGTGGCTTCATGAACTTTGCGCCTCGCGTGATGCTCAACCAGGCTGACCTGGACGCAACCCGGTTGGTGCAGCCGGCCAGCCGCCTGACCTACCGCTTCGCGGTTGCGGGTGAAGACGCGCAGGTCAAACTGTTTGCGCAATGGGCGGCGTTACAGGCCGAAAAGCCCGAGGTGCGCGGCTTGCGGGTGGAGTCGCTGGACAGCGGGCGGCCCGAAATGCGCCAGACCATGGACCGGGCGGAGAAATTCCTAAATCTGGTAGCGCTGCTGGCGGCCATGCTAAGCGCCGTAGCGGTGGCGCTGGCGGCGCGCGGATTTGCCGCCAACCACCTAGATGACTGCGCGATGTTGCGCGTGTTGGGTCTGAGCCAGCGCACCATCGCGCTCAGTTACACGCTGGAGTTTGCCTTGATTGGCGTGGCTGCCAGCGCATTGGGCGTGGCCATTGGTTATGCCGTGCATTATGCGTTTGTGGTGTTGCTGGCCGGTTTGGTCGAGGCCACGCTGCCGGCGGCAAGTTTGTGGCCGGTGGCATTTGGCCTGGGTATGGGCGTGACGCTGCTGTGTGCGTTTGGGTTGCCGCCGGTGCTGCAACTGGCGCAGGTGCCGCCGTTGCGGGTGATCCGGCGCGACGTAGGCAACCTAAAGCCGGCATCCATGGCGGTGTTGGGCATCGGTGTGGCGGGTTTTGCCGCGCTGCTGCTGGCCGCCAGCAGCGATCTGACGCTGGGGCTGATCGCGGTGGGTGGGTTTGCGGGCGCGGTGTTGCTGTTTGCGGCCATGAGTTGGCTGGCTGTGAAACTGCTGCGGCGCAGTGTCAATGAATCCACCGCGCCGCGCTGGCTGGTGTTGGCCACGCGCCAGATCTCGGCGCGCCCGGCGTATGCCGTGGTGCAGGTGAGTGCGTTGGCGGTGGGATTGCTGGCGCTGGTGTTGCTGGTGTTATTGCGCACCGACTTGATCAGCAGTTGGCGCCAGGCGACGCCGGCCGGCGCGCCAAACCGCTTCGTGATCAATGTCATGCCGGAGCAGGGCGAGGCGTTCCAGCAGACCTTGCGTAACGCCGGGGTAAAAAACTACGACTGGTTTCCGATGATTCGCGGGCGGCTGGTGGCGGTCAACGGCAAGACCATGACGCCGGACGATTTCGCCGACCGGCGCGCCAAAGGCATGGTCGACCGGGAGTTCAATTTGTCCCACACCGCTACCAAGCCGCAACATAACGAGGTGATTGCCGGCCGATGGACCGCCGAAGAGGTGGGCGCCATCAGCGTCGAGGAAAGTATCGTCACCACGCTGAACGTTAAGATGGGCGACTGGTTGCGGTTCGACATCGGCGGGCTGCCGGTGGAAGCCAGGATTACCTCGGTGCGCAAAGTGGACTGGGGCTCGATGCGGGCGAACTTTTACGTTATCTACCCGGTCAGCCAGATGGCCGATGTGCCAAGCACTTTCATGACGGCGTTCAAGGCGCCGCCGACCAAAGGTTTCGATAACGCGCTGGTGCGCGATTTCCCCAACATCACCAGCGTGGATGTGAGCGCCACACTGTCTCAAATTCAGCGCGTGCTGGACCAGGTGATCCGCGCTGTTGAGTTCCTGTTTGGCTTCACGCTTGCGGCCGGCTTGGTGGTGCTGTTCGCGGCCATCACCGCCACGCGCGAGGAGCGCGCGCGCGAGTTTGCGATCATGCGGGCGGTGGGCGCGCAGGGCAAGTTGTTGCGCCAGGTGCAGCGGGCCGAATTGGCCGGCGTTGGCCTGCTGGCGGGCTTGCTGGCCAGCGTGGTGGCGATTATTGTCGGTTGGGGGCTGGCGAAATTCGTGTTTGGTTTTGAGTGGACGGCGTCGCCCCTGGTGCCGCTGGCAGGTGCCGTGACCGGTGCGTTACTGGCCATGGCCGCCGGCTGGTGGGGTCTGCGTGACGTATTGCGCCGCCCAGTGATCGAGACGCTGCGCAGAGCGCCACAAAACTAAGAACTTGGAGAACTTGGGGTCAGATCCCGATTCCGGACGGTTGCTCGCCTAAGCGACACTAACCCGTACGGAATCGGGCTCTGACCCCAACAAATTAGATCCCTGCGCGGCGGACCGCCCGCTCGGCTACTCCAGGTCTTCAATCACCAGGAACCGGTATTTCTCGGCGATCGAAAAGGGCACCGTGCGAACCACTTCCATGACATGTTCCGAGTGCTCAGCGGAACCGGCGCGAATCATCAGCGCGCAATGGCCCTCGAGCGCCAGCGCCCGGTATTTCATCACCGTCGCGCTCTCGGTTCCCACGGAAGGTACGGTGTCGCCATGGTGGAGCGCGGTTGGAACGATCTGTGCCAGTATGACTTCGGCTGTCAGCAACATCACATCGTCCCCACCGATGTTGCGCGCCAGCAACCCGCGCTCGACCTTGCTGGCGTCTTCCAGGCTTGGCAGCATCACGAACAGGAATCCGGTCGGATAAAACTCGCCACGCATCGTCAGCATGCGGGACGCAAGTGCGAAATCTTTCATAGTTGATCCTCTTGTTGGCTTGCGCAACCATTAGAACAAATCCGCCCGCGCCCGGTCAAGTTGTTACCGGTTTGAGCAATACCACCAGCGCCCCCGCGCCGCCATCGGCCGGCCTGGCCTGAACAAACGCCAGCACCTCGTTTTTTTGCACCAACCAGCCATGCACTTTTTTCTTCAGCACCGGAGCCTTGCCGGGCGAGCCCAGGCCTTTGCCATGAATGACACGCACGCAGCGGATGCCGAGTTGGCATGCTTCGCGGATGAAACGGCCCAGCGCCTGGCGCGCGTCGTCGCTGCGCAGCCCATGCAGATCCAGTTGGCGCTGGATGCTCCAGTGGCCCTTGCGCAGCTTGGATGTCACGTCGCTACCGATACCGGGGCGCCGGAAACTCAATTGGTCATCAATGTCGAGCAAGGTGTCGACGTCGAACTGGTCGCTGATGGCCTCACGTAATACAGCAAGTTCGTCGCGCAGGTGTTGCCGCGGCACCGGCTCCGGTGGCACTTTGGGTAACTGGGCCCGGCCGTGGTCCGGCAACACATGTACCGCGCCAGCGGCGCGGACAAAAAGTTCCTTCGCGCTGGTGCTGCGTTTGGGCGCCTGGGCAAGTTTGGCCAGGGCCAACGCCTGTTGCCGCGCATGGGCGTCGATGGCCAGTTTGACTACCCCGAGGTCCGCCATGGAACGTACCCGTGGGGCGCCGGACTTCACACTAATCCCCGTTCGGCCATCGACAGGGTCTCGCCGGCACCGACAATTATGTGGTCCAGCACCCGCACATCGACCAGCGCCAGCGCGGCCTTCAGGGTTTGTGTCAACGCCTCGTCGGCGCGCGATGGTTGCACCGAACCACTTGGATGGTTGTGCGCCAGCACCACCGCCGCGCATTGGTGGTGCAGGGCGCGCAGCACCACTTCACGCGGGTAAACGCTGGTTTGCGTCAAGGTGCCTCGAAACAGCTCTTCCATCGCCAGCAGGCGGTTTTGCACATCCACGAACAACACCGCAAATACTTCGTGCGGTTTGGACGCCAGGTGCAATTGAAGGTATTGCTTGACCGCCCCGGGCGAGGCGAACACTTCACGTTGACGCAGTTGTTGCGCCAGCGCGCGGCGTGCCAGTTCGAGCACCGCGATCAGTTCCGAGCGTTTGGCCGGCCCCAGGCCTTTTACCCGGTCAAGGTCGTCGGCGGTCGCGTTGAGCAGGCCCGCGATTCCGTCAAACCCCGGTCTGCCGTCGCCATTCGTTTTGAGTTGCAGCAACTCGTCTGCCATCTGCAGCACGCCTTTGCCCTTGGTACCGGTGCGCAGCAACAAGGCCAGCAACTCGGCGTCGCTCAAGGCGCCAGCGCCACGTGCAAGCAACTTTTCGCGCGGGCGTGAGTCTGGGGGAAGGTCTTTGAAGGGCATGGGGGATTGGGCAGCAGGCGCGGTTCGAATCCAGCCGGCTTTCTACAATACAGGCAGTTTATCGAGAGTTTCATGTCTTCCACCCTACCCACCGTCGAGCCGGGCTCATTTCTCACCCTGCACTACCGGCTCGGGGGGCCGCACGGGGACATCATCAATACCTTTGGCGACAGACCCGCCACCTTGTCGCTGGGCACCGGTGAGTTGTCACCTGCGGTCGAAAAATGCCTGCTCGGAATGCCGGAAGGCAGCCGCGCCATATTCGATTTGCCCGCCGGCGCTGCGTTTGGCGAACGTAAGGAAGACATGCTGCAGTGGGTTGCGCGCAAGCTGCTGGACCGGATGGGTGACCCGGCCCAGAGCTACCGTGTTGGTGACGTGGTGCGGTTCCCTACGCCTGACGGGCAGGGCAGTTACGCCGGGTCCGTGCTGCGCGCCAGTACCGATGACGGCCATGGAGCGGTGTTGTTCGACTTCAACCATCCCTTGGCTGGCCAGCCAGTGGCGTTCGAAGTGTACGTAATAGGTGTCTTATGAAACCGGTCGTGCTGCCGCAGGAAATCATTCTGGCCGAACCACGCGGCTTTTGTGCCGGTGTAGACCGGGCGATTGAAATTGTTGAGCGCGCGTTGCAAAAGTTTGGCGCCCCGATTTATGTGCGCCACGAGATCGTGCACAACACCTATGTGGTGAACGACCTGAAGGCCAAGGGCGCGGTCTTCATCGAAGAACTCGATGCGGTACCGGCTGGTGCAACGCTGGTCTTCTCCGCCCACGGTGTGAGCCGCTCGGTGCATGACGACGCACGCGCGCGCGGCTTCCGGATTTTTGATGCCACCTGCCCGCTGGTAACCAAGGTCCATGTGGAAGTGGCCAAGTTGCACCAGCAGGGTTATGAGTTCATCATGATTGGCCACAAGGGCCACCCCGAAGTGGAAGGCACGATGGGGCAACTGGACAGTGGCATCCATCTGGTCGAGCAGGTGTCTGACGTGGCGCGGGTGCAGCCGTCTCAAATCGAAAAACTGGCGATGGTCACGCAAACCACGCTGAGCGTGGACGACGCGGCCGAGATCGCGGCCGCGATCAAGGCGCGTTTCCCGATGGTGCGAGAACCCAAACAGCAGGACATCTGTTACGCCACGCAAAATCGCCAGGATGCGGTGAAAATGCTGAGCCCGCAGGTGGATGTGGTGATCGTGGTTGGCAGCCCGACCAGTTCCAACAGCAACCGCCTGCGCGAATTGGCGGACAAACTCGGCACCCCCAGTTTCATGGTTGACAGCGCCGATGAAATCCAGCCGGATTGGTTTGCGGGCCTCCAGCGGGTTGGTCTGACTGCCGGCGCTTCGGCCCCGGAACTGCTGGTACGCCAGGTTGTGGACCGCATCAAGGCGCTCGGCGCGGTGTCGGTACGCACATTGCCCGGGATCGAGGAAACAGTCAAGTTTCCGTTGCCCAAGGGTTTGAAGGTCCGGGACCGGAACGATTGAGTGGCGGCTGAATGGCGTCACTAAAATGACGCCATGTTAGACATCAACTTGCTGCGCAAGGATCTGGATGCGGCCGTGGCCCGCCTGGAGACGCGCAAAAAACCACAACCCTTTCTGAACGTCGACGTTTTTCGCGCGCTGGAAGGCGAACGCAAGACGATTCAGACCCGCACCGAGGAGCTGCAGGCGCGGCGCAACAATCTGAGCAAACAGATCGGGCAACTAAAGGCCAAAGGAGTGGCTGGGCAAGCCGAGGTGGACGTGGCGATGGCCGGCGTCAGCAGCTTGAAGCAGGAGCTGGAATCGTCCGCCGCGCGGCTCGAGCAGATCCAGTCCGAGTTGCAGGCCATGTTGTTGGCGGTGCCCAATCTGCCGCATGCCAGTGTGCCGGTCGGCGCCGACGAGAGCGCCAATGTGGTGCTGCGTGTGTGGGGTACACCCAGAGTGATGGACTGGCCGGTCAAGGACCATGTGGACGTTGGCACGCCGCTGGGGCTGGACTTCGATCTGGGCGTGAAGCTGGCCGGCGCGCGTTTTGTGGTGATGAAGGGCGCCATTGCCAGGCTGCACCGCGCGCTGGCGCAGTTCATGCTGGACGTACATACGCTGGAGCATGGTTACACCGAGTGTTACACGCCGTACATCGTGAACGCGGAGACTTTGCGTGGCACCGGACAGTTGCCCAAATTCGAAGGCGACTTGTTTGCCGTCAAGAAAGGTGGTCAGGAAGCGGCCGATGCGCCCGACAACGCGGCCCTGTACCTGATACCGACCAGCGAAGTGCCGTTGACCAATTTCGTGCGCGACCAGGTGGTGGCCCAGTCGGCGCTGCCGATCCGCCTCACCGCCCATAGCCCGTGCTTTCGCTCCGAGGCTGGCAGTTATGGGCGCGACACGCGCGGCATGATCCGCCAGCACCAGTTCGACAAAGTCGAGATGGTGCAGATCGTGCATCCCGACCAGAGTTATGAAGCGCTGGAGGATATGACGCGCCATGCCGAGGCGATTTTGCAGAAACTCGATTTGCCATATCGGGTGATGGCTTTGTGCACCGGCGACATCGGACCCAGCGCCGCCAGGACGCATGACCTGGAGGTCTGGCTGCCGGCGCAACAAACCTACCGCGAGATCAGTTCGGTGTCCAATTGCGAAGCATTCCAGGCGCGGCGCCTGCAGGCGCGGTTCAAGAATACACACGGCAAGAACGAACTGGTGCACACCCTAAACGGCTCCGGGCTGGCGGTCGGACGCACGCTGGTTGCGGTGCTGGAGAATTACCAGAACGCGGACGGCTCCGTGACCGTTCCTGAGGTACTGCGCGTTTACCTGGGCGGGCTCGAGAAAATTTCCCGCTGAGGCGGGCCGGCGCCAGGCATTTCGATGTTGTGCAACTTAGGCCGCTAGCTACCTGGGTACAACTCTTCCATCGATCCACGCGGACACGGCAGGCTGGTACATGCGGTGAGCTGCAACGGCGCTGTCAGAAAAACAGTCGGCAGCCAGTTCTTCCAGCAAGATCAGGGTGCCGGTCGAGCGGCTGTTGGGCGCATGAAAAAGCGTCACATGGCGCGAATCAGGCATGGCTTGCGTCCCGGAGTTGTGGCAGCGGATTTTACGTCTCGCGGCGGTACCCAACGCGGTGTTGCGCAGGCGTGATTTTTCATCCGGTATCGGGCCTGATCCTGCATACTAGGCGCTTCACCCGCAGGAGCGAGAGATGAAGAATTCTGGCGCCACGCCCAGCCCGGTTGTGCCGGGCAAGTATTTCGTGTTTGTCGAGCGCCTGGTGCAGGAGCAGTACCAGACATTGGTCGTCGACGCTGACTCGGAAAGCGACGCACGCGACAAGGCATTGGCTATGTTCTTCGCCGGTTCGGTGGCGTATATGAGCTGCACCCAGATCGAGCCACCGACAACCCGGGTCAGGCCGATGCGGGAGAAACACTTGCGCAAGGCCGAAGCCAGAGACAAGTTGCAGGACCCGGAACTGGACTTCCGGACCTCCGAGCGCTTCATCGGCGACAGCGCGGAAATGGTCCAGCCAGCCGGTTTTTTTCCCGGCACCCGGCCGTCACCGGTAACCCGCGCACAGGCTCGCGTGTTGTGCCAGAATTTTGACGCCAGCGGGCATTCCAACCACAGCGGTCAAGGCACGACGTTGTGGGTCATCCTGGAACATTGCGCGGGCGCCGACATCGCCTACAACCTGCATGCGTTGCCCGGCCTGGGTTACTACGTTGAACGCTACAAGTCGGTGAGTGACGGGCTGGCGCTTCGCATGTCGGTGGAAACCGTCTTCGGATCACCACCGGATTGAGCGGCGGCCGCCGGCCGGCCCGGATTACGTGCCTGGGCCCGGTGAGACAATCGAAGGTTGTTCCTTACCCGCGTGTTGCCATGAGCGAAACGGCTCCTGAAATCTCAATTGTTGTGCCGGTCCATAACGAATCACGCAACGTCTTGCCCCTGCTGACCCAGATCGAGGCCGCGCTGACGGGTACGGCGCGCTTCGAAGCTGTTTTTGTCGACGATTGCAGCAACGACGACACGGCGCGCGTGCTGGCCGAATATGCGCAGTCCCATCCCTGGCTGGTGGTGCTGCGGCACCGTAACAATTGTGGCCAAAGCACGGCTGTGCGCACCGGCGTGCGTGAGGCGCGCGGCCTGGTGGTCGCAACGCTGGACGGCGACGGTCAGAACGACCCGGCCGATATTCCGGCTCTGCTGGCGCGCTGGCGCGAACTGCGGCAAACCGGAACGCCGCCACCGGTGCTGATCGCCGGCTGGCGGGCCAAGCGGCGCGATACCTGGATCCGCCGCCTGTCTTCGCGTATTGCGAACCGGGTGCGGGGCGCGCTGCTGGGTGACGCGACGCCCGATAGCGGTTGTGGCCTGAAGCTGTTTGGGCGCGATGATTTCCTCGCGTTGCCATACTTCGACCATATGCACCGTTTCTTGCCGGCCTTGGTGCGGCGCGCCGGTGGCACGGTCGAATCGGTACCGGTTGCGCACCGGCCGCGCGAGCATGGCCTATCGCATTACGGCATCCACAACCGCTTGTGGGTCGGCCTGGTGGACATGCTCGGTGTAATCTGGTTACAGCGGCGCGCGCGCGTGCCGGTGGTTGAACGCTTGATGGTGAAGGAACAGTGATGGAAATCGATAAAACCTGGTTGGTGGTGGGCCTGATTGGGCAGGCACTTTTTTCGGCGCGTTTTTTCGTGCAATGGCTGCACAGCGAGAAAGTGAAGAAAAGCGTGATTCCGACGGCCTTCTGGTATTTCAGCGTTGCCGGTGGGGTCACGTTGCTGGCTTACGCGATCCACCGGCGTGATCCGGTTTTTATCATCGGTCAGGGCGCCGGGCTATTCATCTACTTTCGCAATCTGCAGTTCGTCTGGCGTGATTACGTCAAGCGCCGCCAAGGCTGAGTTGCCTGAGACAGTCGCCATGACCGCCATCTTGCCGCTGGCAAATCCGGCCACCAGCAGTGCCGACCGGCGGCAGTTCTGGCTGCTGATGCTGGCGGCGCTGGTGGTGCTCGGCGCGGGGATCGGGCTGCGGGACCCATGGCCATCGGATGAGCCACGTTTCACCTTGGTTGCCAAGCAAATGGTCGAGTCGGGCGACTGGTTGTTTCCACATCGCGGCAGCGAGTTGTATTCGGACAAACCGCCCATGTTGATGTGGTTCGAAGCGGCTCTTTACCAGTTGCTCGGCAACTGGCGCGTCGCCTTCTTGTTGCCGTCGCTGCTGGCTGGCCTGGTGACACTGGCGCTCACCTGGGATATCGGGCGGCGCTTGTGGAGCCCGCGTGTGGGGCTGTTGGCGGCGGTGGCGGTATTGACCACCTTTCAGTTTGCCTACCAGGTCAAGCGCGCCCAGATTGACCCATTGGTGATGGCCATGGTGACGTTGGCGAATTGGGGGTTGTTGCTGCATTTCTTGCGCGGACCGAACTGGCGCGCCTACTGGTTGGGCTGTTTTGCCGCCGGACTCGGCGTCATAACCAAGGCCGTCGGCGTGCTGGCCTTGCTGATGTTCGTGCCGTACCTGTTTGCCTGTTGGCGCCGCTGGGACGGCGTGTCTTACCCTGCTGGTTGCGTGATGCGCTGGGCCGGCGGCGCGCTCGCGTTCATGGCGGCCATCGCGTTGTGGCTGGTCCCTATGCTGCTGGTGGCGCAGGCGCGTGGTGGCCCGGAATACGAAGCCTACGTCAACGACATCCTGCTGCGGCAAACTGCCCAACGTTACACCGGCGCCGTGGGGGGCCACGCGCAGCCATTTTGGTATTACCTGCCGGTGTTGCTGTTCCATTTTTTTCCGATGTCGCTGGCGTATGTGAGCGCGTGGCGCGATTGGTGGCAGGCATTGAAATCGGGCGACTCGCGTTTGCTGCTGCTGCTGGCTTGGTGCGTGCTGGTGATCACTTTTTTCAGCATTGCCGGTGGCAAGCGCGAGGTCTATCTGATGCCGGTGTTGCCGATGTTGGCGTTGGCGCTGGCGCCGACACTGGAGCGCATTGCCGGGGCGCGCTGGTTGCGTCACACTGCTTTCGCCTGTACGTTGCTGTTCGGCATGGCACTGGTGGGCGGCGGCATCTGGGCGCTGCAGGGTCACTGGACCAGCATGAACACCATGGTGGCCGAGCGTGAACTCGCCCAGGGCGGGCGCGGCTTGTGGTGGATGGTCATCACACTTGGCGCTGTGTTCGCCGCGTCTGCGATTGCCTTTCGCCCGCGGCGTGGTCTGCACGCGTTATTGGTCGGCACCGCTGGCTTCTGGATTGTCTGGGGCTTTTGGGCATCGCCGTTGCTCAACGACTCCAATTCGGCCGCCGGCGTGATGCGACGGGCGGGCCAGATCGCCGGGCCGGACGCGCAAATTGGCATGGTGGCCTGGAAGGAGCAGAACCTTCTGATGGCTGACCGGCCGATGAAGGATTTCGGCTTCCTAAAGCCGTGGCCGCAACAGTTCATTGACGCCACCCGCTGGCAGTCCGACGCGCCGGGACAGCGCTGGATATTCGGCTTGCGGGAAGCGGTCAAGCCGTGTGTGGATCGCTCGAAAGTGATCATTGCGGGTTACGCCAACCGGCGCCAATGGTGGATGTTTCGCGCCGACGCCGTAGTGCCCAATTGCGTGCCGAAAATCGCTGGCCCCGACGACAACGCGGACGCGGCTGAAGCGTCAGGCAATTGAACCAGTGATTGGGAGTAGGCGCGATTCCAATGAAGACGCTGTTGATCGTCTACCACTCGATGACCGGCGGCGCCGAGCAGATGAGTCGTGCCGCGGCGCAGGGTGCGTCCGATGAAGCGTCGGTGCAGGTCAGGTTGTTGCGCGCCGTGGACGCTGGGCCGGCGGATGTGTTGTCGGCCGATGGTTACATCTTCGCGACACCCGAGAACCTGGCGGCGATGTCCGGACTGATGAAGGATTTTTTCGACCGTACCTACTACGCTGCGCTGGACCGCATCAATGGCCGGCCCTACGCGACGCTGGTGTGCGCCGGCAGCGACGGCCAGAACGCGGTGCGGCAGCTCGAGCGCATCGCCACCGGATGGCGATTGAAGGCGGTGGCCCCGGCGCTGATAGTGTGTACGCATGCCCAGACGCCGCAGGAGATTCTGCGAGCCAAGCGGATCAAGGCGCAGGACCTGGAGCAGTGCCGCGAGATCGGTGCCGCGATGGCGGCGGGCATCGCACTGGGCGTGTTTTGACGAGAACCAGCTCGGCGAAGTCGGCGGCAAACGCAAGCTCGCGCGCAAGCTACGATGGTTCCCGAGTACACGAAGCGCTGGGTGTCAGTAAGCGCGGCGAGCAAATTCCCTAGGTGGCGCAATGACCTCCTGTCGCCGGTTCTTTTGCCACAACATAAACCAGCTCGCGCAAGAACTTGACGGATGGATCCCCGGCCACTCTGGCCGGGCACTGCTAACGACGCGACCTGCGTAGGATTCGAAGCCACTAGCCGTGCCGCGTTCGACGCAACCATGGCGCGGCTGCGCAAGCGGGACTGAATCCCGTGCCAGCAACGGACGATCAGAGAAAAAAGCGGCGCGTGAAGGAAATGGTCAGCGTACCAGCCCCATTGGGCGTGGACGTGGAAGTGGTCATGGGACTGGAGGAAGCTGCGACCCCGTTTGCGAGCGCTGCTTTTCCAGCGGGCTTCAATACCAAGGACCAGGGCTTTGGGCATTTCGTTTTTGGGGTCGCGGGAAGCCCACGAATGGCTGCCTCCACGTGCGCAATCAAAGCGTCGACGGTGGACAGGACGGTGTCACGTTTCAAAGGCGAGTCCGATTCCAGGTGCCCTTCCTCGTAGCGCGCTTGATGCGCGTAAATGGTGAACTCATCAGTTCCCCAGAACGCCGCTACGTCAGCCCCCGCATCACTCAAGAGGACCAGAAGTCAATTAATGTGATGGCTATGCGGGTAGGTCATCCCAAGCGCGCACATCCAGGCCTTTAGGGCTTTTTCAATTGCCTGTTGGGCATGGAACCCGAAAATCTCGTCGGCGAACACCGAAACGTCCCGCATGCCATGCAGGGCCGTCCGATCGCGATGCGCCATGCGCACCATGGCATCGGTCTGCTTAATGTCAGACATGCAGTACTATGCCTTCGCGGTTGACTCTGCCGACGACATGGTTGGGGGAGTCTTTCCAATATTCAAACTCATCCTTGCTGTACAAAAGGATGTCCTTGGCAAAAGGAAAATCCCGCAGGGCCATGGAAAGACGCGAATACTCGGCGCGTCTGCTTCGCTGGGCGGAAAACGGCTCATGCTCCACCACCATCAAATCAACATCGGAGTCCGCGCGAGCGTCTCCACGCGCTTGGGAGCCGAACAGAATTACAGTGTCAGGTGCAGCTTCCCGCACGATGACCCGCACCAGCTGATCGATGGTTTCTTGAGATATGAACCGCATGGCGTCCTCCTGCAACGCCTGCATATTATTGCTTGGGGTTGAGGTTGTCCCGCTGCCTCGAGCACCTAAATCCGATTCCACGCAGAGCGAGTTGCTGCGCGGCGTCTTGCGCCTGCAGTGCTTGCACCACGGCATCATGTCGCGTTCCATGTTAACGAGCGGCTCGTACAGAGCCAGCTCGACGCGGTGGCCCGGGACCAACTCTCCAGGTGTTTGGCCACCGCTGTCGCCGACTACGGCCAACTGATCGTCGACGAGTGCCATCACCTCCCCGCGCAGAGCTTCGAGCAGGTGGCGCGCCGGACTAAGGCACGGTTCGTCGCCCGGTTGGCCGCAGGACGTGCCCCTGCCCACCGAGCCTGCATGGAAGCGCGACTACTCGGGCAGTGTGCGCAGACTGGTCGCGGACGGCGTGGACACGGCGCAAGCGAGCGCCGCCGGGCCGCCCCAAGGCGCGAGGGCCCCCTCGGGGGGCAGCGCAGTCCACGCAGTGACAAGCGTGGGGGCCATGTTCCCGAGCCTTTTCGTCCACTTCGCCCGGCCGCTGGCGTCCGACGCCGAGGGCGCGGACCGGGCGCGTGCGCGAGCTAAGCCTTCCTGTACCGCCGTTTCGAGACCTTGCCGCAAACGCGGGGACGTTTCCGCCTCAACGCCGTGCTGCCGATCGCATTCGATGGCCAGGGGCAACTGGAAGTCGATTTCCTGTGTGACGACACCGCGGACACCCGCATCGCCGTGGAAATCGACGGCGACCAGCATCTTGCCGATCCGGCCGCCTACCGCCGCGACCGCCGCAAGGACCTGCTGTTGCAAGAAAA
>JANNGR010000584.1:0-1725 GCA_031403955.1 Betaproteobacteria bacterium
GCAAGCGGCCAAAGCGCACCACAAACGCATCCACCTGCTCGGAATGATCTTCATTTTGTAGCCAGGGCCAACACCTGCGCCGTGCCAAAACCCGGGCCAAACAAGCGCCGGTCCGTGGCCAGCAGCAGGGCCGCTTCGCGCGGCACCACCTCAGCCAGGTGCTGCAAGCGCGGTGCAGCCCCAGGTGGCCCGATCACTGCGCGACCCCGGTGGCACGTGCGATCTTGTGAATGGCTTGATCGGGCAGGTTGGGCGCTGCGATCACCACCGCAATGCGCTGATCGCCGAGGGCCAGTTGCAGCAGCGCGCCAATGCGCGCCGCCACCAGTGCAGGTTGTTCGACGATCACGTCTGATTCAACCAGCAGATCAATGTCGCCACCCCTGGCGCTGTCATTGGTGCGTGAGTCAAACAAACGAACCCTGGCGTGCAGCCCCAGCACCGACCGAACGGTGTCGTGGATCGTGCGGCCGGCAAGGGGAGGCAGGCGCATGCTCACAGAATAGGAAGGTGGCTTTCAGGGCTGGCGGCGGTGCCGGGGCTTGTACCCATCTGATGCACAGCGCCGAAGCCGCGTTGGCAGGCCGATGCATCGTCGCCCGGCCATCCCGCCTTCATACCGGGCCTGGCATGGCCGATTGTGGCAACCGGGCCTTCCATCGCGCCCAAGCCTGCAGCATCGCGTCGGCTGAGTCCACCGCCGCCAGCACAGCGGCGTGGCGCAGATCTGTCGTGCCCGGGGATTCATGCGCCAGCCGGTTGCGCACGTCACGCCAACCCAGCCAAGGCTCGACCTCCAGAAACCCGATCTTTTCAAGCCTGTCCAACCGGTCCCGCATTGGCCATGCCTCGTGCGGCTCACGCAACCAGGTCAGGGTGGCGGGCACCAGCCGTTCACCCATCGCATCCTGCAATTTGGTAAACCGATAGAGGATTTGGTCGGTGAGGCGGCGCAAGGCCGGGTCGTTCTCCAGCGCGTCGCTGCTGATTTGCGGATGGCCCGCCAATCGGCCAGCGCCTCGTGCAGCGCCAGGCGGTGGCGATCACACTCCCAAGCCGCCGCAGCCAGCGCGGCATCGGCCACGGCCGGGCTCATTGGTTTAGCGCCGTGCTGCGCACCGCGCTGCGAGCGCGCTTCGGATCGGCCGGGCGGGGGCTCATGTGGTTACCAGTTGGATCGCTTGACGCCTGGCTTCGGCCAGCACCAGCCTGTCATTGGGCTCGCTGGCGGCGGCCACCAGGATGTCGATGCGCCGCTCGCCCAACAGCCGGTACAGCCGCGCCGCCAGGCGGGTACGAAGTCGGACCTGGGCCGTGGCGTCAAGGGGTGCGGGTGGCTCAACCAGCAGATCAATGTCACCACCGCGCCGCAAGTCATCCGTGCGCGCGCCGAACAGCGACACACATGTTCCGGGCGGCAGCAGCGCTGCTGCCGCTTGCGCGATGGCGTGCTGTTCGTCGAGGGTCAAACGCATCAAATCAGTATGGCCAGCGGGTGCTGAGGATCAGCGAGCAGGCCAGCGTTGAAAGGATTGGCGAGTGATTGCAATCTGATATGTCGATATTTTTTCATCGGAGCAATGCATGGGCCAGCTCCTTGTCCGCAATATCGAAGACGACATCAAAGACCGCTTGAAGTGGCGTGCAGCGCGGCACGGCAACAGCATGCGGACGGAGTTGCGGCACTGTTCGAGACCCGTCTGGGCTTGGCGCTTGTGCCCTCCG
>JANNGR010000585.1:0-2731 GCA_031403955.1 Betaproteobacteria bacterium
GCAAGACCCTGCTCGACAGCCAGGTGCAAAACCTGGTCAACGCCATGGCGGGTTTCGCGCCGCCGGCAGCCGGGCAGAGCACGCTGGCGGCCAACTACGCGATGGAACTGGCCCCGGTTATCGCGGCCAACTGGCAGTAACGCAGGTTGCCGTGGCCAATCAAAAGCCGCGCCGTCAAGGTGAGGCCGGCGCGCCGACCGACGAACTGGCCGAACCACTGGCCGCCGCAGCTCCGAACGCCGTCGGTAGCGCAAGTGTGCCGGCTGGCTGGACCGTGATTACGCCGGCGGCGAACTCGATCCCATCCTGTCCAAAGGCGCGGTGCAAGCGCTTGAGCGCCTCGCGCTGCACCACGCTCGGGTTGCTCGGATGCACCGTGAACTTGAGCCGCACTACCAATGCACTGTCGCTAATCTCAACCATTCCCTGGAGCTTGAGCGGCAACAGGAATTCCTTGCCAAGTTCCGGGTCTTGCAGCATCTCCAGTCCGACCCGCTTGATGGTTTTGCGCGTCTTTTCCAGATCGGTGTCGCGCGCCAGCCGCAGGTTGAATTTCACCGTCTGCCAGTCACGACTGAAATTGGTGATCGCACTGAGCTGGCCGAACGGAATTGTGTGGATCTGGCCGTTTTGATGCCGTAGGCGTACCGAGCGCATGGTCACCCGCTCGACCGTGCCTTTCAGCCGTCCGGTATCGATGTATTCGCCAACCCGAAATGCGTCGTCCGACATGAAGAAAATGCCGGCCACGATGTCGCGTACCAACGCCTGGGAACCAAAGCTCAGCGCCAGACCAAATACACCGGCACCGGCCAGCAGCGTGGTGAGATCGGCGCCAAGCTGGGACAGCCCCAGGAACGCCACCAGCAACAAAATTGCCACACCCACCGTCACCCGTACCATCGGCAACAAGGTGGTGAGTCTGGAAGCTGGCTCCGCGGCCACGTCGTCGTCTATGCCCGGCGCCAGGCCCGGCGACGCGGCACGCAGCCGTTGTTCGGTCCACAAGTCAAGGTAGCGCCACGCGACAAAACCGACAAACAGCGTAATGGAGGTAGTCACCAACGAGTGGCGAATCGGCTCCCAGGCCGACAACGGCACGATTGCCAGCCGCTCGACCAGCCACAACTCGGCCAGCATGATCGAAATCGCCAGCACCGCGCCGGCGTTGGTGGAGTGCTGCACCAACCGGACCCACCAGTGCGCGTGCGCCGAAAGATTGAGCAAGGCGTGTATGACGTAGGCAATCAAGCCGATACGCAGCGAATACACCAGCGAGTGGTAAGCGGAAAACTCGAGCGTCACCACGGACGCGCTCCACACCAGCCATACCAGCGGGATCGTCACGCCGCCAAACCACAACCACAGGCGCTGGGCACGCTCAGGCCCCGAATGTGATGCGTGGTAGCACCACAAGCCCAATACGCATCCGCACGCGACCAGCAACCCTTGTAGCAGCACGGTTGCCTGCCCGGCCGGTATCGGCAAGCCAGCGCGCAGCAGTACCGGCATGATGGAGATGCCCAGTATGCCAATCAGCGTCACCGACCCGAAGAATATTCGGACCTGGCGTGCCGCGCGATCGGTCATGGCTATCAGGCGAAAGTGCGGGACTGTTGGTCGCAACGCTGCTTCCAGAAACAGCATGAACAACAACCAGCGCACGAGTGCCGCGAGCACGGCAACCAGCAACAAGGCGTGTTGGTCCTGGGTGTAAAAGTAGAACCGCACGGTCAGATAGGCGCCGGTGGCAAATACCGCCCACTGTCCGGCGTCCAAAACAAGCAGGCCGACAGCGCCGCGCACAAACACCTCGTTGCGCTGGCAGGCCCGGCGCCAGCGTGCCGTGGCTGCGCGAAACACCAGCATGGCAGCCAGCAAAACCAGCAAACACGCGGCGCCCAGCGCGGCTGTGGTCGCTAGTTCATGCTGGCCACGGCTGTCCTTGAGCCGGCCGAGCGCTGCCGCCAGTTCCGCACCCAGGTACGGCGCGACTTCGACGATCTTCGCGGTTGCGGCCGTGAAGGCCGCAAGCCGGCTGCCCGCTTCACTGAGCGCGCCACCAACCTGGGTCAGATCGCCCCCCACACGGGTCGCTTCCTCTGGCGTCAACGCCTGTGCAAAAGGCACAATCGCCAGCGCCCAAACAATGGCCAGACCGGCTATTCCCAAGCGCCGCAGGGCCCGAAGAATGATGGCATGGGCTCGGTGGCGGAAAGGTGATGCAGGCATGGTGAACAGGGGCAAAAGAGTGCTTAGAGTATCTCGTGAATCAGTGCGGCACAAGCAAGGCCACGGCGGACTGTTCTGGTCAGCCGGGCCGCCGTAGAGCCAGCAACGGCGCGACAAAACCGCCCCACCAGTTTGACCGATTCCGCCGCCAGCCAGATCATGGGGATCGAACTTCGGCCAGGCCCTTAAAGCGATCCGCGCGCTACTGCGCGATAGCCCGCGCGCAGCGGCTTTGACGGGCTTTTTCAGGCGGTTGTTCAAAAAGGCGACTTGCGCAAGCAGTACGGCTGCGTGTTTAGCGGACAGCCGCATTAAGGCATCCGCAAAATTGGGGATGCCAGACTGCTGCGGGTTGGGCACAATGGTTTGTCCCGCAAGTGTTTTAGTCAGTCGGGGACAGGGCTTGCCCACTGCGTGTGGCCTCGGTCTGTCCCGCAAGTTTCAGGAGGTTCCATGCCAACTCCCACCTTCAAGCGCTTGTCGCTCGATCAGTTTGCGC
>JANNGR010000586.1:0-8698 GCA_031403955.1 Betaproteobacteria bacterium
GTCTCGGTCCCCGGGACCGTCACCCGGCGCACGACGAACAATGATCCCGTCGCGGACGCGGGTGCGGACCAGTCGTCCAGCGCCACCGGGACGTGCGTCGCCATCAGTTACGGCACGGCCTATTCCTGCGACGACTGCGACTCCGCGGACTTCTCCCTGTCCGGCTCCGGGACGGCGGACGCCGATGGGGACGATCTGGACTACGCGTGGGCCATCACCAGCGGTTCCTACGGAACGCTGTCGGCCTCGACCGGAACCGACGTCACCCTGACGATCAGCGGGATCGGGGCCGTATCCATCAGAGGATCCACCTCGCTCAAGCGGGCTTCTTCTTCCTGATAGGCGGCTGTTCATCTCAGCGCTCCAATTTCCTTGCCCTTGGGCAGGGAGGCATCCATAGCATCTCCTTTGTGGCTGTCCTGCGATCTTAATGCCGAAGGTATCGACCCGGTTATGGCACGATTACCGCGTGCGAAAATTGCCGCGCTTGGCCGGTAAAACAAGTCTTGAACCCCAAAGGATGTTCCAGTGACCCAGAGTCTCAGCAACCCACACGCCAGCCTGGCCGGCGCCATCGGTGAGCACCTGCTGCAGACCGTCGCGGTCGACGCCAGCCGTGCGTCGGCGACCGAAATGATGCAGGCGCTGGCGCAAGTGGTGCGCGCGCAACTCTCGCGGCGTTGGGTCGAAACCCAGGCCAGGGAACGCGAGGCAAAGGCGCGCCGGGTGTGTTACCTGTCGATGGAGTTCCTGATCGGGCGAACTCTGGGCAATGCGCTGGCGGCGCTGGAACTCAAGGATGCCGCGGTCCAGGGGTTGCAACACTATGCGCGAAGGCTGGAAGACATTGCCAGCCTTGAGCCCGATGCCGCCTTGGGCAACGGCGGACTGGGACGACTTGCGGCCTGTTTCCTGGACTCCATGGCGACCATCGGACTGCCCTCAATCGGTTACGGGATTCGTTATGAATACGGCATGTTTGCGCAGCGCATTCAGGACGGCAGCCAGATGGAATACCCCGACCCGTGGTTGCAGGACGGAACGCCATGGGAGTTCCCGCGCGCCAGTGTGAGTTATCCGGTGCGTTTTGGCGGCTGGGTCGAACATGTGGATGGCACCGCCTTGTGGCGCCACGCCGCCGAGGTTGCCGCCAAGGCCTACGACATGGTGGTGCCGGGGCACGGCACCAGCAGCGTCGCCACGCTGCGCTTGTGGAAGGCGGTCGCGCCGGAGCATATCGATCTGGGCGCTTTCAACACCGGCGACTACGCACGCGCGGCCGGCGCCAAAACCCAATACGAAAATATCTCCTGGGTGCTGTACCCCAACGACGCTACCCTGGCAGGGCAGGAGTTGCGCCTGAAGCAGGAGTATTTTTTCGTGGCGGCGTCGATCCAGGATTTGATCCGCCGCCACCTGGATGAACACCCCAGTCTGGACAACTTGGCCGACAAGGTCGCGATCCATCTCAACGACACCCACCCTGCGATTGGCGTGCCCGAGTTGATGCGGGTGTTGTGCGACGAACAGCGCATGGCCTGGCCGGCGGCGTGGGCGATTTGCACGCGCACGTTCTCGTACACCAACCACACCCTGATGCCGGAGGCGCTCGAGACCTGGCCGGTGGGGCTGATGCAACACGTATTGCCGCGCCACTTGGAAATCATTTTGCTGATCAACAAGGAGTTTCTCGAACAAGCGGCACGCCATCGCCCCGGCGACGGCGGGTTTCTGGCGCGCCTGTCGCTGATTGACGAACAAGGCGAAAAGCGGGTGCGCATGGCGCACCTGTCGATTGTCGGCAGCCACAAAGTAAATGGTGTGTCGGCGTTGCACTCCGCGTTGCTGGTGCAAACCATTTTTGCCGACTTTGCCAGCCTGTGGCCGCAGCGCTTCACCAACCAGACCAATGGCGTCACGCCAAGGCGCTGGTTGGCGCAGGCCAATCCGGGCCTGGCCGATTTGCTTGACGACACGCTGGGCAAGACCTGGCGGCTGAACCTGGACCAATTGCGCCGCCTGCGTGACTGCACCGACGACAGCCGGTTTCGTGCGCGGTTCGCGGCTATCAAACATGCCAACAAGGTCCGTCTGACATCGTTCATACTGCAAACAACTGGAGTCGAGGTCAACCCGCTTAGCCTGTTTGACGTGCAGGTCAAACGTATCCACGAATACAAGCGCCAACTGCTAAATGTGCTGCATGTGGTCACACGTTACCAGGCCATCCTGGCCAACCCGCAAGCCCCCTGGGTACCACGCACGGTTATCTTTGCCGGCAAGGCGGCGTCCTCGTACCGGGCCGCCAAGTCCATCATCCGGTTGATCCACGATGTCGGCACCAAAATCAACCAGGACCCGCTTATTGGCGACAAGCTCAAAGTCGTGTTTGTCCCCAACTACGGCGTATCGGTGGCTGAGATGATGATGCCCGGCGCCGATTTGTCGCAGCAGATTTCCACCGCCGGCACCGAGGCCTCGGGTACCGGCAACATGAAATTGGCGCTAAACGGTGCGCTCACGATTGGCACCGACGACGGCGCGAATATCGAAATTCGCCAAAACGTCGGTGACGACAATATTTTCATTTTTGGCCTGAGCACGGCCGAAGTGCGCAGTCTGCGGAGCACTGGTTACCAACCGATGCGTTATTACGAAACCATTCCCGCCCTGCGTGCCGTTCTGGACGCAATCGCTGGTGATGTGTTCTCTCCCGGCGAGCCGGGTCGTTACCGCGCGCTGGTGGACGAGTTGCTGCGGGGCGGCGACCATTACATGCTGCTGGCGGATTACGAGTCGTATCTCGCCGCGCAGTCTCGCGTCGATGTGTTGTACCGGCAGCCCGATGCCTGGTGCACCAAGGCAATCACCAACGTGGCCGGCATGGGCGCTTTTTCCGCCGATAGCACCATCCGCGCCTACGCCGCCAATATCTGGCAGGTAGCGCCAGAGTCGGCCTGAACCGTCCAACCAGGACCCTGACCCATGGTGCCCGCACACGACATCGCGCTGATCTGCTCGGCCAGCCATGGCGACCCGTTTTCGGTGCTGGGGCCACACCGGCAAGGCAATGGGCGCACCTCGGTGCGCGCCTTCATACCCGATGCCGCACAAGTGCTGGTAGTCGCGTCGGCACCCCAACGCGTGTTGGCCACGCTGGCCAAACGGCACGAAGATGGCTTTTTCGAGCGGGTCCTGACGTCCGCCCTGAAGGTACCGTACCAGTTGCACGTGCGCTGGCAAGACGGCAGCGAGGCGGTGCTGGAAGATCCGTACCGATTTGGGCCGGTGCTGGGGGACATGGATGTGTGGTTGCTGAGCGAAGGCACCCATCTGCGTCCATTCGAGGTACTGGGCGCGCGCCTGGCGAGCATCGACGGCATCACCGGTACCCGCTTTGCGGTCTGGGCACCGAATGCGTCGCGCGTGAGCGTGGTGGGCGACTTCAACCACTGGGATGGCCGCCGCCACCCGATGCGCTTGCGGCGTGAATGTGGTGTGTGGGAAATCTTCCTGCCCGGCGTGCGGGAAGGGGCCCGCTACAAGTTCGAGCTTTGCGCGCACGATGGGCAGGTGTTGCCGCAGCGCGCCGACCCGTACGCTTTTTGCGCCGAACTGCGCCCGGCCACGGCAAGCATCGTGGCCCCGATGCCGCAACTTGTGGCACCGTCCGAGCTGCGCCGCGCAGCCAATGCGCTGGACGCTCCGATTAGCATCTACGAGGTACACCTGGGCTCTTGGCAACGCAAGCCCGAGGATAACAACCGCTGGCTGGATTGGGACGAGCTGGCAGACACACTGGTGCCTTATGCCTCCATGATGGGCTTCACCCACCTGGAGTTGTTGCCGATCAGCGAACATCCGTTTGACGGTTCCTGGGGTTACCAGCCGGTCGGGCTTTATGCACCGACCGCGCGTTTTGGCTCGCCCGAGGGTTTTGCGCGTTTCATGACGCGTTGCCACGCAATCGGTATCGGCGTGTTGCTGGATTGGGTACCGGCGCACTTTCCCACCGATGCGCATGGCCTGGGTAATTTCGACGGCACGCATTTGTACGAATATGCCGACCCGCGCGAGGGATTTCACAACGACTGGAATACGCTGATCTACAACCTGGGGCGTACCGAAGTGCGCAACTTCCTGGTTGGCAACGCGTTGTATTGGCTGGAGCGTTTTGGCGTCGACGGGCTGCGCGTCGACGCCGTGGCTTCCATGTTGTACCGCGACTACAGCCGCAAGGCAGGCGAGTGGATACCGAACCAGCACGGCGGCCGCGAGAACCTGGAAGCGATCGACTTCCTAAAACGCATGAACGAAGTTGTGGGCGAGCAGCGCCCCCAGGCCATCACGCTGGCCGAAGAGTCCACCGCCTTCCCGTCCGTGTCGCGCCCGACCTACGCCGGTGGCCTGGGTTTTCATTACAAATGGAACATGGGCTGGATGCACGACACGCTGCAGTACATGGCGCGCGACCCGGTGCACCGCAAACACCACCATGATGAGATGACTTTCGGCCTGGTTTACGCGTTCAATGAAAACTTCGTATTGCCGTTGTCGCACGACGAAGTGGTACACGGCAAGGGTTCGCTGCTGGCCAAGATGCCGGGCGACCGCTGGCAACAGTTTGCCAATCTGCGCGCCTATTACGGTTTCATGTTCGGCCATCCGGGCAAGAAGTTGTTGTTCATGGGTTGCGAATTTGCGCAACAACGCGAATGGAACCATGACCAGAGCCTTGACTGGCATTTGCTCGCCGTCCCGCTGCACGCCGGTGTGCAGCGGCTGGTGCGCGACCTTAATCAGCTCTACCGGGCAACCAAGGCGTTACACCAGCTTGACTTCGTGCCCGAAGGTTTTGAATGGATCGACCACCATGACGCGGAAAACTCGGTTTTGAGTTTTGTTCGCCGCGGCAACGACGACCGGTCCTGCATCGTGGTGGTATGCAACTTCACTCCCAGCCCCCATCTGGGCTACCGCCTCGGGGTGCCGCATGCGGGCCAGTACCGCGAGTGTCTCAACACCGATTCGCAACACTATGGCGGCAGCAACGTCGGCACGGCTTTGGGCGCCGCCAGCGCGCAGCCGGTGCAGTGTCACGGCAAACCCTGGTCGGTGGTGTTGAGCCTGCCGCCGCTGGCTACCGTCATGCTCGAATGGAAAGCCTGAAACGCGCGCCTGCGGCGTCCGCTGCCCGGGCGCACGACAAACTGCTGCCAGGACGGGCCTGGCCGCTGGGTGCAACCTGGGACGGACAGGGCGTTAACTTCGCCGTGGTTTCGTCCAGCGCCCAGCGCATCGAAGTGTGCCTTTTCGATGCCGATGGCGCGCACGAACAGGCGCGTGTGCCGCTGCCCTCGCGCAGCGGCGATGTCTGGCACGGTTATCTACCCGGCGCCGGACCGGGCCTGATTTACGGCCTGCGTGCACATGGGCCGTGGCGACCCGACCGCGGCCAGTTGATCAACCCGGCCAAACTGTTGCTGGACCCCTATGCGCGCGACGTGGTCGGCGAGTTTGTCTGGCGTGACGAGCAATTTGGCGCCGACCGCCACTACCCGCTGGATATGGACGAACGCGACAACGCGGCGTTTGCGCTAAAGGCGCGTGTGACGGCCGACCACTACGACTGGGGCGACGACCGCGCGCCGCACACGCCGCTGGCCGACAGCGTGTTGTACGAGTTGCATGTCAAGGGCTTTTCCAAGCTGCAAGCGGCGCTGCCCGAGCCGTTGCGCGGCACGTTCGCGGGACTGGCGCACCCGGTGTCGATCGCCCATCTGCAGTGCCTGGGCGTGACGGCGGTCAGCCTGATGCCGGTGTTTTACCCGCTCGACGAAGAACGTCTTGCGCTGACGGGCCTGGGCAACTACTGGGGCTACAACACGCTTGCGTTTTTCTGCGTCAACCCGGCGCTGGCGAGCCGGCAAGATGGTGTCGGCCCGCGCGACGAGTTTCGCGCCATGGTGCGCGCACTACACGCGGCGGGACTCGAGGTGGTGCTGGATGTAGTGTTCAATCACACGCCCGAGTCGGACGCAAGCGGCCCGACGATCAGTTTTCGCGGCCTCGACAATGCCGGTTATTACCGCCTGGCCAGCGACGCGCCGGCGCACTACGAGAACCACAGCGGCTGCGGCAACACACTCGACATCCGAGTGCCGCAGGTATTGCGGCTGGTGATGGACAGCTTGCGTTACTGGGTCACCGACATGCACGTGGACGGTTTCCGTTTCGACCTGGCGCCAGTGCTGGGGCGCGGCGACCATGGTTTCGAGCGTAATGGCGCGTTCTTCACGGCGCTGGCGCAGGACCCGGTGCTCTCGACCGTCAAGTTGATCGCCGAGCCGTGGGACATCGGCCCCGGTGGTTACCAGTTGGGCGGATTTCCACGCGGCTGGCTGGAATGGAATGACCAGTTCCGCGACACCATGCGCCGGTTCTGGCTTGGTGGACGCATAACAGGTGATGCCCACCATGGCGCCGGTACCCGCGGCGACTTCGCGCTGCGACTGTGCGCATCGTCCGACCTGTACCAGCCGCGACGGCGCACGCCGTGCGAATCGGTCAACTATGTGGTGTCGCACGACGGCTTCACGTTGCATGACCTGGTGCGTTACAACCATCGGCACAACCTGGCCAACGGCGAAGGCAACCGCGATGGCCATGGACACAATTTGAGCTTCAACTGCGGCGTGGAAGGCCCAAGCGACGACCCCGGCATCAACGCGCTGCGCGGCCGCCTGGAGCGCGCCTTGCTGGCCTGCACGCTGCTGTCCCAAGGCACGCCGATGTTGTGCGCCGGCACTGAGCTGGGCCACGGCCAGGGCGGCAACAACAACCCCTACAACCAGGACAATGCCACCACCTGGATCGATTGGTCGGCTGCCGATCAGGACCTGATCACGTTCACGGCGCGCCTGCTTGCGTTGCGCCGCTTGGCCCTGCCGTTTGACAACCACTGGTACAGCGGCCTAACCGACCCGCTCGGACTACACGACGTGGCCTGGCTGCAGGCAGACGGTAGCCCGTTGCAGGGCGAGGCCTGGCGCGATCCGGCCGCGCGCGCGCTGGGCTGCCTGATTGGCCAACCTGGGCGCGCCAAAGCACCGCTGCTGTTGCTGGTCAACGCCGGCAATAACCCGCAACCCTTCCTGTTGCCGGCCGGGGTCTGGCAGGCACTGCTGGACAGCGCGCAGCCAACCGGCGCGGCTTCCTGGCACGGCCAGGGCGAGGTCTGGTTACCGGTGGCGGCACACAGCGTCCAGTTGTTGGCGGCCGCCGGAGCCGGCATCACATGAGATTGCCCCGCGCCAGCGGCGTGTTGCTGCATCCGACCAGCCTGCCTGGCCCCCACGGCTCGGGCGACCTGGGCGCCGCGGCTTACCACTTTGTCGACTGGCTGGTGTCGGCCGGGCAAAACTTGTGGCAGATATTGCCGCTGGGTGGCATCGGCCCGGGCAACTCGCCGTACATGAGCAGTTCGGCCTTTGCCGGCAACCTGTTGCTGATCGACCTGCACGAGTTGCAGCAACAAGGTTGGCTGGACGCCACCGATCTTGCTCCCGCCGCCGCATTTTCAGAGCGGCGCATCGACTTCGCCGCGGTTATACCGTGGCGCATGCAGCGCCTGCGTCGGGCGGCGGCGGCGTTCGCGGCCGGCGCCGAAGAAGGACAGCGCGCGGCTTTGCATGAATTTTGCAAACAACATGCCGTCTGGCTGCACGACTACGCATTGTTCATGGCCCTGGCCGATGCCAACGGCTGGCGTTTGTGGAGCGAGTGGAGCCCGATGCTTGCCGCTCGCGACCCGCACGCCCTGCGCAGCGCCAGCCATGAACATGCCCAGGCCATGCGGTTCTGGCAGTTCTGCCAATGGTGCTTTTTTCGCCAATGGCAAAAGCTCAAGGTCCATGCCAATACGCGTGGCGTTCGCATCGTAGGTGACACTCCGATTTTTGTCGCCTACCAGAGCGCCGACGTCTGGGCCCGGCAGGAATTGTTCGAACTCGACGATAACCGACAGCCAAGCGTCGTGGCCGGTGTGCCGCCGGATTTTTTCAGCGCCACCGGCCAGCGTTGGGGCAACCCCTTGTACCGCTGGGACGCGCATCGTACTGACGGTTACGGCTGGTGGATCGAACGCATCCGTCGCACCTTCGAGCTGGTCGATATCGTGCGTATCGACCATTTCCGCGGCTTTGCCGGTTACTGGGAAATCCCGGCCAGCGAACCAACGGCGATGCTCGGGCGTTGGCTGCCGGGGCCCGGCGCCGCGTTGTTCGACGCGATAACGTCCGCGCTCGGCAAGCTGCCGATCATCGCCGAAGACCTGGGCGTGATCACACCCGATGTCGACGCCTTGCGACGGCGCTTCGACCTGCCCGGCATGCGCATATTGCAGTTCGCTTTTGGAGGTGATAGCGGCAATACCTACCTGCCGCACAACTATGAATCCAACACGGTGGTCTACGGCGGTACACACGACAACCACACGGCGCAGGGCTGGTGGGCCGAGGCGAGCGCGACCGAGCGCGCCCATGTGTGCGACTACCTCGCGACCGACGGTCGTGAAATCCATTGGGACCTGATCCGCGCCGCCTGCGCCAGCGTGGCCGACACCGCCATCCACCCGCTGCAGGACGTATTGGGCCTGGGCGCCGCGCACCGCATGAACCTGCCGGGCAAGGGCGAAGGT